>LJTQ01000092.1 GCA_001303445.1 Betaproteobacteria bacterium SG8_39 | reverse complement strand
CGCGCTGCTCAACCTGCAACGAGTGCACCCAGATCAACCCGCGCATGTTCGCCTACGACGAGAACCAGCAGGCGCGCATCGTCGACGTGAGCGCCGGCAGCTATCGCGAGCTGGTGGAGGCGGCGGAAAACTGCCAGGTCGCCATCATCCATCCGGGCAAGCCGAAGAATCCCAAGGAGCCGGGCCTGGACGAGCTGTTGAAGCGCGCCGAGCCCTTTCTCTAGCGGCGGCCGGCGTGCCGCGTCTCAGATGCCGCGGTCCTTGAACACTTCCTTGGCGCAACGAAAGCTTTCCACCGCAGCCGGCACGCCGCAGTAGATCGCCACCTGCAGGAACACCTCGCGGATATCGTCCTTGGTCAGCCCGTTGTTCAGCGCGCCGTTGATGTGCAGTTTCAGCTCCTGCGAGCGGCCGAGCGCGGAGAGCATGGCGAGGTTGAGCATCGAGCGCGTCTGGCGCGGCAGCCCGGGACGGTTCCAGACGTCGTTCCAGCAATAGCTGTTGAGCAGGTCGACGAAGGGCGCGTTGAAGTCGTCGACCGCGGCCATGCCCTTGTCGACGTATTCGGCGCCCAGCACCTCGCGCCGCGTCTTCAGGCCGTCGGCGTAGCGTTCCTTGTGCGATCTCTTGTCCATGGGGTTCTCCCGGTTTGCGTGTTGTCGTTGATGAGGCTGCGCAGCGAACAAGTGTAACGCGGAGCCTTTTCGGCTTGCTAAGATCGAACTGCTCAACGGAGGAGGTTCGCATGTCCAACGCATCCGCGCGTTTCGCAGCCCTGATCGGGCGCATGACCCAGTCGATCTGCAGTGGCGACCCGGAGGGCGCCGCAGCCTGCTTCGCCGAAACCGGGGTCTACCACGACGGCTTTTACGGCGAGTTCAAGGGCCGCGCCGCGATCGCCGAGATGGTGCGCAGGCATTTCTACGGCGACGCGAAGGATTTCAGCTGGGTGCTGAGCGACGCGGTCTCGGACGGCCGCATCGGCTATGCCAGCTACCTGTTCTCCTACACCGCGACGATGCAAGGCGCCGAGGGCCGGCGCATCGCCTTTCGCGGCATGTCGAAGGTGCGCCTCGACGACGGCCTGATGACGCGCTACGAGGAAAGCTTCGAGCGCGCGCCGGTGCTCGCCAAGCTCGGCTTCGCCGACGCGCGCATCCTCAAGTCGGTGCACAAGTGGGCGCACGAATGAGCGCTGTCGCGCCGAACGCGATCAAGGCGCGCACGCTGGCCGGCGAGACCGTGCTCGGCGCGCTGGTATTCGAGTTCTTCTCGCCCGGCATGCCGCAGGTGCTGAAGGCGGCGGACTGCGAGTTCGCGCTGTTCGACATGGAGCACAGCGGCCTCGGCTTCGAGACGCTGAAGATGCTGTTCGCGGCCTGCCGCGGCATTGCGCTCTCGCCGATGGTGCGCGTGCCGCGCAGCGAATACCATTTCCTCGCCCGTGCGCTCGACGTCGGCGCGCACGGTGTGATGGTGCCGATGGTGGAGAGCGCCGAGGAGGCGCGGCGCATCGTCGAGGCGACGCACTATCCGCCGCAGGGGCGGCGCGGCGCAGCCTTTGGCATCGCGCAGGACGACTACGCCGGCGGCGACGTGAAGGCGAAGGTCGCCGCGCTGAACCAGCGCACGCTGGTGATCGCGCAGATCGAGTCGGAGCGCGGTCTCGCCGAGGTGGAGGCGATCGCCGCGACGCCGGGCATCGACGTACTCTGGCTCGGCCACTTCGACCTGACGAACTTCCTCGGCATCCCGGGCGATTTCGAGCACCCGCAGTATCTCGCCGCAATCGAAACCCTCGTCGGCGCCGCGCGGCGCCACGGCAAGGGGCTCGGCTTCATGGCGGCCGACGCGCGCTGGGCGCAGCGCTACCGCGCGCTCGGCTTCAACATGATCGCTGCGGGCCTCGACCAGACGCTGCTGCAGGCGGCGATCCGCCGCACGCTGGCGCCCCTCAAGGGCGGCGCATGAGCTTCAAGGTCGGCCTGACGCGCGAGCTGCGCGATGCGCAGGGCGAGCCGGCGTTCGGACGCCGGGCGCTCGAGGTGCTCGAGGCGAACCCGGCGATCGAGTGGGAGTACATCCCGGAGACGCTGCGCGAGATCACCCCCGAGGTCGCGGCGCGTTACGACGGCATCTACGTCAACGCACCGAAGGTGACGCGCGCTTCGGTGGCGCGCGAGGATTGCCGGGTGAAGATCTTCGCCCGCCATGGCGTCGGCTACGACTCGGTCGACGTGCCGGCGATGAGCGAACGCGGCATCCTGGTCACCAACACGCCGCTCGCGGTGCGCCGGCCGGTGGCGGTGGCCACGCTCACCATGCTCTTCGCGCTCACCGGGCGGCTGTTCGTCAAGGACCGCCTGACGCGCGCCGGCCGCTGGGCGGAGCGCACGAGCCACATGGGGGTGGGCCTGGTCGGCCGTACGTTGGGCCTCGTCGGCGCCGGCGGCATCGGCCAGGAGCTGCTGCGCGTCGCGCAGCCCTTCGGCATGCGCCATCTGGTCGCCGATCCCTACGTGGACGACGGGGTGCTCGCGCCGCTCGGCGCACGGCGCGTCGACCTCGATCGACTCATGGGCGAGGCCGACTTCGTGGTCGTCGCCTGCCTGCTGAACGACGAGACACATCACCTGATCGGCGCGCCGCAGTTCGCGCGCATGAAGCCTACGGCGTTCTTCATCAACATGGGGCGCGGCCCGGTGGTCGACGAGCCCGCGCTGATCGAGACGCTGCGGGCGCGGCGCATCGCCGGCGCTGGCATCGACGTCTTCGAGCAGGAGCCGATCGATCCCGCCAACCCGCTGCTCGCTCTGGACAACGTCATCGTCACGCCGCACGCGCTGTGCTGGACCGACGAATGCTTCCACGACATCGCCTCGACCGGGCTGAGGAGCATCGTCGACGTCTCGCTCGGGCGCCGCCCCGCGCACCTGGTCGATCCCGGGGCCTGGAAGGGGGCCGCGTGAAGATCACCGACATCAGGACCTACTGCCTGTCGACGCCGCTCGAGACGCCGTTCGCCTATTCGCAGGGCTGGGTGAAGGCGCGCGGCGCGACGCTGGTCGAAGTGCTCACCGACGCCGGCGTTTCCGGCTGGGGGGAGTCGATCTGCATGGGCCTGCAGCCGCCGCAGATCGCCGCCGCGGCAATCGAGCATGCGCTCAAGCCGATCCTGCTCGGCGCCGACCCGCGCGACGTCGAGGTGCTGTGGCACCGCATGTATCACCACACGCGCGACTACGGACAGAAAGGCGCGCTGATGGGTGCGCTCTCCGGCGTCGACATCGCCCTGTGGGACGTCGCCGGCAAGTCGCTCGGCGTGCCGGTGCACCGCCTGCTGGGCGGCGCCTTCCGCAGCCGCGTCGAGGCCTATGCCACGGGCTTTTACCGCCTGCGCGGCCCCGGCGAGGCGAAGCGCCTCGCCGACGAGGCGGCGAGCCACCGCAAGAACGGCTTTCGTGCCATGAAGGTCAAACTCGGCTTCGGCATCGAGGACGACCTCGCGGTGATGCGCGCGGTGCGCGAGGCGCTCGCCGGCGAGCCGGTGACGCTGATGATCGACAGCAACCATGCCTACGGCGTGGCCGACGCCATCCGCCTCGGCCGTGCGCTGGAGGACGCGGGGCTGCGCTGGTACGAAGAGCCGGTGGTGCCCGAGCGCCCAGCGGACTACCGCGCGGTGCGCGAAGCGCTCGACATCCCGATCGCCGGCGGCGAGAACGAGTACACGCTGTTCGGCTTCCAGGGCCTGCTCGCGCAGGGCGCGCTCGACGTCGCGCAGCCCGACCTGTGCTGCTGCGGCGGCTTCACCGCGGCCAAGCACATCGTGGCGCTGGCGCACGCGCAGGGCGTGCAGGTCAATCCGCATGTCTGGGGCTCGGGCGTAGGCCAGGCGGCCTCGCTGCAGTGGATCGCGTCGATTCCGGTGGCGCACCACGCGCTCTTCGCCGCCGAGCCGGTGTTCGAGTACGACACCTCGTCGCACCCGTTCCGCAGCCGGCTGGTGAAGGAGCCGGTGCTGCAGCACGAGGGCTGGATCGAGCTGCCGCGCCGCCCGGGCATCGGCGTCGAAGTGAACCGCGACGTGCTCGAGGAATTCGCGGTCTAGGAGCGGCTCGCGTGCCGGTGCACAACGCGGACATCGCGCGCATCTTCGAAGAGATCGCCGAGCTGCTCGAGCTCGAGGACGCCAACCCGTTCCGCGTGCGCGCCTACCGCAACGCGGCGCGCGTGGTGGGCGAGCAGCGCTTCGACATCGCCGAACGCCTGGCGCAGGACGAGGCACTGCCGAAGCTGCCGGGCATCGGCGAGGACCTGAGCGCCAAGATCAAGGAGATCGCGGCGACCGGGAGCTGCGCGCTGCGCGAGCGTCTGGCGAAGCGCGCGCCGGCCGGCATCACCGAGCTGCTGCACCTGCCGGGGCTCGGGCCCAAGCGCGTGCGCACCTTGAACCGCGAGCTCGAGGTGCACAGCCTCGCGCAGCTGGTGCGTGCAGCAAAGGACGGGCGGCTGCGAACGCTCTCGGGCTTCGGTGCCAAGACCGAGAAGACGCTGCTCGATGCGGCGCTCGCCCAGCTCGGCACCACCAAGCGCTTCAAGCTCGCCGTCGCGGGCGAGTACGCGAGCAGTCTGGTCGCGTACCTGGAGAAGGCGCGCGGGGTGAAAAGCGTGGTGGTCGCCGGCAGCTACCGGCGCATGAAGGAGACGGTGGGCGACCTCGACATTCTGGTGAGCGCCGAGACGGACACTGCGGCGCAGGCGGCGATGCGCCGCTTCGCAGAGTACGGCGAGGTGAAGAAGGTGCTGGCGCAGGGCGAGACGCGCGCCAGCGTGGTGCTCGCCTCGGGGCTGCAGGTCGACCTGCGCGTGGTGCCGCGCGAAAGCGCCGGCGCGGCGCTGCATTACTTCACCGGCTCGAAGGCGCACAACATCGCGCTGCGCCGCATGGCGCAGGCGAAGAAGCTCAAGGTGAATGAATACGGCGTGTTTCGCGGCGAGCGGCGCATCGCCGGAGAAACCGAGGAGTCCGTTTATAAGGTATTTGGCCTGCCGTGGATCCCGCCCGAGCTGCGCGAGGACCAGGGCGAGCTCGAGGCGGCGCGGCAGGGCAGGCTGCCGAAGCTCGTCACGCTCGAGGACCTTAAGGGCGACCTGCACGCGCACACCAAGGCCACCGACGGGCGCGCGAGCCTGGAGGACATGGCCAAGGCGGCGCAGGCGCGCGGCTTCGCCTACCTGGCGATCACCGAGCATTCGCGCCGCGTCACCGTGGCGCACGGTCTCGACCCGCAACGCCTCGCGCGGCAGGTGGCGGCGATCGACGCGCTGAACGCCACGCTGAAGGGCCTCACGCTGCTCAAGGGCATCGAGGTCGACATCCTGGAGGACGGGTCGCTCGACCTGCCCGAGTCGGCGCTCGAGCCGCTCGACCTGGTGGTCGGCGCGGTGCACAGCAACTTCAAGCTGTCGCGCGCACGCCAGACCGAGCGCATCCTGGCGGCGATGGAATCGCCCTTCGTCTCGATCCTGGCGCATCCTTCCGGCCGTCTGATCGACGCGCGCGAGCCCTACGACGTCGACATGCTGGCGATCGTGCGCAAGGCGAAGGCGCAGGGCATCGCGCTCGAGCTGAATGCGCATCCGGAGCGGCTCGACCTCAGCGACGTGCACTGCCGCATGGCGAAGGACGAAGGGGTCCTCGTATGCGTCAGCTCCGACGCGCACAGCATCGACGACTTCGACAACCTGCGCTACGGCATCGGCCAGGCGCGGCGCGGCTGGCTGGAGAAGGGCGACGTGCTCAATACCCGGTCGCTCGGCGCGCTGAAGAAGTTCCTCGCGCGCGGGCGCGCCTGAAGCCTACTGCGTGAGCGCTTTCTCCGCGTCGGCGTAGCCGACGCGCTGCGCGAGCGGCAGCGGCTTGTCGCGCGCGGCGCGCACCAGCAGGCGGCGCACGTCGTCGAGGCGCTGCGCCTTGAGCGCGGCGTCGAGAAACAGCTGCTCGAGCACGTCCTGCTGGGCGTGGCTGCCGCCGAGGCAATGCATGGTCTCGAGCACCGGGCGCATCAGGTCGACTGCGCGCCCGGCGTTGCCCGTGCGATGCGCGAGCACCGCCTCGCAGATCGGCAGCGCGACGTCGCGCACGATCGGCGCCAGCGTCTCGCGGCCGTCGCCGAAGGCGCGCATGGCCTCCAGCATGCGGTTTCCGGTGGCGTATCGCCCGCAGGCGGCGAGCGCCATCATCCAGTGCGGCAGGGTGAACGCCGAGCGGCAGTCGCCGATGCGCGCCTCGGCCTTGTCGGCGAGCTCGACCCAGCGTTCGCCGACGTCGACGCGCTGGCGCTCGAGGCGGAACAGCATCGCCGCGGCGTTCTGCATGTCGATGTACAGGTCGGGCTGCGCCTGCGTGAGCGGCGAGGCGAGGTTGCGAAAGCGCCGGTCGTAGAGATCCAGCACCGCCTCGAACTCGCGCCGCTCGTAGTGGTACAGCGCGCGGTGCCACCACAGGTGGTGCGCCAGGTTGTTCGCCCCCTGCCAGTGCGGCTCCATCTGGTTGAGGAAGGCGATGCCTTCGACGGTGCGGCCCTGCATTTCCATCACGTGGGCCAGCGCGTGCGTGCCCCACAGGTCCTCGGCGTCGATCTCGACCGCCTTGCGGCCGGCGGGCTCGGCGCTGGCATAGTCGCCGCATTCCTCGTAGGCAAAGCACTTGCAGGACAGCAGCGTGCCGTAGCCGGGCAGCTCGGCGCCCCACTTGGACTCGATGCGCTCGATCGAGGCGCGCATCGCCGCCGGCCGGCCGAGCCAGAAGTTGTTGAAGTGCGCGAGCCGAAAGGCGAGCACGTCGAGCGGATGCGCGACGAGGATCTCCTCCCAGAGGCCGATGGTGCGGTCCAGGTCGCCGGCGATCCAGGCCTCCAGCGCGGCGAGGTGCTGCTGCTCGCGCGGCGTCGTGGTGCCGATGGCCTTTTTCGCCGCCTGCGCCGCCTCACGCGCGGCGGCGACCTGGTTCTGGTTGAAGGCCAGCAGCATGAAGTAGCCGCGCAGGATGTGGGCCAGCGCGAAGTCCGCGTCGGCTTCGAGCGCTGCGGCGAGGTGCGTCGGCGTGTCGGCGCGGTACTTGAAGTAGCCGGTCAGCGTGCGGTCGAACGCGGCGGCCGCCTCGGCCGAGGCGGTGGTGATCGGCAGGCCGTGCAGGTCGGCGGGCATGGGCGGGCGAACGCTTTCGAAAACAGTGTACACAGGCGCAGCTGATGCCGCAGCCCGCAGGCTGTCCAATGCTCGATCGGCGATTCAACGCCTGCTGTCACGCCCGTTCGCACGGCACCGCCACGCCGACCTCGAAGACCACTTCGGCATCACGCAGGACGCGCCGGGCGAGGCCTTCGCGCGCATCGCCGAGCTTCCGCCGGGCGTGCCGCGGCCGCGGCTGTGAAAGCGGAGGATCTTTTCCTCGGTCACGGCGCCATTTACCGCGTCAGAGTCGGAAATCCGTGAATTCTTACCCTTTTTTACAGGGCTGTTTCAGTGCGACTATGCTGCTTCAACCCTCTAACTTAAGGGAGCAGGGCCATGAAACGACTCGCCTTGTTTGCAGCACTCACGGCGTTGCTTGCGATGCCCGCCTGGGGCCAGACGTCGAAAACGACGCAGAGCGTGAAGTCGCCTGCGGCTGAAACGAAGAAATCGGAACCGATGGCCGAGGACATCAAGCCGACGCCCAGGCAGCTCACGGAGCGATCGCGCCTGGATGCCAGGGAGTGCCTGAAGCATTCGACCAACAAAGAGATCATCGTATGCGCGGAGAAGTTTCTCTAGCCCCGCTCATTTGTTTCCGGCTCGCAACCTGTCCGTTAGGTCGCTGAACGGCGCGCGTTCAGTCACCGGCAGCAATGCGTCGAGGGGACACCCTCGGCGCCGGCGCCTACCGGCCATTTCCGGTCATTCGATCACCCGGTCGGCGCGCAGCAGGATCGAGGGCGCAACGGCCAAACTCTGTGCCTGGGCAGTCTTCATGTTGATGACCAGATCGAAGTTCGTCGGTTGCTGGATGGGAAGGTCGCCGGGCTTGGCGCCCCAGAGGATCCGGTCCACGTATCCGGCGGCGCGGCGAAACTGGTCCGGGACGCTCATGGCGTAGGCCATCAGCCCGCCGTCGACGGCGAAGACCTGCATGCCGTACATGGCGGGCAGGCGTCGTTCTGCGATACGGGCGATCAGGCTGCGGCGGTGGGTATGCAACGGCGGGCTCTCCATCACGTAGATCGCTTCCGGTTGCATCGCGTCGAGCTTGCCGAACGCGGCGTCGAACGTGGCAGGTCCACCGATACCGATTCGTACGACCTCCACGCCGATGGACTGCGCCGCCGCCTCGACTTCAGCGGCCTGACGCCGGTTCATGTCCAGCTCGGCTTGATACAGCATGGCCACGCGCCGTGCTGCAGGGAACGCCTCTTTGAGTAACGCAAGACGCTTGGGACCGAGCGCCACGTTGACGGTGGAAAGCCCGGTCGCGTTGCCCCCGGGCCGTGCGAGGCTCGCAGCAAAGCCCGAGCCGACCGGGTCGGGGACGATCGCGAACACGATCGGGATGCTGCGCGTCAATCGCATCATTGCGTCCGCCCCAGGCTGGGTCGGGGCATAGATGAGCTGCGGGTTGAGCGCGATCAGCTCGCGCGCGAGCACATCGTGCTGCTCCAATTTGCCGTCCGCATAGCGGACATCGACCGTCAGATTTTGACCCTCGACCCAGCCTTTGTCCCTGAGCGCGTCGAAGAATGCCTTGCGATTCGTCGCCGACGAGGCAGGAGTGCCGGTGGCAAGGAATCCGATCCGGGCGCGCGGTTGCTGCGCGGCGGTGCCGGGCGCCGCAAGCAACGCGCCCACCCAGACAAGAAACCGCCGACGTCCGTCCAGACTCACGGGAATTTCCTTTGCGATGCGTTGAAGGCCGACTCTACGCAGTTTAGCGGATGAGCGTCAGACAGACATGCGGGCGGATACGCGCAGCTTCGTCAGGCGCTGCGCGAGCGGCCGCTACGGGTCGATCGGCACCGCTTGCATTTCGCGTCGCGCAGGACGCTCAGCCGGGTTTCCCCGCGATGTACTGCTCGAGCTGCTGGATGATGAATTGTTGCTCCGAGATGACGTCTTTCACCAGGTCGCCGATGGAGATCAGGCCGATCAGCTTGCCGTCGTCCATGACGGGCAGGTGGCGCATGCGGTGTTCGGTCATCAGCGCCATGCATTCTTCGCTCGTCCGGTCGGGGCGCACGCACATGACCGAGGATGTCATGATGTCGCGAACCGGCGTTTCCTTTGACGAGCGCGACATGAGAACGATCTTGCGCGCATAGTCGCGCTCGGTAACGACGCCGACGACCGAGTCGCCTTCGGTGACCACGAGCGCGCCAATTTTCTTCTCGGCCATCAATTTGATGGCATCGAAGACCGATGTGGACGGCGTGGTCGTGTAGATCGACTTGTCGGATTTCGATTTAAGGATCTGCGTCGCGGTCGTCATGGTCGCCCCTCGCGGTCTTGTCCTGAGGCAAAAGCCCCGCTGCGTTGGGAAAGTGTGCCCGGATGAACGGTGGGCGGCAACCCGGTCGCTTCGATGCCGGTCAAGGCGCCGGCGCCCGCCTGCAGATTTACAGCGTCTGCTGCGATACCTGCCGCACCTTGAAGGCAATCACCTCGGCCTCGTCCCGATCCAGCTTCAGCGCAAGGATGTCGCCCTTGTCGACTTCGGCGACGAACAGCGTCGGCGCCGACGCCGGCCGGTAGCGTGCATAGCTTGGAAAGCGCACCGCGACCGCGCGCTCCAGGCTCCAGGAAAACCCGCCGCCGCCTTCCGCGCCTGCGCCGCGGTATACGGTGATGGTCAGCGGCAGGGCGCGGTAGCCATCCAGCTCGCCCGCCGTCATCAGCTCGTCGATCGGGCGCCGCGCGGGCAGGGCGCGACGCAGCTGCCTCGCGAAGCACACGATGTTGTCGCAGTGCGACCAGTTCTCGCCGAGCAGGCGCAGCCAGTCGGCCTCGAGCATGCGGCGCTGCAGCTCGATGATGCCGGGCAGGCGGCTGAAGCTGTTGTACTGCGCGGCGACGAAGCGGGCCGCCTCGTCATAGGTCATGGCGGTCCGATCGACGAGGGCTGCGCCGGCGCGCAGCAAGGGAACGGCAGGGCGCGAGGGCGAGCGCCGGCAGCGCGTTGCGCAGCATCCCGGCTCCCCCGAGTGACCGTCCCGATCGGACGCTTGCACTCTAGGGCCGGGTGCCCCGGGGGTCAATCGAAGATTGGTAAACTGCGCGCTCTCGATGAACGCGGCGCAACCCGGCCCATGACCCTCGCATTCACGCGCCTGCATCCCCACTTCTTCGCCGAAGCGAGCCCGATCGTGCTGCGCGAGGTGCACGACGCCGGGACGCTCGGCGCGATCCGCGCGGCGATGGACGCGCATGCGATCTGCGTGTTCCACGAGCAGGCCTTCAGCGACGCCGAGCAGCTCGATTTCGCGCGCCG
>LJTQ01000091.1 GCA_001303445.1 Betaproteobacteria bacterium SG8_39 | reverse complement strand
ATCCTCGACGCGTACAAGCTGCCCGACGCCAAGGCGCAGCAGCTGGCGGTCGAGGCGGGCAAGCGTGGCGCCGAGCGCTACCTCGCCGTGCTGAACGATCACATGATCGGCCCGCAGGGGACCTATGTCTGCGGCGACACGCTGACGATCGCCGATTACTTCGGCGCCGGCCTGCTGTCGCTCGGCGAGGCGATCGGCTGCCGCTTCAGCGCCTACCCCAACCTGCAGCGCTGGTACCAGGCGATCAGCAGCCGGCCGAAGTGGCGCGAAACCAACGCCGGACTCTACGGCTGGGCCGAGTACCTGCGCGGCCCGCAGTACGTGACGGTGTAGCGCGCCCCGGCGTCCGGCGGCCTCAGAGCGTCATGCCGCCGTCGACGCTGATCACCGCGCCGTTGATGTAGCTCGCCTCGTCCGAGGCGAGGAAGGCGAACACGTTGGCCACTTCCTCGGGCGTGCCGAGGCGGCCGCAGGGCACCTTCTTCGCCATGTCGGCGAGGACGTTCTCCGGCATCTGCTTGAGGATCGGCGTGGCGACGAAGCCGGGACACACGGCGTTGGCGCGGATGCCCTTGCGGCCGAGCTCCTTGGCCCAGGTCTTGGTCATGCCGATCACCGCGAACTTGCTGGCGGCGTAATTGGTCTGGCCGAAGTTGCCGTACAGGCCGACGATCGACGAGGTGGTGAGGATCACGCCCGAGCCCTGCGCCAGCATGACGTCGACCACCGCGCGCGTGCAGTTGTAGACGCCCTTCAGGTTGATGTCGATCACCTTGTCGAACTGCTCGTCGGTCATGCGCTTGAGCTGCGCGTCCATGACGATGCCGGCGTTGTTGACGACGCAGTCGATGCGCCCCCACTGCGCCATCACGTCCTCGACCATGGCGGCGATCTGCGCCTTGTAGGTGACGTCGACGCGGTAGCCTGCGGCCTCGCCGCCGGCCGCGCGGATCGCGGCGAGCGTTTCCTCGATGAGCTGCGGGTTGATGTCGCACACCGCGACGCGCGCGCCTTGCGTGGCGAACTTCACCGCGGTGGCGTGCCCGATGCCGCGTGCGCCGCCGGTGATGGCGGCGACTTTGCCCTGGAGTTTCATGGCTGCCCGATGCTTCCGAATGCGTCGCAATCCGACGCGTCCATCATGCGGTGCGCGGCGCCGGCCTCCTTGACGTGGATCATCGGTCGAAGACCCTTGGCACGCCACGGTTGTCAGAATCTGATCGGGCCGAGAACCCTGCCGGCTGCGCGGCGCCGGTAGCCGCGCCGATGCGACAGTGCTAGCCTGCGCGGCACGCATGTCGCAGGCCGCGAACCATGGCAGATTCCCCGGCAGCTGACCGTCCCAGAGCGCAGAACCTGCGCGATTACATCGATCGGCTGGGCCGCGACAGCCTGGCCGGCTGCACCGCCTGCGGCAAATGCTTCGAGGCCTGCCCGATGCCGGGCTACTCGCAGGCGCTCGCGGCGCAGACGGGCCCGGCGATCGTCGAGGGCGTGCTGCAGCTGCTGCGCGGCGCGCGCGGGTCCGACGCGGCGCTCGAGTGGATCAACCTGTGCACCTACTCGGCGCGCTGCGTGCCGGCCTGCCCGGAGGGCGTCAACCCGATGCTGATGCTGCGCGTCGCGCGCATGAAGGTGCTCGGCGCGCTCGGCGACGCACCGCAGCTCGAGCGACCCGAGGACAAGGCGTTCTTCCGCCGCATCCACGCCTTCGCCGCGCTGCAGCTAAACGACGACGAGATCGACGCATGGCAGCGCTGACCTTCTGGTACGGCTGCAACGTCGTGCGCCACGCCGACATCATTCACGCGGCGATCGCGCTGCTCGAGGCAGTCGGCGTCGAGGTGCGCCCCGCCGGCGGGCCGGCCTACTGCTGCGGCACCACCAAGGATGCCAACCTGCGCGCCGCCGAAGGCATGGCGACGCGCACGGTGGAGAAGTTCAACGCGCTGGGCAACGACGTCGTCACCTGGTGCCCGTCCTGCCATCGCCACATGGGCGATTTCGTCGAGCACTACACGCAGCCGCGCTTCGAGGTGTCGCACATCACGGAGGTGCTGTACCGGCACCGCGACCGCCTCGCCGCCAAGCTGGTGCATCCGGTGGCGCGCACGGTGATGCTGCACCGGCACCTCGGCTTTCGCGAGGTCGAGGTGAACCGCCTGGTGGCCGAGCTGCTGCGCCTGGTGCCGGGGCTCACCGTGCTGGAGAGCACGGTCGAGGTGCCGGCGCACATGTGCTCCGAGCTCGCCCGCCTGCCGGCGGTGCTCTCGGACGTGATGGCGCGCAGCGTGGCCGAGGCGCGCGCCGCCGGCGCCGAGGACCTGGTCACCGTGTTCCACTCCTGCCAGCGGCTGTGGTGCGGCCTGTCGGCCGAGGCGCCGCTCGGCGTGGTGAACTACGCCAGCCTGCTGGCGCGCTCGATGGGCGTCGCGCAGCCCGACGAATACGCACAGTGGAAGCTCGCGGCGAGCGACGCGGAGGCGGTCGCCATGATCGGCGCGCAGCGCATCGACCGCGTCGGCGCCGATGTCTTCCGCGCCGAAGTGCTGCCCGAGATCCGCCGGCGGCCGCCGCGCCGCTGAGCCGTACGGGGGGCTGCGGCCCCTATACTCCTGCGACTGCGACCGCGGCCGGAGGCGCCGACATGCGAAAGACCATCCTCATCACCGGGTGCTCGAGTGGCATCGGCGCCGCGCTGGCGCGCGAGTTCGGCCGCCGCGGGCAGCGCGTCTACGCCACCGCGCGGCGCCCGGAGGCGCTCGCGGCGCTCGAAACCGACAACGTGCGCGGCCTGGCGCTCGACGTAAACGACGATGCGTCGATCGCCGCCGCCCTCGACGCCGTGGCCCGCGAGGCGGGGCAGCTCGACCTGCTGGTCAACAACGCCGGCTACTCCCAGGTGGGCGCGGTGCTCGACCTCGGCCGCGAGGACCTGCGCCGCCAGTTCGAGACCAACGTCGTCGCGCCGGTCGCGGTGACGCGCGCCGCGCTGCCGCTGCTGCGCGCGGCGGTGGCGCGCGACGGCGGCGCCGTGCTCGCCAACGTCGGCAGCATCGTCGGGTTCTTCACCACGCCGCTCGCCGGCGCGTACTGCGCGAGCAAGGCGGCGCTGCACGCGCTGACCGACGCGCTGCGCATGGAGCTCGCGCCCTTCGGCATCCGCGTCGTCAGCGTCCAGCCCGGCGGCGTGCGCTCGGCATTCGGCGATTCCGCGGAGGCCGCGCTGCGGCTGCCGGCGGACTCCGTCTACCGCGCGATCGAGCACGGCATTCGCGCGCGCGCCCAGGCGGGCCAGCGCGGCGCGACGCCGGCCGAGGCGTTCGTCGTGCCGCTCGCCGAAGCGCTGCTGCGCCGCCGCCCGCCGCGCGTCATCCGCGGGGGCAAGAACAGCCTGCGGCTGCCGCTGCTGCAGCGCGTCCTGCCGCAGTCGGCGTTCGATGCGATGCTCGTCAGGGCGTTCGGGCTGGACCGCCTCAAGCCCTGAGCGGCCCGCGCGGCCGCAGGCCTGCGCAACGCCGATTCAGATCAGCCCGAGCTCGGCGGCCTTGATCTGCCGCGCCAGGTACTTCGAATAGATGCGGCACTGGGAGAATGCCCCGGCAGTGAACCACAGCTTGGGTTGCCCGGTGCGGCACCACATGTTGCGCAGCTCCTGCGTGCGCTCGTCGAAGCCCCAGACCGGCCCGACGCGCTGCGCCACTTCGTCGCCGAACAGCGAGGCGACGAAGTGGTCCTGCCCTTTGTAGCCGGTGGCGAGAACGATGAGCTCGGCCTTCAGCCGGCGGCCATCCATCATGCGCGCGCCGTCCGGCAGGAAGGTCTCGATGTCGTGGTACTGCACGATGCCGATCTCGCCGCTCGCGATCAGCTCCGAGCAGCCGACGTTGAAGTAGTAGCCGCCGCCGCGGGTGCGATACAGCAGCGGCCAGCCGGTGCCCTCTTCGCCGAACGACAGGCGAAAGCCCGCCTTTTCCAGGCCTTCGAGCAGCGGCCGGTCGTATTCTTTGGCGCGCTCGGTGAGGATGCGGTGCGCCACCTTGGTGACCGGCAGCGGCATCGAAGCGTTGATCAGGTCGCGGTCCTCGAGCGACGGACCTTCGCCGAGGTAGACGCCGTCGTAGACCTGCGCGCTCGGCTCGACGTTGACCACCAGCGTCGGGCTTCTCTGCACCATGGTGACCTTCGCGCCATGGCCGTGCAGGTCCTGCGCGATGTCGTGCGCGCTGGTGCCGGTGCCGAGCACCAGCACCGGCCGGTCGCGCCAGGCCGCGCCATCGCCGAACTTGCTCGAGTGCAGCAGCGTACCCTTGAACTGCTCGAGCGTCGGGATCGTCGGAACGTGCGGCGTGCCGCTCACGCTGGTGGCCAGGACGATGTGCTTCGGCCGCAGCGCGCGCGCCCTGCCGTCGGCGCGCTTGACGTGCGCCGTCCAGCGCCCGGCAGCAGCGTCGAAGCGCGCGCCCTCGAACGCGGTCTGCGTCCAGAACGCGACGTCCATGCACTCGGCGTAGGTCTCGAGCCAGTTCGCGATCTGGTCCTTGGAGAGGTAGGCCGGGAAGGTCGGCGGGAACGGCAGGTAGGGCAGGTGGTTGCTGTGCACCTGGTTATGCAGCTTCAAGCCGTGGTAGCGCAGCCGCCAGTTGTCGCCGATGCGCTGCATGCGGTCGACGATCAGCGCGTCGACGCCGAGCTGGCCGAGGCGCGCGGCGAGCGTGAGCCCGGCGTGGCCGCCGCCGACGATCAGCACCGTCGGATCGCGCGCGGCGTAGTCCTGCGCCGCGCTGCGCTGGTCGAGCCAGTTGGGGCCGTGGAAATCCCTCGCGATCACCGGCTCTTGGCGCTGCGCGCGCAACGTCGCTTCCTCGTGGCCGCGCAGCTCGTCGAGCGCGGTGAGCAGCGTCCAGGCCACCGGCGCGCCGCGCGCCCGGGCCTTGTCGTGACGCCGCATGCGCAGCAAGCCTTCGCCGTGCCCGGCATTGGTTGCGAAGCGCAGGAACGCCTCGATGCAGGGCGTGCCGGCGCGCTCCACCACGCGCGGCGGACAGCGCGCGGGGTCGACGGCGAAATCGCGCGCGCCGCTGGCGGCAAGCGCCTGCGCCAGCGCCGGGGCGAGCGCCTCGCGCCCGCTCAGCGTGCCGAAGCGCCAGGTGAGCGCGAGCACGTCGCGCCAGTGGCCGTCGGGGGCGAACAGCGCGCCGATGTTCTTCGCCTGCGGCGCGGCGAGCGCGGCGTTGAACCTGCCGAGCCAGGCGTCGACCGCGTGGCCGACCTTGTCGTCCGGGTGTGCGCGCATGACCGCGTGACTCGATTCAGATCACCTGGTCGCGCGGCAGCAGCATGATGCGCGGGATGTTGACGTGCGGCGGCTGGTCGAGCGCGAACATCACGCTGCGCGCGACGTCCTCGGGGGTGAGCGGCTCGGCGACGTCGGGCAGCACGCCTGCCTTCTTCGCGATGTCGCGGTGCAGGTCGGTGCGCACCAGGCCGGGCTCGACCGTGGTGATGCGGATCCCCGTGCCGGCGAGCTCGAGGCGCAGCGCTTCCGACAGGGCTTCGACCGCGTGCTTGGTGCCGGCGTAGGCGCCGATGCTCGCGCGCACCTTGGTGCCGAGCACGCTGCCGGTGTTGATCAGGTGGCCCTTGGCGCGCGCGCGGAAGTGCTTCACCGCGAGGTGCGCGATGCGGAACGCCGCCTCGACGTTGACCCGCACCATCGCGCACACCGTGTCGATGTCGATCTCGTCGATCGACCCGGTGGCCACGCGCCCGGCATTGTTGACCACGATGTCGAGCCCGTCGCAGTGCTGCACCGCGCGGGCGAACAGATCGTTGGCGTACGCCGCGTCGGTGATCTCGCCGGGAATCGCGATGCACTGCGGCAGGCGCTTGGCGTGCGCGGCGAGCAGCTCGGCGCGCCGCCCGCTGATCACCAGCCGCACGCCGGCCCTGGCGAGCGACTCGGCGATCGCCAGGCCGATGCCGCTGGTGGCGCCGGTGACCAGCGCCGCTTTGCCCTTCAGGTCCATGTCGCCCTCCTGCGGGCCATGCTAGCAAAACCAACCACCGGGGTCAGACCCCTGTGGATAACTTCCCGCTTCCTTTTCTGCGCCGCGGGCGTAAAGTGCCCCGACGTCTCGTGGCCTGGGGGAGGGCGCATGAGCTCGGAAACACTGCGCATCGCCACCCGCTACTGCGGCCCGCCGCGCTCGGGTAACGGTGGCTACGTCTGCGGCCGCCTGGCCGATTACATCGACGGCCCCGCCGCGGTGCGCCTCAAGGCGCCGCCGCCGCTCGATACCGACCTGCGCATCGAGCAAAGCGACGGCGTCGTGCGCCTCTATGCCGGCGACACGCCGATTGCTGAAGCGCGGAGTTCGGCGCTCGACCTGCAGCCGCCTGCATCGCCGTCCTTCGCCCAGGCGCAGGCGTCTTCCAAGGCCTACCCCGGTTTCGCGCGGCATTCGTTTCCGCGCTGCTTTGCCTGCGGTCCGCAGCGCACATCGGGCGACGGGCTGTGCATCTTTCCCGGCCCGCCCGCCGAGGACGGCGGGGTCGCCGCGCCGTGGATTCCGCATGCGGCGTTTGCCGACGGCGATGGCCGGGTGCGCAACCGCTATCTGTGGGCGGCGCTCGATTGCACCGGTGGCTGGGCGGTGATCCCGGGGCAGCCGGGACGCACCATCGTGCTCGGCGAATTCTGTGTGCGCATCGACGGCGCCGTGGCACCCGATGAGCGCTGCGTCGCCATCGGCTGGCCGATCGCGATCGACGGCCGCAAGCGCTTCGCCGGCTCGGCGGTGTTCGGGGCCTCCGGTGCGCGCGTGGCGGTGGCGCGCGCCACCTGGATCGAAGTCGAGGCAAAACCGTTCGCCGACGCCTGAGCGCGGCGGCGGCCGACGCCGCGCCGGGGCCGGCGGCGTCGGGCTAAGGCATGGCCCTGCATTCGAATCCGACACCTCTGGAAGGAGGGCAACATGGCGACTTACATCTGGGTGGGCAACTTCACCGAGCAGGGCATGCGCACCATCAAGGACACCACCAAGCGTGCCGATGCCGTGCGGGAGGCCGGGAAGAAGTACGGCGTGACGCTGAAGGACATGTACTGGACGATGGGCCAGTACGACCTGGTCGGCATTTTCGAGGCGAAGGACGACGCGTCAATCTCCGCCTTCGCACTCACCGTCGGCATGTCCGGCAATCTGCAGGGTCAGTCGATGCGCGCCTTCAACAAGGACGAGATGACCGCGATACTCGGCAAGGTCGGCTGACACGCGGGCTGATCCACAGGGGTCTGACCCCTGTGGATAACTCTATCCGCGCGCGCTAACATAGCCGCCCATGCACGCAGCCGCGGGACGCAGGGTTTGATTCTCGACGACGCGGTCTATCAGCGCACCGAGAGCGGCGAGACCGCTCTGCACGGCGGCGACACCGCGATACCGGCCGATTACCGTCGCATCCTGGCGCACCTCGAAGGCGGCGCGCACGTCGACGTGATCCGCGGCTCGCTGCGCGAATACTCCGATGCGCTGATCGACGACTGGCTCTCGGAGCTGCTCGACCTCGGCTTCATCGAAGCGGTCAGCGGCGACAGCACCCGCGCGCTGAGCCTGGAAGCCCTGGTCAACGACGGTGTCGCGTTCCGCATCCTCGGCGAGCTGGCCGAGGAGCAGCGCCGCGCCATGGACGCGGCCAAGGAAATCACCGCCAGCCTGCAGCGCAAGCGCGCCTACCTGTCGACGCGCCGGCTGCGCAACCGCGAGCGGCTGCCGAAGACCGCGGCGCAGTGCACCGTGCTGGTGGTGGAAGACGATCCGGACCAGGCGGCGCTCGCCGACCTGCGCGTCAGCATGGCGGGCTACAACGTGCGGCTGGCGCACACCCGGCGCGAGATGTTCACCGACCTGATCACCAAGCCGACGCCCGACGCGGTGCTGCTCGATGTCATGCTGCCCGACGGCGACGGCTTCCAGATCCTCGCCGGCATGCGCCGCCATCCGAAGTTCGCGCTCATCCCGGTGATCATGCTGACGGCGAAGACCGAGGCCGAGGACATCCAGCGCGGCCTCGCGCTCGGCGCCGACGCCTACGTCACCAAGCCCTACAGCAAGGACGTGCTGGCCGACACCCTGCGCCAGGTGCTGCGGCACGCCTAGGGATTTCGGGGTCTGACCCCCTTTTTACGCCGGCGTGCTCGCTTCCTTGAGCAACTCGAGCACCGCGGCGTTCCAGATCTCCGGGTATTCGAGGTGCGGCAGGTGGCCGCAGTCCGGCAGCCGCGTGAGCGTGGCCTGCGGCGCCGCGGCCGCGATGCGCTCGGCGTTGGTGGCGGGTGGGGTGCGGGTGTCCTTTTCGCCGACCACCACCTTGATCGGGCAGTGCACCAGCGCCGCTTCGCTCGGCACGTCGACCGCGGCCATCATGCGCAGCGCCTGCACGTAGCCTTCGGCGTTGACGCCCTCGGCGCCCTTGATCCATTCGATGACCTCGGCGCGCGTGCCCGGCGGCACCAGCGTGGCGGCGTCGTCCTCGCGCATCTTGCGCACGCCCAGGGTGCGGATGCGCTCGGCGCGCTCGTGCAGGCGCTTGTCGCGCTCGTCCTTGAGCAGCGAGCCCCAGCCGGCGGCCGGTCCGCCGAGGATCAGCGCGCGCACGCGCTCGGGAAACAGCCGCGCGAACACCACCCCGGTCGGCGTGCCCCAGGAGTTGGTGCCGATGAACGCCTTCTGGATGCCGAGCGACTCGAGCAGGCGGGCGAGCGCATGCGCGTAGGCTTCCGCGGTGGGCGCCTCGGCCGGCAGCGGCTTGGAGCTGGCGTAGCCCGGCGCGTCCCAGCCGATGACGTGGAAGTGCTCGCCCAGGGGCCCGTACTGCAGGCGCCAGCCGGCGGAGGTCGAGCCGATGCCGTGCAGCAGCACCAGCGCGGGCAGGTCCTTGCGGCCGGACTCGCGATACGAGATGTCGGCGGCGGTCTGTCTTTCGGGCAGCATGGCAGGCCCCTGTTCGATCCGATCGGACAGCGACTTTAACGCGCCGCGCCGAGCGCCGGGAAATAAACCGACGGCTGGTTCGAAAAGGGTATAGCGTGGCCGCATGCTCTACATGCTGATCGGCGTCGTTTCCCTCGCGGTGGGCCTGCTCGGCAACCGCTATTTCTCGGGCTCGGGCTACGGCCTGGTCGGCGACCTTGCCTTCGCGCTCGCCGGCGGGGCCGGCATGGCGGCGCTTTTCCGCATGACCGCCATCTCGACCGAGGTCGGGATGTACGGCGCGCTGGTGTTCGCCGCCATCGGCGCGGGCGGCCTGCTGCTGGTGCGCCGCAGCCTCGGCGAGATCTGAGGCGGCGCGCGACGCAGGCCGGTCGCGCGCGACGTTTTCAGGCGGCTTTTTTCAGCGGCGGCTGCTGCGGCGGCCGGCTCGGGTCCTGCGGCCTGCCG
The DNA here is from genome assembly GCA_001303445.1 of Betaproteobacteria bacterium SG8_39. GTDB lineage: Bacteria > Pseudomonadota > Gammaproteobacteria > Burkholderiales > SG8-39 > SG8-39. The sequence goes on along the minus strand of LJTQ01000091.1, from coordinate 1,085 downwards.
CCTTCGACCAGGCTGAGCGGCACCGCGGCCGGCCGGGACTGCGCCCAGGCGCGCACCGCACGGTTGGCGAGCCAGTAGCCGACGATGATCGCGGCCATGCCGCCCCAGCCGAGGACCGTTTCGCTCTTCCAGTGCCCGCCGAGCAGCCAGGTGCCGGACGCGCCGAGGCCGATGACGATGGCGGTGACGATGAACGGCACCACCACGTAGCTCTGCATGGCGTCCGACAGCCAGGCCGGCACCGGCGTCATGCGCGCGCCGACGATGCCCGCCCGCGCGACCAGCAGTCCGAGACAGAGAAGCAGCACTCCGACCACACCGTACATACGCAAGCCTCGCTTTCCTCGAGCAATGCAGACCGCTACAGTCTGGGCACGCGGCGTTGCGCGCGTATGTCGGCGCGTGCGGCGTATGTAACGTATTGTTCGTGCCCACAGGCTGCCGATGATCGAACTGCCAGAAACCCTCGAGCTCGAAACCGGCGCGGCGCCCAAGGCCGCGGTGATCTGGCTGCACGGCCTGGGGGCCGACGGCCACGACTTCGAGCCGGTGGTGCCGATGCTCGGCCTGCCGGCGGGGCTGTCCCTGCGCTTCGTCTTCCCGCACGCCCCGGTGCGCCCGGTGACCCTCAACATGGGCATGGCGATGCGCGCCTGGTACGACATCCTGCAGCTCGGCGGCGGGCCGGAGGATGCCGACGGCATCCGGTCGTCGCAGCTGCTGCTCGAAGGGCTGGTGGCGCGTGAAGAAAAGCGCGGGGTGGAGGCGTCGAAGGTGGTGCTCGCCGGGTTTTCGCAGGGCGGGGCGATCGCGCTGCAGACCGGACTCAGGTTTTCAAAGCGCCTCGCCGGAATTCTCGCCTTGTCGACCTACCTGCCGCTGGCGCAGACCCTCGCCGACGAGCGCGCGCCGGCGAACTTCGAGACGCCGATCTTCATGGCGCACGGCTCGATGGACGATTTGATTCCGGTGGGTCGTGCGGAAGCCTCGCGCGACGCGCTGAAGGCGATCGGCTACCCCCTCGAATGGCACGCCTACCCGATGGGGCACGCGGTGTGCCCGGAGGAGATCGAAGCGATCGGGCA
>LJTQ01000090.1 GCA_001303445.1 Betaproteobacteria bacterium SG8_39 | reverse complement strand
GACGTTCCATCCCAACCACCGCTTCGATGCGGTCGGTCCGATGACCGGCATCACCACGCGCTCGATGCCGGTGATGGTGGTCGAGAACCGCGGCAAGGGCATCGACGCGGGCAACCGCGCCTACTGCATGATCAACGAGGGGCTCGGCAAGGTGATGCGCTTCGGCGCCAACGATGCCGAGGTGCGCGCGCGGCTGGCCTGGCTGCGCGACGTGTTTGGGCCGCTGCTCGGCGCCGCGCTGCGCGCCGCAGGCGGGCTCGAACTGGTGCCGCTGGTGGCGCGCGGCCTGGCCATGGGCGACGAGATGCACCAGAGGAACGTGGCCTGCTCGGCGCTCACGTTGCGCGCGCTGTCGCCGCAACTGGCGCGCGCAGCAGACGATGCCGAGACGCTGTCGAAGAGCCTTGCCTTCATCGCCGGCAACGAGCAGTTCTTCCTCAACGTCGGCATGGTGATGGGCAAGAGCATCATGGATCCTGTGCGCGACATCGAGGCCTGCAGCCTGGTGGCCGCGATGTCGCGCAACGGCACCGATTTCGGCGTGCGTGTCTCGGGCACCGGCGACGCCTGGTTCACCGCGGCGGTCGAAATGCCACAGGGCCTGTACTTCCCGGGCTACAGCGAAGCCGACGCCAATCCCGACATGGGCGATTCGGCGATCATGGAGACGATCGGCCTGGGCGCATTCGCCATGGCGAGCGCGCCGGCGGTGGTGGGCTTCGTCGGCGCAGGCCGGGCGAGCGACGCGGCGGGGTTCACGCGCGCGATGGGCGGAATCACGCTGACAAAGAATCCGAAGTGGACGATGCCGGCGCTCGACTTTCAGGGCGTCCCGACGGGCATCGACCTGCGCCGCGTAGTCGAGTCGGGCGTCCAGCCGGCGATCAACACCGGTATCGCGCACCGCGAGCCGGGCGTCGGCCAGGTGGGTGCGGGCGTGGCGCGCGCGCCGCTCGGCTGTTTCGACGCCGCACTGGTCGCCTTTGCACGCTCGCTGGGAATCGACGCATGAGCGTCGTCGTCAATCGCCTGCGGCGCGGGTTCTACGCTGACTCGGTCGCGCTGATGCGTATTGCGCGTGCGCTGGCCGGGGGCAAGGGCGTGCTCGACGCGTCACTCATGATCGGCAGCCCGTCGAACAAGGCGCTGCTCGAAGGCTCCGGGCTGCTGGTTGCCGAGGCGCGCGATGCGCAGGCCGACGACCTCATCATCGCGGTGCGCGCGCGCGACGCGACATGGGCGGCCGCGGCGCTCGAGGAGGCCGAGCGCCTGCTGGCCGGCGGGGGCGTGCCGACGGACGGCGCGGGGCCGGCGGAGGCGTCGCTCGGCGTGGGCGGCTTCGGCGCTGCGCTCGATGCGCTGCCGGCGGCCAATCTGGCGCTGATCTCGGTGCCCGGCGAGTTCGCTGTGCTCGAGGCGCAGCGCGCGCTCGAGCGCGGGCTGCACGTGATGATCTTCTCGGACAACGTGCTGCCCGAGGACGAGGTGGCGCTCAAGCGCCGCGCGCTCGAGTGCGGCCTGCTCGTCATGGGGCCTGACTGCGGCACCGCGCTGATCGGCGGCGTGCCGCTCGCCTTCGCCAACGCGGTGCCGCGCGGCGACGTCGGCATCGTTTCGGCCTCCGGCACCGGCTTGCAGGAGGTGTCCTGTCTGCTGGCGCGTGCCGGCTGCGGCGTGTCGCACGGCATCGGCGTCGGCGGACGCGACCTTTCCGAGGCGGTGGGTGGCCTGATGACGCTCGCCGCGCTCGACGCGCTCGAGGCCGACCGCGCCACCCGCCGTATCGTGGTGATCTCCAAGCCGCCGTCGGCCGCGGTGAGCGAAAAGGTGTTGGCGCGCGCCGCGCGCAGCCGCAAACCGGTGGTGCTCTGCCTGCTCGGCGCAGAGCCGGCGGCGTCCAGGGGCAAGGTGGTCTTCGTGCGCACGCTCGAGGCCGCGGCGGCCGCGGTGAGCGGCAAGCGTTCGTCGCCGTCGCGTGCGGCGAGCGCGCCTCTGCGGCGCGGCTCGATCCGCGGTCTGTTCAGCGGCGGCACGCTCTGCGCGGAAGCGCAGATCGTCCTGATGGACGAAGGACACAGGGTGCAGTCGAACGCCCCGGTGCCCGGTGCGCAGCCGCTCGCGCGCGGTCGCGCCGGACATCGTCTGCTCGACCTCGGCGCCGACGAGTTCACCCGCGGGCGGCCGCATCCGATGATCGACCCTGCGTTGCGCAACGACCACCTCGCGCGCGCCCTGCGCGAGCGCGATGTCGCCGTGGTGCTGCTCGACGTCGTGCTCGGCACCGGCGCGCATCCCGATCCAGCTGCGCTGATCGCGCAGGTCGTGCGCGGCGCGGGCCCGCGCGCAGCGCCGGTCGTCGCTTCGGTGACCGGCACCGACGCGGACCTGCAGGGCTACGCGCGCCAGGTCGCGCTGCTGCGCGAAGCGGGGGTGCGCGTGGCGAGTTCGAATGCCGCGGCAGCGCGCCTTGCGGCGCGCATGGTCAGGGTGGAGCCGGCACGGCTCAGCCGGCCGCGAGGTAGGCCTTCTCCAGCGCGCCCTGCGCGGCGATCTCGGCCGCGGTCCCCTGCGCGGTGATGCGCCCGCTCTCGATCACATAGGCGCGATCGGCCAGGGCGAGCGCGAGGCCCGCCATCTGGTCGACGAGCAGGATGGTGACCGCCTCGCTGCGCAGCCGGTCGAGCGCCGAGAACAGCTGGTTGATGATCGTCGGCGCGAGGCCAAGCGACGGCTCGTCGAGCAGCAGCAGGCTGGGTTTCGCCATCAGGCCGCGCGCGATCGCGAGCATCTGCTGCTCGCCGCCGGAGAGCAGGCCGGCGCGCTGATCGCGGCGTTCGCGCAGGCGCGGAAAGCGCTCGAACATGCCTTCCACTTCGGCGTCGGAGAGGTCGCGGCGCAGGTGCGCGCCGAGGAGAATGTTGTCGAGCACCGAAAGCTCGGGGAAGACCTGCCGTCCCTCGGGGACCAGTACCACGCCGCGCGCGACCACGCGGTGCGCCGGCAGGCGCGCCAGATCCGCGCCGGCGAGGGCGATCGAGCCGCGCACCGGACGGTGCAGACCGGCGAGCGAACGCATCAGGGTCGATTTGCCGGCACCGTTGGCGCCCAGTACCGCGACGAGCTCGCCGGCGGTGACGCGCAGGTCGATGCCCTTGAGCACCGGCTCCGCGCCGTAGCCGGCTTCGAGTCGACCGACTTCGAGCAGCGCTTCACCCGCCGTGGCCCCGCCCGCGCGCCGCACCGCGGGCCGTCCGTGGCCCTCGCCCAGGTAGGCGCTGCGCACCGCGGGATCCTGTTGCACCGCCTGCGGCGTGCCGGCCGCGATCGGCGTGCCGGCGTCGAGCACCACGACGTGATCGGAGATCCCCATCACGATCTCCATGTCGTGCTCCACCAAGACCACGGCAATGCCGGCATCGGCGATGCGGCGCATGAGTTGCGCCAGCGCGCCCTTGTCGTCGCGCGACAGGCCGGCGGCCGGCTCGTCGAGCAGCAGCACCGTCGGGCGCGTCGCGAGGGCGCGCGCGATCTCGACCAGTCGCCGGTCGACATGCGGCAGGTCGGCGGCGCGCGCGTGCAGGTCGCCGCGGTAGCCGACGAAGGCGAGCAGTTGCTCCGCCCGCGGCTCGGTTCCGGCGCGCTCGGGGGAGGCGATGACCAGGTTCTCGAGCACGCTCATGCTGCCGAACAGCTGCGAGGTCTGGTAGGTGCGCGCGAGCCCCGCGCGCGCAATGCGCCAAGCCGAGGCGCCCGCAATCGCGCGTGCGCCGAGCGTTACCTGACCCGCATCCGGCCGGTAGAACCCGCCCAGCATGTTGAGCACGGTCGTCTTGCCCGCACCATTGGGTCCGATCAGGCTGGTGACGGCACCGGGCTGCGCCGCGAACGCGACGTCGACCGCGGCCTGCACGCCGCCGAAGGCGATCGTCAGGCCTTTCACTTCGAGCGCCGTGCGCACCGTGCTCGAGTCTGCGCCGACCATCGCCGCATCGGCCGTGGGGGCCGCCAGCACGGGCTCGCGACGCCGGCGGATCCAGCGCAGCACCTCGCCGACGATGCCCTCGGGCGCGACCCAGAGCACGACCAGCATCAGCGCACCGAAGAACAGCAAACGGTATTCGGCCAGTCCCGCGAGCACCTCGGGCAGCAGCACCACGATCGTCGCGCCGATCAGCGGCCCGCTGACGGTGCCGGCGCCGCCGACGATGACCACCAGCACGAACAGGATCGACTGCAGGAAGGCGAAGCTGGACGGCGTGACGAATCCCGAGAGCGGCGAGAACAGCGCGCCGGCGAGTCCGGCGCAGCCCGCCGACAGGGTGAAGGCGAGCGCCTTGATCGCGATCGGATTCAGGCCGACCGATTCAGCGGCGACCTCGGAGTCCTTCACTGCGCGCATCGCCGAACCCCACGACGAGCGCGACACGCGCCAGAACGCATAGACCAGCAGGGCGGTGAGCGCGATGGCACCGAGCGCGATGCCGCGCTCGGTGAGCGGGGTGCCGAAGAGCAGGGGCTTCGGCACGCCCATGATGCCGTTCTGCCCGCCGGTGACCTCGTCCCACTCGACGATCGAATGCTCGACGACGAAGCCGAAGGCGATAGTCACCATCGCCAGATAGGGCCCGCGCACGCGCAGCGCGGGCAGGGCGAGCAGGGCGCCGGTCAGCGCCGAGAGCGCGATGGCGGCGGGCAGCGCGATCCAGAAATCGAGCTTCAGGCGCACCATGAAAATCGCCACGGTGTAGGCGCCGATGGCGTAGAAGCCGACGTGACCAAACGAGACCTGCCCGGTCAGGCCGAGCAGGACATTGAGGCCGATGCCGACGATCGCAGTGAGGGCGAGCGTCGCCATGACGAACACGTAGTAGTCGTTCGACACCCAGGTGAACACGAACGCCGCCGCGAAACCGGCGGCGAGCGCGGCGACGGGCAGCGCCTTCATACCTTCTTCACTTCGGCGCGACCGAACAGCCCGTTCGGCATCGCCGCGAGCACCACGATCACCAGCGCAAAGCTGAGGATCTGCGTGTAGGTCGAGCCGAGCAGCGCGGTGATGAGCGCTTCGACCACCCCGAACACCACGCCGGCGATCATCACGCCCCAGGCGCTGGTGATGCCGCCGAGGATGGCGACAGCGAAGGCCTTCAGGCCGAACACGGTACCCATGTCGGAATGCACGTTGAACAGCGGCGCGATCAGGATGCCGGCGGCGCCGGCGAAAACGGTCGATAGCGCGAAGGCGCCGGATATCACGCGCGGCACGTTGATGCCCATGAGGCGCGCCGCATCGGGGTTCTGCACGACCGCGAGCATGGCCTTGCCGCCGCGGGTGCGACGCGAGTAAAAATGCAGCGCCGCGGCGAGCGCGATGCCGGCTGCCGGGATGGCGAGCTGCAGCGGCGAGATGCCGATGCCGAACACTGTGAAGGAGCCGGTTGCCCAGGGCATGTTGAAGCCGCGCGGCTCCTTGCCGAAGGTAAACAGTACCGCGTTGTCGACGACGATGCCGAGCGCTACGGTGGCCATCAGCCATGCGTTCGATCCTCGCCGTGCGAACGGCCGGACCGCGATGAATTCGACGAGGATGCCGTAGAGCGCGCACAGCGCGAGCGCCATCGCTGCGGCGAGCGGGACCGGCCAGCCGAGCCGCACCGCAAAGCTGTAGGCGAAGACCGCGCCCAGCATCATCGAGCTGCCTTGCGCGAAGTTCACCGTCGCCGAGACCGCGTAGGTGACGTGAAAGCCAAGCGCGAGCAGCCCGTACATACTGCCCAGGCCGAGGCCGGTTATGATGGCGGAGACGACGAGCATAAAAGCAAGGACGGCCGCCGAAGCGGCCGTCCAGATTCTAAACGTCTGCCGGAGGCGTCACTTCACCATGCCGACGGGCAGGATCTTGTTGTCGATGAACTGCGTCCAGACGTAGTCGTTTTCGGTGATCGCGTCGTGCACGGCGGGCGAGAACGGCTTGTCGTAGGTCTTGATGAGGCCTGCGTAGGTGCCGATCTTGTAGAACCCCTCGCGAATCTTCGAGCCATCGGTCGAGCCGGCGTTCTTGATCGCCAGTGCGACCAGGTGCATCGCGTCATAGGCGTTCGCGACGCCCACCGCCGGCGTGACGTCGTCCGGGCCCTTGATGTCGGGATACTTGGCCATCAGCATTTTCATCACCTTGGCGCCGACCGGGCGCTGGTTGCCGAAGAAGCTGTAGGTCTGCACGAAGTGCACGTTCTTCGCGTTCGGTCCGGCGAGCTCGGTGAAGCGCCCACCCGCAGGACCCCAGTGCGAGACGATCGGCACCTGCCAGCCCATGCGGTCGAGCGACTTGACCACCTGCGCTGAGGGGCCGACGTTGGCGGCCATGAACAGCGTGTCGGCGCCACCTTGCTTCAGGCGCGTGAGCTGCGGCACGACGTCGATGTCGTTGGACTCGAACTTCTCGATGCCTGCGGGCGTGACCTGCTTGGCGGCCATGGCGGCGCGCAGCCCTTTCTCGTTCGAGGCGCCCCAGGGGTTGTTGATCAGGATCAGCCCGGGCTTCTTGGTGCCGAAGTTCTTCTGCGCGTACTGCAGCATCGCCTTGTCGACGATCTCGTCGACCGCGGAGACACGGAACACGTAGTTCGGGTTCGCGCCATTCTTGGTGATCGGCGTGCCCGCCGCCCATGGCCCCATGAAGGGTACCTTGGCCTGATTCATGATCGGCACGATGGCGAGCGAGACCGGCGTGTCCAGACCGCCGAACAGCACTGCGACCTTCTCCTTGAAGACCAGCTCGCGCGCGGCGATCACGCCCTTTGCCGGCGTCGCCTCGTCGTCGCGCCGCACCAGCTCGAAGCTGCGGCCGAGCACGCCGCCGGACGCGTTCAGCTCGTCGATCGCGATCGTCAGGCCGCGCGTGATGGCCTCGCCCGCGCGGGCGGACTGGCCGGACAGCGCCGTGACGAGGCCGATCTTGATCGGGTCGGCGGCCAGCGCCGGCAGCGCGCTGCCGAGCGCCAGGGTGACCGCGGTGGCGATAAAGCTGCGTCGGGTCCAAGCGGTTTTCATGCTCACCTCCTTGATTTGGATGGAATGGGGTCTTAGGGGGCCTAACGGGACACTCAAGGAACACTCAAAGCAAGCCATGTGCCAAACGTCTCGGGGCTATAATTTCCCAGCCATGCCCGCACACACTGCCCCCAGCACGACCAAGGACCCGGCGGCCGAGGCCGCCGAGATCGTCGAAACCTACCTGCGCCTGCACATGATTCCGGATCCGGACTCGGCGCGGGCCTACTGCGCACCGGATCTCGAGATTCGTTTTACCGGCAATCGCCCGATGCGCGACCCGGCGGACGCGACGGCCTTCAACAAGTCGCGCTACAAGTGGGTGAAGAAGAAATTCGGTCCGACGCACGTCGTTGCCGGAGGCACGGCGGAGGAAACCATCGTCTACCAGACCGGCACGCTGTACGGCGAATGGCCGGACGGCACGCCGTTCGAGGGCAATCGCTATGTCGACCGCTACGTGGTGCGTCACGGCAAGATCGTGAAGATGGAAGTGTGGAACGATAGCGCGGAATGGTTGCTGGTCCGCGCTGGCCTGGCGAAACCCTGAGCGATCCGGAGTCTACCCCGGGTTGCCCCAAATCGGTGCGCCCGGCACCAAACGGGAGCGCGCTGCCTCATGCCACGAGCCCTCAAAGGCCATGGCCGCTATGCCTACTCGCCGATCACGCGCCGCATGGACTATGCCTGGCCCGAGGGCAAGCGGCTCGCGGTCTATCTCGGCTTCAACGTCGAGCACTTCGATTTCGGCCAGGGGCTGGGTGCGGCGCTCGGGCCGAAAAGCCCCGAGCCCGACGTGCTCAACTATTCCTGGCGCGACTATGGCAACCGGGTCGGTGTATGGCGTTGCCTCGAGCTGTTCGAGGCGCTGAAGGTGCCGCTCGGCGCGCTGATCAATACCGCGCTGTACGACGACTGCCCGGAAGTGGTCGAGGCCTTCGTCAAGCGCGGCGATGAGCTGATCGGTCACGGCCACAGCAATTCCGAGCGCCAGGGCACGCTGTCGGAGGCCGACGAACGGGCGCTGCTGGCGTACTGCCGCAGCCGTATCGCGCGCGAATCGGGGCAAACCCCGCAGGGCTGGCTGTCGCCCTGGATCTCGGAGAGCCTGCTGACGCCGGACCTGCTCGCCGAAGCCGGCTACCGCTACACGCTCAACTGGTGTCACGACGACCAGCCGGTGCGCTTCGAAACGCGCTCTGGAAAGACGCTCTGGTCGATTCCCTATCCGCAGGAGCTGAACGACATCCCGATGATCGTCGCGCGCCAGATGGACGGGCGCGACTTCGCCGACATGATTGTCGACAATTTCGACGAGATGCTCGCGCAGAGCGAGTCGCAGCCGCTGGTGATGGGCATCGCACTGCATCCCTATCTCGTCGGTCAGCCGTATCGACTGCGCCATCTGCGGCGTGCCCTGACGCACGTTCTGTCGCAGGCACGACGGGTCTGGGTGACGACCCCCGGCGCGATCTGCGCCCACGTCGACGCGCTCGATCGAGTCCGCTGAGGGGCCGCGCCCGTACCGGGATCAGGTTTCCCGGGGCTTGTACTCCGGAAATTCGGCGAACATCTGCCGGAAGTACGCGGACTTCCACACCGCGACGACGATCAGCAGGTCGATCAGGCCGCTGAGCAGTACTAGATTGTCGGGATTCGGCCGCCAGTGCGGGATGCCGGAGAAATACCAGGCGATCCAGGCCAGGTTCAGGGCCGCGCTCAGGCTGACGATCTCCCGGCCGTAGCGCCAAACCCGGCGCACGAAGCCGCCACCGAACGGATCGCGGTTGACCGCGGCGAAGGCGACCAGCATCACCGGAAGCTCGAGCGCGAGCTGGATGTAGGGCACGCCCTCGCCGCCCAGCAGGCGCGCCGTGTCCGGCGAGCGGCGCATGCCGATCACCGCGGCCGCGACCAGAAACCAGTGGCGCGCCTGAAACGCGACGATCAGCCAGAAGGACAACGGGACTCTGAGTACCCCGTACTGATTGATCTTGCTGAAGAGGTCGCTCATGCGTGTTGACGGCTCAAGCTGGGCGCAAGGGTACTGCATTTCGGCGCGGCTGCCGCGGCTGACAGTGCGCGGATCGCCGCCCGAGGCATACTCTAGCCAGAAACAGGGAGGGCAGCATGGCAAAACGGCAGATCACGACCGACCGGCTGCGCCAGCCGAGCGGGCATTTCTCGCAGGCGACGGTGATCGAGGCGCGCGGCCGGCTGGTGTTCGTGTCCGGCATGACGGCGCGCCGTCCCGACGGGACGATCGCCGGCATCGGCGATGTCGAAGCCCAGACGCGCCAGGTGCTCGAGAACATCAAGGCGGCGATGGAGGCGGCGGGCGGAACGCTCGACGATGTTTGCCGCGTCGATGTGTACATCCGCAACATGGAGCATTTTGACGCGATTCACAGGGTGCGGCGCGAGTACTTCAAGCCGCCGCTTCCGGCTTCGACAATGGTCGAGGTGACGAAAATGGTGTCGCCCGACTACCTGATCGAGATCAGCGCGATCGGGGTCATCCCCGATGCGTAAAGTCTGCGTCTAGGAGCGACGGTCTTGCGGCGGCTGTTCCTTGACCGGGAGGAAGACCGTGATCCGGTTCAGTGCGGCGATCTCGAGCGAGACGTCGACGTAGTAGTACTGCAGGACGGCGATCGCGAGGAACAGCACCAGCGCCGTTTCTCGCAGCAGCGAACGTCTTGCTGGCGGGGCATCGCCCTGCGCGCCCGATTGCGCCGCAAGGTAGCTGTCGATCGCGGCGCACGTCCTGAGCGATTGGCCGGCGTGCTGTTCGAGATGGCGCAGCAGCCGCTCGGGCGTGTCCTCTGCCTCAGCCAGCTGCGGCGCGGCAGCGGGACTGCAGTCGGGTTCGGGCGTGACTTGTACTTGAGCCACGCACGGCGCCGCCGCGGCACCGTCGCTGCGATCGGGCGTCCTGCGACGCTTGGCGTCGAGCTGTTGTTCGTAGAAGAGCTTGAGTGCGTCCATGGCTCGGTTTTCAATGTGTTCCGAATCAGGCGAATACGCAAGACGTCGTTGCGCTGCGACTATGCTGACGGGTGGCGCCGCCTGGCCCAAGAGAGCACGGCAGCGATCCACGCCCCCATGCCGTTGGCGTGTGCCGCTGCATCTGGGCTCGCATCCTGCTGCGCATCGGCCGATACAACGCCGCCGGGAAGGGCCTCGGCGCCCAGCCAGCCGCTCTCGACCTCTTCGGTCGGACCGCGCCCGGTGATCGCCGTTTTAGGGTTGCGCATGAGTGTGGCCCACGCGACGCTCTGCAGCCCAGGCGCATGCATCGCCCGAACGCGCGAGGGGGTGTTGGTGCGCGTCGAACGGCGCCCAGCCCGCGTCTGCGCATTGCAGGCGTTCGACGCGCTCGGTGGGCCAGCTGCCGAGGTAGGCGCGAACGGCCTCGAGCACCGCGCTCGCCCGGCGCGCCGCATTAATACGACCGATATGACGCTCAAGCGTCGCGCCCGTCGGGTATACGTACTCCGCCTGTCCCATGGCATCCTCCCGCTTCAAAGGCAGGTTTGCGCAGGTTCATTGAACGCCCGATGACGCACGAGGTGTGCAAATGATTGCAAGTCTTGCGGCCTGCGGCCGGGCCTGCCCGGCAGGGAGGGGCGGTGACCGCAGGAGGGCCGTGCCGTGAGGCTGTCGATGCACGAAAACTCGCTGTTCGCGCTCCTGCTGCGCTCGCGCTGGTGGATCAGCTTCGCTGTTGCGCTCGGCCTGTTCCTGCTGGTGCGGCTGTTTATCCCGGAAGCCTATGCGATCGTCGTTCCGATCCCCTTCGTGGTGATCGGCTGCATCGCGGCCTGGCGCCAGCTTCGTGTACCTGGCGCGAGGCAAATCGCCGAGCGCCTGGAGGCTCTGCGGGCGATGCCGTGGCGCGATTTTGCCGCGACGCTGGAAGCGGCCTATCAGCGCGAGGGCTACGCGGTGCGCCGGCTCAACGCAGGCGCGGCCGATTTCGAGCTCACGCGCGACGCGCGGCGCACGCTGGTGAGTGCGAAGCGCTGGAAGGTCGCGCGTGCCGGCATCGAGCCGCTGCGCGAACTGGCGGCGGCGGGCGGTGCGGACGCCGTGGCGGAGCGCATCTTCATCGCCGCCGGTGAGCTCACCGCGCAGGCGCGCGCGTTCGCCGCCAGCAACGGCATCCGTATCGTCGAGGGTGCAGAACTCGCGGCGCTGCTCGCGCACCGCGTTCAATCGCTGAACCGCTAAAGGAGTTGTACGCGCCGCGGCTTAGCGCGCGACGCCGGGCAGCACGTCCAGCCCGCGCACATCCTGGCCGCCGTAACGCCGCAGGCGGATGTCGGCCTGCTCCTTGTGCCCGGCGAAATGCTCGAGCGCACACAGCCGCGAGCAGTACTCGCCGACCTTCACCGACGCTTCGCGGGTGACGCGCTGGTAGGTGCAGGTCTTGATGAACTTGCCGACCCAGAGCCCGCCGGTGTAGCGCGCGGCGCGCCGCGTCGGCAGGGTGTGGTTGGTGCCGATCACCTTGTCGCCATAGGACACGTTGGTCTCGGGCCCGAGAAAAAGCGCGCCGTAGTTCGTCATGTGGTCGAGGAAATACTGCGGGTCGCGCGTCATGACCTGCACGTGCTCGGCCGCGATGCCGTCGGCGACCTCGACCATTTCTTCGGTGCTGTCGCAGACGATGACCTGACCGTAGTCGCGCCAGGCCTGGCCCGCCGTCTCGCCGGTCGGCAGGATCTTCAGCTGGCGCTCGACCTCGGCCAGGGTCGCGCGCGCCAGGGTTTCCGAATCGGTCAGCAGGATCGCGGGCGAGGTCGGCCCATGCTCGGCCTGGCCGAGCAGATCGGCGGCGCAGAGCTCGCCATCGACCGTGTCGTCCGCGATGATCAGCGTCTCGGTCGGCCCGGCGAACAGGTCGATGCCCACGCGGCCGAACAGCTGGCGCTTGGCTTCGGCAACGTACATGTTGCCCGGTCCGACCAGCATGTCGACCGGCCGAACGGACTCGGTGCCGAGTGCCATCGCGCCGACTGCCTGCACCCCACCGAGACAGTAGATCTCGTCGGCGCCGCCGAGGTCCTGTGCAACGACGATCGCCGGGTTCGGTCCGCCCTCGTAGGGCGGTGCGCAGGTGACGATGCGCTTTACGCCGGCAACCTTGGCGGTCACCACGCTCATGTGCGCAGAGGCAACCATCGGGTACTTGCCGCCCGGCACGTAGGAACCGATGCTGTTCACCGGGATGTTCTTGTGACCGAGGATGACGCCGGGCATCGTCTCCTGCTCGACGTCGCGCAACGCGTCTTTCTGAATCTGCGCGAAACCGCGGATCTGCGCCTGCGCGAATTCGATGTCGGCCCGCTCGCGCGCGCTCACCCGCGCGTAGCAGGCTTCGATGTCGGCGCGGCGGAGGCGGAAATCCTTCGGCGACCACGCATCGAGCTTCGCCGAGTACTCGCGCACTGCGGCGTCGCCGCGCCGCTCGATCTGCGCCAGCATGTCCTCGACGGTCTTGCGAACCTTGGCGTCGGCGTCGGCCTTGGCGTCATCGCTGATCCCGGTCTTCAGGTATCGGGCCACGGCGTGCTCCCTGTCGGTTGAGAAAGGCGGTATCGTAGGTCCCGTTTCCGGTTCCGACAAACGCAGCGGCAGGAGGCGCACCGGCATCGTGGGCACGAACAGCACGAAGACGCATGCGGAATCGCGGCCCCTGTGGGCGCGCGGCATCGAAGGCCAGGTTGCCTTGGTGACAGGCGCCGGGCGCGGTCTGGGACGCGCCTGCGCGCTGGCGCTGTCGCAGGCCGGGGCGCAGGTGATCGCGGTCGCGCGCACGGCCGCTGAGCTCGAGCGTCTTGCCAGGGATGCAGCCGGCCCGGTCGAGGCGTGGATCGAGGACGTCAGGGGCGATGCCCTGCTCGGGCGGATCGAGGCGCTCGCGCGACTCGACGTGCTGGTCAACAACGCCGGCAGCAACCGGCCGCAGCCGTTTCTCGAAGTCACCGACGATGCGCTCGACGGCCTGCTCGAGCTGAACGTGCGCGCCGCGTACCGCGTCGCGCGCAGCGCGGCGCGGGTCATGGTGCGGGCCAGCCGGGGCTCGATCATTCACATGAGCTCGCAGATGGGTCACGTCGGGTCGCCGCAGCGCAGCGTCTACTGCATGACCAAGCACGCCATCGAGGGCCTCAGCAAGGCCATGGCGGTCGAGCTTGCGCCGCTCGGCATCCGCGTCAATACCGTGGCGCCGACGTTCGTCGACACGCCCATGACCCGGCCGTACTTCGAGAACCCGGCGTTTGCCGACTTCGTCATGAGCATGATCCCGGCCAGACGTCTCGGTACGCTGGAGGAGGTGGCGGCCGCAGTGGTGTACCTTGCGTCGCCGGCTTCGGGTATCGTTACCGGCACGAGCCTCAGGCTGGACGGCGGCTGGACCGCCCACTAGGGGCTCGCCGCACGCAGGAGGGCGACCATGACCACCGGCAGGGCAGGGCGCAGGCTGCAGCAGGGACTGGGAACGCTTGGATCGCTGATCGTTATCGCGCTCGCCGCGGTCGCCGCATACTACATCTATCTCGGAGTATCCGGCGAGGACGCGGCGCCGAGCTGCAAGGGCGAGCTCGAGAAGTGCATGCAGCGCTGTCGCAAGACCACCACCGATACGACCGCGGCGCAGGCCTGCCAGGCCGGCTGCCGGCGCGAAGCGCACCTCTGCGAGGGCTTTAAGCGCTGAGGCTAGACCGATCGGTAGCGAAAGCGGAAGGCATCGCCCGCCGAGACAACCTGGCCCGTCGAAGGCTGCGGAAAATGCGCCGTCATGACCAGGGTGCTGGTGTCCGCGTGCTGCTCGAGAAAGTGGCGCCGCGTCCGCGCGGACAGGGCGCTGTCCCAGTCGACCCGCGGGCTCCATTCCGGAAAGGCGAGTTGCAGCGGCGAGTGAATCAGGTCGCCTGACATCACGCCGCGCGCGCCCTTGGAGGCGAGCGCGATCGCGACATGCCCCGGTGTGTGCCCGATCGTGGGCTCGAAATGGATGCCGTGATCGAGCTCGTGATCGAGCTCGACCAGGACCGCCTGGCCGGCTTCCATCACGGGCAGCACGTTCTCGCGAAACACGATGCTGTTGGCCGCCGCGCTCGCCTCGTATTCCGGCCTGGCGAAAAGATACTTCGCGTTCGGGAAGGTGGGTACCCAGCGGCCGTCGACTTGGCGCGTGTTCCAGCCACAGTGATCGACATGCAGGTGGGTGCACATCACGCTGTCGACATCCTCCGGCGCCACGCCGGCGGCGCGCAGCCCGGCGAGCCAGGCGTCGTCGCTGCGGTTGCCCCAGCCGCGGAACACATCATGCGATTTGCGGCAGCCGATGCAGGTATCGATCAGCAGCGTGTGCCGGGCGTTGCGCACCAGGTAGGACTGCACCGGCAGGTTCATGCGCAGTTCGTCTGCGGACAGCGCGCCCGGCGCGAGCCAGTCCAGGTGCGGCTCGAGCGCTTCGCGCGACGCACCGGGGAACATCTGCAGGGCGGTGAGGAACGGCCCGTCCCAGTCGACGATGCGGTCGACGCGAATTTCCCCGAGCTGCAATGTCGGCATTTCTGTGCGGCCTCCCGGAAAAGCGGACCCTGTTGTCGGGGCGCGGCGCAAACCCGCCGCTGCGCGGTTGACCCTTTAAAATCCGCGGCGTAGCCCTCATACTACGCCCGTCGAATTCGGCGTTGAGGTTGTCGGACTTACCCCGTGCGGGCTCCCGGCCTTCTCCAACACGACGATTTGATGCCCCATGCCACGGTGGCCGGGGCGACGCGAGACTCGGAGTGACTGCATGCCTACTGGCACCGTGAAGTTCTTCAATCAATCCAAGGGCTACGGCTTCATTCAGCCCGACGCCGGCGGCAAGGACGTGTTCGTCCACATCACTGCCGTGCAGCGCGCCGGTCTGGCCGGGCTGAACGAGAACCAGAAAGTCGAGTACGAGCTCAAGCAGGGCCGCGACGGCAAGACCTCCGCCGACGACCTGAAAGTGCTTTGATGGCGAAGGAGGAGTTGATTGAGATGCAGGGCGTGGTGACCGAGGTGCTGCCCAACACCCAGTTCCGCGTGACGCTCGAAAACGGTGTCGAGGTGCTCGCCTACGCCTCGGGCAAGGTGCGCAAGCACCGCATCCGTATCCTGGCGGGCGACAAGGTCAGCCTGCAGATTTCGCCCTACGATCTCACCAAGGCCCGCATCAGCTTCCGTCACAAGAACGAAAGCGCACCGCCGCCGCACGCCCGACCGCAATATCGCCGGCGTTGAAGCGCGGCACCGCGCCGGGCGGTTGTTTCGCAGCTTTTCGGGGCTTAAGGCGCTGATTTCTCTAGTCATCGGAGCCGATTCGCGGTAAACTCTCTGTTCGCCTATGCGGGACCAATCTCCCGCAATCCGGCGGGGCAGGACGCAGGACTTCCGGGCGGTCGACGGCATGCCTATTCGACCCCCCAGACGCGCTGTTTTCGGCTTCCGGGTACGCATTTGACGCCCGGCCGGCAGCGCATTCTGTGACCCTCGGAAACTTCGACGACAGGAAAGCGAGAAACCCGTGAGCATTCCAAAGGCCGAGCGCATGCAGTTCAAGGTCGGAAAATACGACGTGATCGCACAGCCCATGAATGGCTCGGCGCACATGCTGCGTTACACCGTGCGGCTGCACGGCAAGCGCCTGGGCGCGCTGGCCAGCATGCCGACCGAATCCGACTGCAAGTTCATGGAGTCCCCGCCGCCGGTGCCGCCGCTCAAGCCTTTCGTGTACTACCGCCCGGGACGGCCCAAGAAAGGGGCCACGCCCCCCAGTGCAAGCGGTGATCTGGCCGCGAACACGGCGGCGCGCGATGATCTGCCGAGCGACGCCATTCCCGACGCCTTGCGCGGCAGGATCAACGACTAAATCGAAAACGGCGGGCGCGACGGTCGATCGACGGTCGCGCCCGTTTG
>LJTQ01000089.1 GCA_001303445.1 Betaproteobacteria bacterium SG8_39 | reverse complement strand
CCGGAGGACACGGAGCGCACGGCGATCGAGGTGTCGAACGCCTTCGGCGCGGTGACCATCGACGAGCCCGGCTACGGCACCGAGATCCCCGACGCGCAGAGCCCGCCGAGCCCGCCGCGCCGCATGCGGCTGCGGGCGGTCGACAACCTGCTGCGCTCGCTGTCGACGATCCAGCGCATGCAGGCCCCGCGCATGCCGCGCTGAGCGCGGCTTGGATTCCCGCAGGACGCGGTGGTAAGGTTCCGCGGTCCACAGGGAGGGATGGCATGAGACCAAGAACGCTCTTCGCTGGCCTGTTGTGCGCCGCCGCGTCGCTGCAGGCCGTCGCCCAGACGGACCCGAGCCGCTGCTCGGTGCAGGAGCCCTCGTTCTGCCTGAACGGCGTGTCGAATGCGGTGACCGGTCTCGATTCGCTGCGCGTCGCGCTGCCGAGCGGCCAGGGGCAGCGCGCCGAGGAAGAGGCGCGCGGGCGCGACAAGCAGGCGCAGACCCGGCGCATCGTGGTGGCCGCATCCGAGAAGGTCGCCGGACTCGGCGCGCCCGATCCCTGGGCGGTGTGGATCGGCTACAGCCGCTCGGACTACGACAGCTCGGTGACGGTTGCACCCTACGACGGCAATCTCGACAGCTATCGCCTCGGCGTCGATCGCTTCTTCCACGGCAAGTACCTCGTCGGCATCGCCCTGCTCTACGAAAAGCTCGACACCCGCACGCGCTACAACGGCGGCGGTCAGGATGTCGACGGCACGACGCTGGCGCCCTATTTCAGCTGGCTGATCAACGACCACTTCAGCCTCGACGTCAACGCGGGCTATGCCTGGCTCGACGCCTCGCAGAACCGCATCGACCCAACCGGCACGCCCGGGTCGCCCCCGATCCTCAGCTCGAGCTACGACGCGCGGCGCAAGTTCGCGGCCGCGACGCTCAACGGCTTCCTGCCGCGCGGCGACTGGACCTTCGGCGGGCGCGTCGGCTATCTGTTCTCCGAGGAAAAGCAGGACGGCTATACGGAGACCGGCGGCCCGAGCGCGCGCACCGTGCGCGGCCGCACCCTGCGCCTCGGGCAGCTCTACGTCGGCCCGGACGCGGCGTACTTTTTCGGCAACGGGCTGGAAGACTACGGCGCCCTGATATATCGATCCGACGTCAGCAGAAACGACGGGCGCGACGGCGGCGGCCTGCCGTCCGCGGTGGGCGCCACGCAGCCCGACGACAAGGACGAGTGGGAGTGGAGTGTCGGGCTGCGCTTCTTCGCCAAGCGCAACGTCACGCTCGGCGTCGAATACCTCCAGACCGAGGGGCGCGACCAGTTCGACAACCAGGTGTTCAACCTGCTCGCGCGGTTCGAGTTCTGAGCCGCGCGCCTCAGTCGTTGCCGAGCATGCGCTCGACGTAGCGCGCGATCAGATCGACCTCGAGATTGACCTTCGCGCCCGGCGCGAGCCGCGCCAGCGTGGTCACCGCGAGCGTGTGGGGGATCAGGTTGACCTCGAACACATTCGCCTCGATCCGGTTGACGGTGAGGCTCACGCCGTCGACCGTGATCGAGCCCTTGCGCGCGACGTAGCGCGCGAGCTCCGCGGGCACGCGCAGCCGCAGGCGCTTCGATTCGCCCGCGGCGTCGAAGGCGACGACCTCGCCCAGGCCGTCGACATGCCCGGTGACCAGGTGCCCGCCGAGCGTGTCGCCCAAAGCGAGCGACTTCTCCAGGTTGACCGGGCCCGGCGCGTCCAGCCCGACGGTGCAGGCGAGCGTCTCACGCGAGACGTCGAACGCAAGGCGCGCGCCGTCGATCGCCACCACCGTGAGGCAGGCGCCCTGCACGCAGATCGAGTCGCCCAGCACGACGCCGCTGCGCTCAAGGCTTGCGATGTCGACCGTCAGGCGTACGCCCTGCGCGAGCGGCGTCACCGCCTCGATGCGTCCCACCGCCTGCACGATTCCCGTAAACATGGTCGATCAGCGCCTCGCGATCACGCGCAGATCCTCGCCGATGCGCTCGACCGCGTGCAAGCGCAACCGCGTACGCGCATCGAGCGCGGCCGGCGCCGGCAGGTTCACCATGCCCTGTGCCGTGTCGCCCAGCAGGCTCGGGTTGAGATAGAAGAGGAACTCGTCGACGCAGCCCTCGCGCACCAGCGAGCCGTTCAGCTTGAAGCCGCCTTCGACGTGCAGCTCGTTCACCCCGCGTTTGGCGAGCGCCTCGAGCATCGGCGGCAGGTCGACCTTGCCCGACGCGTTGGCGAGCACCACCACCTCGGCGCCCTTCGCCTCGAGCGCGCGCCGCCGTGCCGCATCGTCCGCCGCGCAGAACAGCAGCAGGTTGCCGCCCTCGAGAATGCGCGCGGCGGGCGGCGTCTCGAGCCGGCTGTCGACGATCACGCGCAGCGGCTGGCGCGGCGTATCGACGCCGCGCACGTTGAGCTGCGGATCGTCCGCTTTCACCGTGCCGATGCCGGTGAGCACTGCGCAGGCGCGCGCGCGCCAGCGGTGGCCGTCGGCGCGCGCGGCCTCGCCGGTGATCCACTGCGAGCGGCCGTCGGCGAGCGCGCTGCGCCCGTCGAGCGTGGCGGCGATCTTCATCCGCACCCAGGGCCGGCCGCGCGTCATGCGCGAGACGAAGCCGATGTTCAGCTCGCGCGCCTCGTCCTCGAGCAGGCCCTGCGCCACCGCGATGCCCGCCGCGGCCAGCCGGTCGGCGCCGTGCGCCGCCGCGGGATTCGGATCGCGCATCCGCGCAGACCACGCGCGCGACGCCGGCCGCCACCAGCGCTTCTGCGCAGGGCGGCGTGCGGCCGTGATGGTTGCAGGGCTCGAGGGTGAGGTAGACGGTTGCGCCGCGCGCCGCCTCCCCCGCACGCTCGAGCGCGTTGACCTCGGCATGCGCCAGACCTGCACGTTCGTGCCAGCCCTCGCCGACGATGCGCTCGCCCTGCGCGATGACGCAGCCCACGCGCGGGTTGGGCGTCGCCGTGTACAGGCCGCACGCAGCGAGCGCGAGCGCGCGCGCCATCATCGCGCGGTCAAGCTCCGAAAACGCGCTTCGCGGCATGGCGTACCGGGTTCGCAGCGCGCGGCGGAACCGCTAGGTTCCCCTGCGGCGCTTGCGCGGGCTCTTGATCGCCTGCACCGCCTCGCGGAAATCGTCCGGCGTCTCGAAGCTGCGGTACACCGAGGCAAAGCGGATGTAGGCGATCTTGTCGAGCTTGGCGAGCTCGCGCATGACGAGGTCGCCGACCCGCTCGGTCGGCACTTCGCGCTCGCCCATCGCGCGCAGGCGCTCCTCGATGCGGTCGACTGCGGCGTCCACCGCCTCGGTCGCCACCGAGCGCTTGCGCAGCGCGAGCATCATGCTGCCGACCAGCTTGTCGCGATCGAAGTCGGTGCGCGTGCCGTCCTTCTTCACCAGGCGCGGCATGCGCAGCTCGACGCGCTCGTAGGTGGTGAAGCGCTTGTCGCATTTCGGGCAGCGCCGCCGCCGACGGATGACGGTCGCCCCCGGGTTCGAGCGCGTGTCGACGACCTGCGTGTCCTCGCTGCTGCAGAACGGGCAGCGCACGGCCGTGCTCTAGGCTTCGACCGGCACTGGCGCGTAGACCGGGAAGCTCCGGCACAGCGCCTCGGCGTCGCCCCGCACGCGGCGCAGCGTCGCCTCGTCCGACGGCTTGTCGAGCACGTCGGCAATCAGGTGCGCGAGGATCTCGGCTTCCGGCACGCGAAATCCGCGCGTGGTCATCGCGGGCGTGCCGATGCGGATGCCGCTGGTCACCGTGGGCCGTTCCGGGTCGTTCGGCACCGCATTCTTGTTGACCGTGATGTGCACGCGGCCCAGGGCGTCCTCGGCATCGCGCCCGGTGATGCCCTTGCGGCGCAGGTCGAGGAGAAACATGTGGCAATCGGTGCGCTCGGAAACGATGCGCAGGCCGCGCTCGGTCAGCACGCGCGCCATGGCGCGCGCGTTGTCGAGCGTCTGCTGCTGGTAGCTGCGGAAGTCCGGCCGCATCGCCTCGCCGAAGGCGACCGCCTTCGCCGCGATGACATGCATCAGCGGCCCGCCCTGCAGGCCCGGAAACACCGCCGAGTTGAGCGCGCGCTCGTGCTCGGCATCCGCCAGGATCATCCCGCCGCGCGGCCCGCGCAGCGTCTTGTGCGTGGTCGTGGTCACCACGTCCGCGATGCCGACCGGGCTCGGGTAGAGCCCGGCCGCGACCAGCCCGGCGTAGTGCGCGATGTCCGCAACGAGCAGCGCGTCGACCTCGTCGGCGATGTGCCGCAGCCGCGCCCAGTCGATGGCGAGCGCGTAGGCCGAGGCGCCCGCGATGAGGATGCGCGGGTTGTGCTCGCGCGCCAGGCGCTCGGCCTCGGCGTAGTCGAGCACTTCGTTCGCGTCGAGCCCGTAGGACAGCGCGCGGTAGAGCTTGCCGCTCGAACTCACCGCAGCGCCGTGCGTGAGATGCCCGCCGTGCGCGAGCGACATGCCGAGCAGCGTGTCACCCGGCTTGAGGAAGGCGAGATAGACCGCCTGGTTGGCCTGCGAGCCCGAGTGCGGCTGGACATTGGCGTACTCGGCGCCGAACAGCCGTTTCGCGCGCTCGATCGCCAGATGCTCGGCGACGTCGACGAAGGCGCAACCGCCGTAATAGCGCTTGCCGGGATAGCCTTCGGCGTACTTGTTGGTCAGCTGTGAGCCCTGCGCCTCGAGCACCGCGCGGCTGACGTAATTCTCGGACGCGATCAGCTCGATATGGTCCTCCTGGCGCTGATGCTCGAGGCAGATGGCGTTCCAGAGCTCGGGGTCGGACTGCGCGAGGGGGGCGTTAGCGAACATGACGGGCTGCCGAGGGAAAGGCGGATTTTACAGGACCCCCCCTGCCGCCCCGCGCAGCGTCTCAGACCCGCGGCGGGGGTGCCACGTCAGCCGGCGTGTCGATGTCGCGGATCACGCCCGGATCGCCGACCGGCACCTTGACCAGCTCGGCCGCGTGCGCAGCGAGCAGACTGCGCGCGCCCTCGTCGTCGCTCAGCGCCTCGAGCTCGGCGCGAAAGCGCCCGGCAATGCCCACCGGGTGCCCGCGCCGGGTGCGGAAGTACGGCGCGGCGAGGGCCGCGCCGCCGGCGAGCGCATCGCGCACCGCCGCGATCGTGCTCGGCCGAACGAAGGGCATGTCGGCGAGCGCGACGAGGTAGCCCGCCGCCTCGCCCGCCGCGCGCGCGCCGCAGGCCAGGCTCGCGCCCATGCCTTGGTCCGCGTCCGGGCAGACCACCACGTCGCAGCCCTCGGCGGCGAGCGCCTCGGCGGTCGCCTCGGACCCCGGGCGCACGACGGCAACGACGTGCTCGACCTCGGCTTTCAGGTGGCGCGCCGCCTGCACCGCGACCACGACGCCGTGCGGCAGGGCATGGGCCAGCTTGTCGGCACCGAAGCGCCGGCTGGCGCCGGCCGCCAGCAGCAGGCCGACGATCGCGCGCCGCGGCGCGGCGCTCGCGGCGCTCAAGGGTCCGCTCTCAGGCGCGCTGCGCGGCCGGCGTGGTCTCGCAGGCCGACGGCGCGAAGCGGCTCTTCTCCTTCGCCGACCAGTCGGGGGTCTCGACGCCGTGCCGCGCCGCGGTCATCTCGGCCATGATCGCCACCGCGATCTCGGGCGGCGTCTTCGAGCCGATGTACAGGCCGACCGGACCGTGCAGGCGCGCGATTTCCGCCTCCGACAGGTCGAACTCGGCCAGCCGCTTGCGCCGCGCGTCGTTGTTCTTCTTCGAGCCGATCGCCCCGACGTAGAACGCAGGTGATTTGAGCGCCTCGAGCAGCGCCAGGTCGTCGATCTTGGGATCGTGCGTGAGGGCCACCACGGCGGTATGCGCATCGACATGCATGGCGCCCAGGACGTCATCCGGCATGTTCCGATCCAGCGGAACCCCCTCCATCGTCCAGCCGGCGGCGTATTCCTCGCGCGGATCGATGACCACGACGTGGTAATCGAGCATCTTCGCCATCGCCGCTAGGTAGTGCGTGAGCTGCCCGGCGCCGACCAGGAACAGGCGCCAGCGCGGGCCGTGCACCGTGCACAGCACCGTGCCGTCGAACTCGACCACATCCTGCCACTTGCCGGGCTCGAGCGTCGCTTCGCCGCTCGCCATGTCGAGCCGCCGGCGCACCAGTTGCTGCTTGCCGATCGTCTCGAGCAGCGCGCCCAGCCGGCTGCGCTCGGTCACCGGCTCGAGCACGACCTGCAGCGTCCCGCCGCAGGGCAGCCCATAGCGCGTCGCTTCCTCGTTGGTCACCCCGTAGGTGACGAGCTGCGGGCGCTCGGCGGCGACCGCCTGGGCGCGCACCTTCTCGATGAGGTCGTCCTCGACGCACCCCCCGGAGACCGAGCCGATGACCAGCCCGTCGTCGCGGATCACCACCATTGCGCCCACCGGCCGGGGCGCCGAGCCCCAGGTCTTGACGATGGTGCCGAGCGTTGCGCGCCGCCCTTCCTTGCGCCAGGCCTCTGCGCTGCGCAGAACTTCGATATCGACGCTGTCCATGGTTCGCCTCGTGTGTCGCCTGCCGTCCCGATAACAACGGAGTTTACGCCCCTGGCAATACTCGGGTCACGGCCGAGGGATTCAAGCTCGCCCGAGGCGCTTATCCGGTCATCCGGCTCAGGCAACCGCGCCTCGCCCGCCCGCGCCGGGGCGGGTTTGCGCGCCGCAGCAACCGCTCTCGCGTTGCCCCGCCGACGACCCTTCGTTACGATACGCGCCCGGGCGTTCATTCGCTCGCCAGGTCCGCGACGCAGCCTCGCTGCACACCACCGCGCGGACGCCGGCGCGTCACGTTCGAGAAACGCGTTCAGAGCGTTTGCCGCAAGGCGAACACGAACCTGCATTTTGTGGAAGGAGGAGGAGCAATGTCAGTCAAGGTTTCCATGAAAGTGAACGGCAAGCCCGTGTCGGCGGAGGTCGAAGAACGGACTTTGCTGGTCACGCTGATTCGCGAACACCTGCGCCTGACGGGCACGCACGTCGGCTGCGACACGGCCCAATGCGGCGCATGCACGGTGCAGATGAACGGCAACGTGGTGAAATCCTGCTCGATGCTGGCGATGCAGGCCGAGGGCGCCGACGTGCGCACGATCGAAAGCGTCGCCGCCGCCGACGGCACGCTGCATCCGATGCAGGCCGCGTTCAAGGAGCATCACGGCCTGCAGTGCGGCTTCTGCACGCCGGGCATGGTGATGAACGCGATCGATTTCGCGAAAAAGAACCCGGGCGCAAGCGAGCACGAGGTGCGCGAGGCGCTCGAAGGCAACCTGTGCCGCTGCACGGGCTATCACAACATCGTCAAGGCGATCATGGCCGGTTCCAAGGCCATGGCCGGCGCAAAGTGAGGAGGCCATCATGAGCGCATCACTCATCGGCGCGCGCGTCCAGCGCAAAGAGGACTACCGCTTTCTCACCGGCGCGGGCCAGTACACGGACGACGTGACCCTGCCGAATCAGAGCTACGCCGCCTTCGTGCGCTCGCCGCACGCGCATGCGACGATCAAGTCGATCAAGATCGACAAGGCGAAGAAGGCGCCCGGCGTGATCGCCGTCTACACCGGCGAGGATGTGGCGCAGGCCAAGCTCGGCGGGCTGCCCTGCGGCTGGCTGATCACCGACGTCAACGGCCAGCCGATGAAGGAGCCGCCGCACCCGGTGCTGGCGCAGGGCAAGGTGCGCTACGTCGGCGACCAGGTCGCCGTCGTCGTCGCCGAGACGCAGGAGCAGGCGCGCGACGCGGCCGAGCAGGTCGAAGTGAGCTACGACGTGCTGCCGGCGGTCGTCGACGCGGTGCAGGCGACCAAGAAGGGCGCGCCGGTGCTGCACGACATCGCGCCGGACAACACCTGCTACGTCTGGGCGCTCGGCGACAAGGCGGCGGTCGATGCGGCCTTCGCCAAGGCCGCGCACGTGACCAAGCTCGAGTTCGTCAACAACCGGCTGATCCCGAACGCGATCGAACCGCGCTCCGCCAATGGGTCCTACAGCCGCGCCGACGACAACTACACGCTCTACGTCGCCAGCCAGAACCCGCACGTCGAGCGCCTGCTGATGACGGCCTTCGTCATGGGCCTGCCCGAGCACAAGGTGCGCGTGGTGGCGCCGGACGTCGGCGGCGGCTTCGGCTCGAAGATTTACCTGTATGCCGAGGACGTGGCCGTGACCTGGGCCTCGCGCCAGGTCGGCCGCCCGGTCAAGTGGACCGCGGATCGCTCGGAATCGTTCGTGTCGGACGCGCACGGCCGCGATCACCACACCATCGCCGAGATGGCGATGGACAAGGACGGCAAATTCATCGGCATGCGCGTGCACACGCACGCGAACGTCGGTGCCTACCTGTCGACCTTCGCCTCCTGCGTGCCGACGATCCTGTACGCGACGCTGCTCGCTGGCCAGTACACCACGCCGCTCATCTACTGCCAGGTGACCGCGGTGTTCACCAACACCGCGCCGGTCGACGCCTACCGCGGCGCGGGCCGACCCGAGGCGACCTACGTCGTCGAGCGCCTGGTCGAGACCGCGGCGCGCGAGATGAAGCTCGACCCCGCCGAGATTCGCCGCCGCAACTTCATCCGCGAGTTCCCCTACCAGACGCCGGTCGCCCTGCAGTACGACACGGGTGATTACGAGGCCACGCTGGCGGCGGCGATCAAGATGGCCGATGTCGCCGGCTTCGCCAAGCGCAAGGAAGAGGCGGCCAAGGGCGGCAAGCTGCGCGGCCTGGGCTATGCGGCCTACATCGAGGCCTGCGGTATTGCGCCCTCCGCGGTCGCCGGCTCGCTCGGCGCGCGCGCCGGGCTGTTCGAGGCGGGCGAGATCCGCGTGCATCCCACCGGCTCGGTGACGGTGTTCACCGGCTCGCACTCGCACGGCCAGGGCCATGAGACGACCTTTGCACAGGTGGTTGCCGAGCGCCTCGGCATGCCGGTCGAAAACGTCGACATCGTGCACGGCGACACCTCGAAGATCCTGTTCGGCATGGGCACCTACGGCTCGCGGTCGATCGCCGTCGGCGGCACCGCGATCGTCAAGGCGCTCGACAAGATCATCGACAAGGGCAAGAAGATCGCTGCGCACCTGATGGAGGCCTCGGAAGGCGACGTCGAGTACGACAAGGGCGTGTTCAAGGTCTCGGGCACCGACAAGCAGAAGGCCTTCGGCGAGGTCGCCTTCGCCGCCTACGTGCCGCACAACTATCCGCACGACAAGCTCGAGCCCGGTCTGAACGAGAATGCGTTCTACGATCCGTCGAACTTCACCTTCCCGGCGGGAAGCTACGTCTGCGAGGTGGAGATCGACCCGGACACCGGCCAGACCAAGATCGTCAATTTCACCGCGGTCGACGACTTCGGCAAGATCATCAATCCGATGATCGTCGAGGGTCAGGTGCACGGCGGCCTCACCCAGGGCATCGGCCAGGCGCTCACCGAAAACTGCCACTACGACCCGGACACCGGCCAGCTCGTCACCGGCTCGTTCAGCGACTACTGCATTCCGCGCGCCGACGACGTGCCGTCGTATCAGGTCGACACCCGCGAGACGCCCTGCACGCACAACCCGCTTGGCGTCAAGGGCTGCGGCGAGGCCGGCGCGATCGGCGCGCCGGCCGCGGTGATCAATGCGATCACCGACGCGCTGTGGTCGATGGGCATCAAGGACATTCCCATGCCCGCGACCGCGCAGACGGTGTGGAAAGCCATCCAGTCGGCCTCGAAAAAAGCCGCCTAACCGGAAACAGGACGGAGAACGTTATGCATGCATTCAAATACCACCGCCCCGGCAGCGTGAAGGACGCGGCTGCGCTCGTGGGCAAGAACGCCGATGCCAAGCTGCTCGGCGGCGGCCAGACGCTGGTGCAGACCATGAAGCTGCGCCTCGCCTCGCCCACCGACGTCGTCGACCTCGGCACGATCAAGGAGCTCGCCGGCATCAAGGTTGCGGGTGGCACGGTCGAGGTCGGCGCGATGACGCGTCACGCCGCCGTGGCCGGCTCGGCCGAGGTGAAAAAGGCGATTCCGGCGCTCGCCGCGCTCGCCGGGATGATCGGCGATCGCCAGGTGCGCGAGATGGGCACGATCGGCGGCTCGATCGCCAACAGCGATCCAGCGGCGGATTACCCCGCGGCCGTGCTCGGGCTGGGCGCCACGATCATCACCGACAAGCGCAAGATCGAGGCCGACAAGTTCTTCACCGGCATGTTCGAGACCGCGCTGCAGCCGGGCGAGATCATCACTGCGGTGTCGTTTCCGGTACCCAAGCGCGCGGCGTACATGAAGTTCAAGAACCCGGCCTCGCGCTTCGCGATCGTCGGCGTGTTCGTCGCCGAGACCGGCAACGGAATACGGGTCGCGGTCACCGGTGCAGGCCCCAACGCCTTCCGCGTGCCGGAGATGGAAAAGGCGCTCGGCGCAAAGTTCGCGCCCGAGTCGGTGGCGAAGGTCAAGGTCAAGGCCGACGACCTGAACTCCGACCTGCACGCGAGCGCCGAGTACCGTGCGCACCTGGTCACGGTGATGGCGAAGCGCGCGGTCGAAGCGGCAATGAAGTAGCCGCCCGCCGCCTCTCGCCCGACCTGGACGGCCCGCTTCGGCGGGCCGTTTTCTTTTGCGCAGGCCGCATTACGCGGTAACGTTGTCGATTATCGGTCACGGCTTACGGGTCACCGGGCACGCGGCCCGGCCGCATGAGGGAGGTGGTCTTCATGGAACAGCCCCAGGTCGCCCTGTTCCTGCTGCTGGCGGCAATCGTCATCGTCGTCGTGGTCGCGGGCCTGATCATTTTCATCCTCCGCCGCATACCCGGCTACCGCAAGCACGCCGCCACGCAGACAGAGGCGACCGCGGACGCGGAGCGCATCAAAGCCGAGTACGCGCAGGCCGGGCTGCGAGTGACCACCTCGTTCTTCAGGGGCCCGAGCGTGAGCGGCACGCTGTCCGGCGCAAGCTTCACCCACAAGATCGTTCAGGGCAGCCGGAACAGCCCGCCGCGCATCGAGCTCTCGGCCCGCAGCGCGCTGCGCGGCGAATTCTCGGTGCGGCGCGAAGGCGGCAGCGAAAGCTTCTTCAAGTCGATCGGCTTCGCCGGCGAGGCACAGACCGGCGACGCGGCATTCGACCGGCAGTTCTACCTCGCCGGCGTGTCGCACGATTACCTGCGGGCGCTGTTCTCGGACGCGCAGAACCGCGACGCGGTGCGCGCGCTGTTCGCTCTCGGCTTCGACCGCGTCGAGCTGCGGGACGGCGAGCTCACCGCCGCGCGCAACGGGCACGCCCAGTTCCTCGAACTGAGCGCACTGCGCGGCGCCCTCGAGCAGCTCGTCGCGCTGCGCACCACCGCCAGCGCAATGCAGGTCGCGATGCAGGGCCTCGGCGGCCTGCGCACGCGCCACATCGACACGGTCTGCATGGTCGTCATGGGCATCGCCGTCACCGCATTCATGGCGACGCTGCATTTTCTGGAGCCGATGGTCGACGGCCCGTTCGCGATGTTCTTCGACAGCGGGCGGCCCGCGCTGATCGCCTACGGGGTGCTCGTCGCCGCGACGCTCCTGCTGCTGCGCGGTCGGGCGAACGCGCCGCGCGAACTGCTCATGATCGCGCTGGTCGGCCTGCCTTCGCTCTGGGTCGGCAGCGTCGGCGCGGCGATGCTCGCCAATCAGTACCTCGACACGAGCCCGCCGCAGACCGTCCGCGTGGTTCTGCAGCGCCACTACGCGACGCACGGCAAGAACACCTCGTACCACTTGGTGTTTCCATCCTGGCGCGGCCGCCGCGGCAGCGTGAACATCATGGTTCCGCTGGAGATCTTCCGCAAGGCCGCAGCGAACCAGACCTGGGTCCTCGAAACACGCGCGGGCCATTTCGGCTACGAGTGGGTCGACACACTCGAGCCGATGCCGAACGCCTAGCGCCCGCGTGGCGGCGCGTCCCTTTTATGCGATCCTCGGCCCGACCGCATCATGACGAATCTCTCCAGTAGGCTTTCCGCACCGGCGCTGATCGATGCGCTCGAGGCCGCCCGCGCGCGGCTCGATGCGCTCGCCGACAGTCTGCCCGCCGACGGCTGGATCGGCCCTTACGCGCAGACACTCAACCCGCCGCTGTGGGAATACGGCCATGTCGTCTGGTTCCAGGAGCACTGGTGCCTGCGCCAGAAGCCGGGTCGCGCAGCCGACGAATCGCCGCTCACCGCGCCGCTCGCGCCATCGCGCATGGAATGGGCCGACTGGCGCTACAACTCGTCCCGCATCCCGCATACCGCGCGCTGGCGGCTGCCCCTGCCGACGCCCGCCGAGACGCGCGCCTGGGGACGCGAAGTCCTCGATGCGGTGAAAGCGAAGCTGGCGCAAGGCGGTTTTGATGCCCACTTCGCCTACTTCTGCGAGCTCTCGCTGCACCACGAGAACATGCACATCGAAGCCTGGTGGATGATGTGGCAAAGCCGCGGCCTGCGTCCGCCTCGGCAACCCACGCTGCCGGCGCTGCGCGAGGTGCCGGCGCTGCGCTTCGACGCGGCGCGCGTCGTGCTCGGCAGCCCGCAGGATGCCGGCTTCGTCTTCGACAACGAGAAATGGGCGCATGAGGTCGACGTCGGGGCGTACGAAGTCGACGCACGCCCGGTGACGAACGCGGAGTACGCACGCCACGTCGCCGCCGGCGGCAGCGCGCCGGCGCACTGGCGGCGCGCGGGCGACGGCTGGGAACTCAGGCGCTTCGCGCAGTGGCTCCCGCTGCCGCCCGACGAGCCGGTGATCCACCTCAGCCGGCCGCAGGCCGAAGCGTATGCCGCCGCCGCGGGCCGCCGCCTGCCGAGCGCTGCCGAATGGCTGCAGGCGAGCGGCAGCGCGGCCTTCGTTGCCGGGCGCTGCTGGGAGTGGACGGCCGACGCCTTCGCACCGTACGCCGGATTTTCCCCGGACCCCTACGCCGATTACTCGGCGCCGTGGTTCGACGGCAAGCACGTCGAGGTGCGCGGCGGCAGCTGGGTCAGCGACGCGCGCCTCGCGCGGCCGACCTTCCGCAACTTCTATACACCCGAGCGCTGCGATCCGTTCATCGGCTTTCGCACGGCGCGCAGCCTGCCCTAACGTCTGTAGCGCTTGGGCACGAACGGCAGCGGCGCGCGCGCCACCGGGTGGCGCTTGCCGCGCACCACGGCGAAGAGCGCCCTGTCGGCCGCGAGCGCGGTATCGAGGCGCGCGAGCATCACCGGCCTGCCGAGCGAAGGCGAGACCGTGCCGCTGGTCACGCTGCCGCGCTCGACGCCGTCGGCATCGACGATCGCCGCGCCGCTGCGCACCGGCACCGGCTCGACGCCGCACAGGCCGACGAGCTTGCGCGCGCAGCCCTCGCGCATCTCGCGCAGCGTGACCTGCGCGCCGGGGAAACCGCCCTGTTTCGCGCCACCGCTGCGGCGCGCGCGCGCGATCGCCCAGCCGA
>LJTQ01000088.1 GCA_001303445.1 Betaproteobacteria bacterium SG8_39 | reverse complement strand
ATCTCGCAATGACCGTGCCAGATCGCGAACAGCGACAACCGAAAACGAGAAACCTCAATCGATTCAGCGGCCACTTCGCCGCTACGGACAATCCGGATCAACATGACGGGTGACGTTGCGATGGGATCCCTGCGCACCACGCTGGCGCGTGGCTGCGCGATGCCGGCGCGTCGCGCACCAAACCGGTGACCTCGTAGAATGGCGGCCCGCACCGAATCCGACCGCCCTTCAGGCGGCTACAGGCAAACACCATGTCCGCTTTTTCCTGGAATCTTCCCTACGCGTGGCCGCGCAAGCCGCTGCTCGCGGCAAACGTCGTCGCCACCTCGCAGCCGCTCGCCGCGCAGGCGGGCCTGGCAATGCTCGCGGCCGGCGGCAACGCGGTCGACGCGATCCTCGCCACCGCAATCACGCTGACGCTGGTCGAGCCGGTGTCGAATGGCATCGGCTCGGACGCCTACGCCATCGTCTGGGACGGCACCCAACTGCACGGGCTGAACGCGTCAGGCCGCTCGCCGGCCGGCTGGACGCCGGAATTCTTCGCCGGCCAATCCGGCGTACCGGTCCGTGGCTGGAACAGTGTGAGCGTGCCGGGCTGCGTGTCGGCCTGGCGCGTGCTGTCCGAACGCTTCGGCAAGCTGCCTTTCGAAAAACTTTTCGAGCGCGCGATCGGATACGGTCGCGAAGGCTTCCTTGTCTCGCCGACGATCGCGGGGCAGTGGGCAGCGCAGGCAAACGAGTTGAAAGTGCAGCCGGGCTTCGCCGAGGCCTTCCTGCCGGGCGGCAAGATTCCCGCCGTCGGCGAGCGCTTCCGCTTTGCCGATCACGCCGCAACGCTGGAGAAGATCGCCGCCACCCGGGGGGATGCGTTCTACTCGGGCGAGCTGGCCGAGAAGCTGGCGGCCCACGCCAAAGCGAACGGCGCCGTGATGACACTCGCCGACCTCGCGGCGCATCGCACGGACTGGGTCGACACGCTGACGATGGATTACCGCGGCTACACGGTGCACGAGCTGCCGCCGAACGGGCAGGGGATCGTCGCGCTGATCGCGCTTGGCATCCTCGAGCACTTCGACGTCGCAAGCCTTCCGGTCGACTCGCCCGACAGCGTCCATCTGCAGATCGAGGCGGTGAAGCTCGCCTTCGCCGACGCGCTGGCCTACGTGGCCGACATCGATCACATGCCGTTCGCGCCCAAGCAGATGCTCGACCGGGCGTACCTCGCGTCGCGCGCGAAGCTGATCGACATGAAAAAAGCGCAGCCCTTCGCGGCCGGCACGCCACCCAAGGGCGGCACGGTGTATCTCACGGCCGCGGACGCCTCCGGCATGATGGTGTCGCTGATCCAGTCGAACTTCATGGGCTTCGGCTCGGGTGTCGTCGTTCCCGGCACTGGCATTTCCCTGCAGAACCGCGGCGCCACCTTCGTGCTGAAGGAAGGCCACCCCAATCGCGTCGGCCCCAAGAAGCGCCCGTACCAGACGATCATCCCGGCGTTCGTGACCAAGGACGGCAAGCCGGTGATGAGCTTCGGCGTCATGGGCGGCACCATGCAGCCGCAGGGCCACACCCAGGTCATGGTGCGCATCGCCGACTACGGCCAGAACCCGCAGGCGGCGAGCGACGGGCCGCGCTTTCGCTGGGTCAAGGGCCTCGACGTCAGCATCGAGCCCGGCTTTCCGCCGGCGACGCTCGAGGCGCTCAAGCAGCGCGGGCACAATCTCGTCACCGTCAACGACTACAACCAGTTCGGCTCGGCGCAGATGATCTGGAAAATGGACGGCGGCTACTTCGCGGCCAGCGATCCCAGAAGGGATGGGCAGGCGGTAGGATTCTGACGCGTCAGTTCATTGCGGCCGTTGGGGTCAGACCCTTGTGGATAAGTCTTGAGATTCCTCGATTAACACGTGCCTTCGTGACTTATCCACAAGGGTCTGACCCCGGCGTCGCGCCGGAGGAGACATGCTGAAGATTTGGGGCAGAACCAACTCGGTCAACGTGAAAAAGGCGCTGTGGGCGCTCGAGGAGCTCAAGCTGCGCTACGAGCGCGTCGACGCCGGGCTGCAGTACGGCGTGGTCAACACGCCCGAGTACCGGGCGATGAATCCCAACGGCCTGGTGCCGACGATCGACGACGACGGCTTCATCCTGTGGGAGTCGCACGCCATCGTGCGCTACCTCGCCGCCAAGCACGGCGCCGGCAGCCTGTGGCCGACCGACCTGCGGGCGCGCGCCGATGCCGATCGCTGGATGGACTGGGCGTTCACCTTCGCCGGCGTGCTGCGCCCGGTGTTCTGGAATCTGATCCGCACGGCGCCCGACAAGCGCGACCACAGGCTGGTCGAGGACGGTGTGCGCAAGGCGGGCGAGCTCGCGGCCACCGTCGACGCGATTCTGGCCGATCGGCCGTATGTCGCCGGTGATTCACTGACGATGGGCGACATCCCGCTCGGCTGCCATCTGCAGCTCTGGTTCAGGCTCGACATCGCGCGCCCCGCAGTGCCCAGGCTGCAGGGCTGGTTCGAGCGCCTGTGCGCGCGGCCCGCGTACGCCAAGATCGTCGATATGGCCCTCTCCTAGCGCGATACGGCGCGCTTTTGCGCCGCAGCAACCGGGGAACGCGCCGGGTGTCATCCTGTCCCTCTCCCTAGACGCCCAGAGGAGGAGGACGAGATGACGACTGCGAAAACCTGCACGCAATGCGGGGCGGAGCTGGCGCTCGCACGCCTCGACGCCATGCGCGGCGAAGAATCCGGCGTGGCCCTGTCGATCGAGGGCATGCCGGCCTACGCCTGCGCCGAGGGCCACAAGCGTTTTCTCACCCCGGACTTTCCGGCGCGCCTGATCGATTCGCTGGCCAGAGCCAAGGCAGCCGACCTTCCCGTGGCGCGGAAGAAGGGGCTGTTCAAGAAGCACTACCTATGTCCGGGCTGCGGCGGCGGACTGCCGGACGAAGCCGGCACGCATGCGACGCTCGAGCGCGCGCTCGAGCTCAAGGGCAGCGCAGCGTTCAGCACCACGCTGTCGGTGCCGCTGTACCACTGCGCGAGCTGCGGCGTCGCGGCGATGCGCCCCGGCGAGGAGATCGCCAGTGCGCTGATGAAGGCTGCTGCGCAGGCCTTCCAGGCGGCCGGCATCCCGCCCGGCTGACTTAACGCGCCTCGGCAACTTCGCGTACGCGCGCATAAAACAGCGCGAAGTCGCCGTTTGCCTCGGCGAACAGGCGGCGGAATTCCGGCAGCCGACCGGTGTAGGTGGCAATCGAGGCGAGCAGCGCGTTGTTCGGCGCCTGCATGAACCGGTCGTAGCCGTCGAAGCCGTTCCAGCGCGTCTTCAGCGCGGCGTATCGCCGGGCAAGCGCTTCGAGCTCGGCGCGCTTTGCCGCACGCTTGGGCTGTTCATCGAGGTTCTGCGCGTAGAGCGCCGCAAGCCGCGCGCGCGCGCCGTCGATCAGCGCAACGAATTCTCGTTTGCGCGCCTGCTGGGCGAGAAACTGCTCGAGCATCGCGTCGCGTCCGGTTGCCGCGAGCCAGCGTCGCACCCCCGCCTCCTCTACCGCGACGGCGAAGGATTCGTTGAACGTCGGATCGTCCCTCAGGTAGACGACCTGGTGCGCGAGCTCGTGAAACATCAGCCGCGCGAGCTGCGCGTCCGGATAGTCGATGAAGCTCGACAGCAGCGGGTCGTCGAACCAGCCGAGTGTCGAGTACGCAGGCACGCCGTAGAGATGAACGTCGAGTCCTTGCGCGCGCCGCGCCGCCGCATGCGCCTCGGCGTCCTCGCGCGCAAAAAATCCGCGATAGGACACGCAGCCGGCCACCAGGAAGCAGGACTGCGCCGCCTCGATCGAGAACTCGGGCGCGGCGACGACGTTCCACACCACGTACTTGCCGTCGATCTCCGCAAAGCTGCGGAAGGTTCCGTTGTCGGGCAGTTGCAGCTCGCGCGACGCGAACGCGCGGATCGATGTCGCGAGGGCAAGCCGCTCGCGCCGCAGCGCCGAGCTGTCGGGCGCCGCGCGCAGCTCGGCGATCGGCTGCGCCTTGGCCATCAGGGCGACATGGCCGTCGATGGCCTGCGCGTAGTAGCCGAGCGTCTCGCAGCCGGCGAGCGGAATTGCCAACGCCAGCGCCAGCAGCTCAGCCCGCAGCCGCATCGAACCGTCCGTGCGCGAGGAACAGTTGCACCGCGTGCGCGACGCGTGGCGAAACCAGCATCTCGCTGTGCCCGACCGGCAGGATCGCCCGAGCGCGCATGCCCTCCACGGTCGTCTCTTCGACCCGCACCACGCCGTCGTTCGCCCCGTGCAGCGGACCGAACATGCGACCGAGGCCGAGCGAACGCGTGCCGGCCACCACGCCGAGCGGCTCGGCGCGCGTCCAGCGGGCGCCTCGGCCCTCATGCCACAGGGTTTCGCTCGCGCCGAGGAACCAGCGCCCCCAGTCCATCTGCGCCAGACGACGCCCGGCCAGACAACCGCGCGCCGGCGTGCCGAGCAGCACGCCGCAGCCCAGCGCGAGATCGGCGGTGCGGGCGAACGCCTCGAGCACCACCAGCCCGCCAAGGCTATGGCCGACGAAGTGTGCGCCCTGCGGCACGCGCGTGCGCGCAAACGCGACCAGGCGGTCGGCATGCGTGGCGAGCGATGCCTTGCGCCCGCGGTAGCCGAACAGGTGCACGCGCAGCCCGGCGCGCGCGAGCATCGCACCGAGCGGCGTCATGACGAGTCTGGGCACCCAAAGACCGTGCACCAGGATCACGTCGCGCAACGCGCCCTGCACGTTCCGTTCCGCAGGCAACGCCGGACGATCAGCTGCGCCGCGCAGCGATCTCGCGGGCCGCGGCGAGCACGGCGCGCGCGCGGTTGACCACGGGGTAATCCACCATCTGGCCGTCCACCTGGATGGCCGCCGAGCCCTGCGCCTCCGCCACGTCGAACGCGGCGACGATACGCTCGGCGCGCGCGACCTCCTCTTCGCTCGGCGCATAGGCCGCGTTCACGGGTGCGATCTGGTCGGGATGGATGCACAGCCGTCCCTGGAAACCGGCGCGGCGGCTGCGTTCGAGCGCGCGAGCGAAGGCCTCGGGCTCGCGCAGGTGGAACCAGGGGCTGTCGATGGGATTTTCCACGCCAGCCGCACGCGAGGCGAGCACGATCCGCGTGCGCGCATCGCCGAGCTCGGGCTCTTCGAGGGTCGGTTCGAGCCCCAGGTCGTTACTGTAATCGGCCGCACCGAACGCGACCCGCCGCACGCGCCACGCCCCGCTATACGAGCGCAGGCTGCGCGCCTGCAGGATGCGGTCGATGCGCTGCACGCCGATCGCGGTTTCGATGATCGGTATCAGGTCGATCGAACCCTCGGTCAGTCCATGCTCGCGCTCCAGATTGGCAATCAACCAGTCGACGGCGTGCAGGTCCGCCGCGCTCTCGACTTTCGGCAGGATCACGCCGTCGACGCTCGGATGCAGCACCTCGACCAGGTCGCGGAAGCAGAACGGCGTCGACGGTGCGTTCACCCGCAGATAGCCGCGGCAGGTACGCGGCCGTCGGAGCGCTTCGGCCGCGAGCGCACGCGTGGCGGGCTTGTCCGATACCGCGACCGAATCCTCGAGATCGATGATCACGGCGTCGGCATCGAGCCCGAGCGCCTTTTCGACGCGTCGCGCCACATTGCCCGGTGCGAACAGAAACGAACGGCAAAGCGCCATGCCTACTCTCCTGCGGTGATGAGCTTGCGCTGCCCCCAGCGCGGATACGGTAATGCGGCGCTCGCGGTCGCGCGCGGCGCGGGCCAGATGATCTCCTGCCGGCCCTTGAGGATCTGCACCAGCACGGTCTGCGTCGCGCGCTGCCGTCCGGTCTCGGGCTCCGTACGAAAGCGCCCGAGCGGCGTTTCCGTGTCGAGCTGCGCGAGCGCGATGCGCAGGCGTTCCTGATCGAGCGACCCCGCGCGCCGCACGCCCGCCTCGAGCACCTGGCCCGCGCTGTAGCCCTGGGCCGCCGCAAGGTCGGGATCGGTCGACCAGCGCGCGCGGTAGGCGCGCACGAAGGCTTCGTTGCCCGCGGTGCGCAAGCCCGGCATCCAGGCCGCGATGCCGATCGCGTACTCGGCGTCCTGGCCGACACGACGGATGAACTCGGCCTGCTCGGCGCCACGCGCAACGAACATCGCCGGCGCATAGCCGAGCCGCTTGAAGCTGATCACCATGTTGGCGGCATCGCGCGCCGAGCCGAACGCGACCCAAGTGGTGGCGCTTTCAGCCTGCGCCTGGCGCACGAAACGGTCGAATTCCTGGGTCTCGATGGGAAAGCTCACGACCGGACTTGCCGCCACGCGAGCGCGCACCGCCTCCGCGGCCAGCGCGTCGGCCATCTCGCGCGCCACCGGATCGGCGCGCGCAATGACAAACAGCTTGCCCGTCTTCCATTGCCTCGCCACGGCGGGCACCCCGGCGCCGTACGCCGCGTACGGCGTCGCGACCTGAAACACGTAACGCAGCCCACGCTTGTGGACTGCACCGGAGGCCCCCGAGCCGTTCACCATGACGCGCCCGGCGCGCTCGGCGACGGCAGCCGAGGTGATCGACGCCGCCGAGCCGTAGGGCCCGATCAGCAGGTCAGCCTTCTCGCCGTCGATCAGGCGCTGGTACGCTTCGGCCGCTTCGTTCGCTCCAGAGCGGTCATCCGCCATGCGTACCTCGACGGTACGTCCGAGCAGGCCGCCCGCCGCATTGAGCTGCGACTGCCACAGCAGGATGCCCTGGCGGTAACCGGCCGCCAGATCGCTCGCCAGGCCGCTTTGCGACACGACGGCCCCCACGACGATCGCGTCGCGCTGCGCCCAGGCGCCGCCGGCTGCCAGGGCGACGAGCGCAACGAAGACGATGCAGCGCACCGCGATCAACTGCGCACCGTCAGTAGTCCATGCGGTCGTCGACCGCGTGACCGCGCATCGGGATGAGCATCGAGCGCTCGAAGCTGATGAACACCGTGCCGTCGGCCTTCTTGCCGGTGGTGCGCACGCTGACGATGCCGTGGTGCGCACGCGAATTCGATTCGCGCTTGCCGATGACTTCCGACTCCGCGTACACCGTGTCGCCGGCGAACACCGGCGCGGTCAGGCGGATCTTGTCCCAGCCGAGATTCGCCACCGTCTTCTGGCTGACGTCGGCAACGCTCATGCCGGTGACGATCGACAGCGTGAGACAGGAATTGACCAATGGGCGCTTGAATTCGGTCTGCGCACCGTACTCGGCATCGAAATGCAGCGGATGCTGGTTCATGGTCAGCAGCGTGAACCAGGTGTTGTCGGCCTCCGAGAGGGTGCGCCCCGGACGGTGCTCGTAGACATCGCCGACTTCGAAGTCTTCGTAATAGCGTCCGGTCGATGCGCGATAACGCTTGGGTCCGACCTCGCGCGCACGGCTGATCATGACGGCATCCTTTCGGGGAGTGGATTGGGCCACAAAGTACGGTGTGGGAAAATCGCCGTCAAGAAACCTTCCAGCCGATTTCGCTGATGTCTGCTGTGCCGCAAACCCGATTCGTCGAAGCGCTTTCCGCCACCGTGGGTGCCGCCAACGTGCTCACCGAGGCAGCGGACATGGCGCCCTATCTCGTCGACTGGCGCCGGCAGTTCAGCGGCCCGGCGGAATGCGTCGTGCGGCCGGCGAACACCGGCGAGGTGGCGGCGGTAGTCGCACAGTGCGCCCGCGCGGGGGTTGCCATCGTGCCGCAGGGCGGCAATACCGGCCTGTGCGGCGCCTCGGTCCCGGTCGGCGCGCAGCGCGAGATCGTGCTTTCTCTGGCGCGCATGAACCGCATCCGCGCGATCGACCCCCTCAACGACACGCTCACCGCGGAGGCAGGCTGCGTGCTGGCCGACATCCAGCATGCCGCACGCGAGGCGGACCGCTTCTTCCCCCTGTCGCTCGGCGCGGAGGGCAGCTGTCGCATCGGCGGCAACCTGTCGACCAACGCGGGCGGCGTCAACGTCCTGCGCTTCGGCAACGCGCGCGAGCAGGTTCTCGGGCTCGAGGTGGTGCTGCCCGACGGCCAGGTCTGGGACGGGCTGCGCGGACTGCGCAAGGACAATACCGGCTACGACCTGAAGCAGCTGTTCATCGGCGCCGAGGGCACGCTCGGCATCATCACCGCGGCGGTCCTGAAGCTCTACCCGCAGCCCCTGTCCGGGGCAACCGCGTGGTTCGGCCTCGACACGCCGCAGCAGGCGATCGAACTGCTTGCCCTGCTGCGCGCACGCCTGGGCGATCGCCTCACCGCCTTCGAGCTGCTCTCGCGCGTATGCATCGACACGGCGCTCGCCAAGATTCCGGGCACCACCGACCCCCTGCCCGCGCCGCATCCCTGGTACGTACTCGTCGAGCTCGGCGACAGCGATTCGGCGGCGATGCTGCATCAGCGTGCCGAGCAGGCGTTCGCCGAAAGCCTCGCGCGCGGCGTTGCAAGCGATGTCGTCCTGGCGCAGAGCGGTGCGCAGTCGCGGGCGCTGTGGTCGATTCGCGAGCGCATGCCGGAGGCGCAGCTGGAGAACGTCAAGCACGACATTTCAGTGCCGCTGTCGAAGATCCCCGAATTCATCGCGCGCGGCGCGGAGGCGCTCGAGCGCGCCTTTCCCGGCATCCTGATCTTCGCGTTCGGACACGCCGGCGACGGCAACCTGCATTACAACGTCGGCTTCGCCGATCCTGCGGCGAACAGCGCCCTGATGCGCCGGCGTGCGGAGGTCAACACGGTCGTCTACGCGATTGTCGATGCGCTGGGTGGCTCGATCTCCGCCGAGCACGGGCTCGGCCAGCTCAAGCGCGACGAGATCCGCAGGCACAAATCGGCGCTCGAGCTCGAGCTCATGCGCCGACTCAAGCAGGCGCTCGACCCGCAGGGCCTGATGAATCCGGGCAAGGTGCTGGGGTCATCGGGGTCAGACCCCTGTGGATAAGTCCTCTGCGCCCCTCGATCACCGGATGCCCTGACGACTTATCCACAGGGGTCTGACCCCTTCTTCGCCCCTTTTTTACTCAGCGCAAGACCCGCGGCGGTCAGGATGAACGCCGCGATCGCGATCGTATTACCCAGCGCGCCCGTAGCACGTAGCGCGGCATGATCGGCGAGATCGCCCGCAGCGCGCAGCGCAAGCGAGCCGTGCAGCAGGACGAGCGGAACGTACAGCCCGGCGGCGTAGGGGATCCTCACGCGGAGGACGGCGGGCAGGATCACCGGCGCGTGGCCGAAGACCATGGCGAAGACGAACCCCAGCATGAGCGCGTGCAGCGCGAGGTCGTACAGCGGGCCGGCGCGCAGCACGCCGCCCGCCAGCAGCGCAAGACCGCCCACCGCAAGCCACAGGTAGCCCGACAGTACGCAGATGCCGATGTAGCGCGCCAGACCCTGCTGGCGCGCCGTGACGCGCGCGATGTCGTATCGCCACAGCCAGGCGGCAAGCGCGAGCAGCGCTGCGCCCTGGACGCGCCACCCGCTGGCTCCGACACAGGCGGCGAGCAGTGCAGCGAGCGGGACGGCGCCGGCAATCGCGACAAACGCATGCCGTGCGACGGCTGGACGCGGTGCATAGCGCGAAAGCTCGAGCCGCTCACCGCCAATGGTCAGCACGAAGAAGGCGATCCACCAGGGCACCGCTGCAGACACCGGCTGCCCGTAGAGCAGCACGCCATTGCCGACGAGCCAGCATGCCGCGCCGACAGCCAGCGTGGCGCTCTCCAGCGAGGGCTGACGCCGGACGATCGCCGCGTTTGCCGCCGCCAGCGCCAGCGCGCCAAACACCAGCATGGCGAATCCGGCGCCCGGCATGCCGGCGAGCAGCGCGAGTCCGCCAAGGCCGCTGGCAAGCGGCGCGGCATAGGCCCAGGTCTTGCCGAGTGCGACGGCGCGCTCGAGCGCAATGACGGTGCCGAAGAATCCGCTCACCATCAATGCACCGTGCAGCACCACCGCGCTCCCCGGCGCGGGGAGCCCGTCCAGGCCGACGCGCGCCAGTCCACCCAGCACGCCGCTGGTCAGGGAAACGAAACCGAGGACGAGCAGTGGAAAGCGCCCGCGCGGGGATACGCCTCCCGGCGCGCTCATACCGATTCGCCGCCCCAGCCGAAGCGTTCGCGTGCCGCCGCGCTCATGCGCTCGGGCGTCCAGGGCGGGTCCCAGACGAGTTCGACGTCGACATCCGGAACGCCCGGTGCCGCCGTGCGGATCGCAGCGACCGATTCCTCGACGATGTAGGGCGCAACCGGGCAGGCGGGCGAGGTCATCGTCATGCGCACGTGAATGCGCGTCGGCGTCACGTCGACGCCGTAGACCAGGCCGAGATCGACGATGCTCATGCCGGCTTCCGGATCCTCGACTCCGCGCAACGCGTCGTACACCTCGCTCTCGCTCAGCATCCCGGTTCCCCCCTCCGTCACGCTCGGACCCCTGCGCGCAGGTTAGCCGTGCAGCTCAGTTGCGCGCTTGACGTGTCTCAAGTCCGGCAGCGTTCGCATCCGGCGATGCACCCAGCGGGTGGCGCTGGAAGAAGCGCCACATCTCCGCGTTCGCGTCGATGACCCGCGTGCCAGGCCCGAGCAACGAGGGAAGATAATCGAGCCGACCGCCTGGCCATACGTGCCCCGCACCGCTCAGCCGCCACAGCGCCGTCTCGACGCGGCACCCCGCGTAGCGCAGCAGCGTCGCCGTATGCCCATGCCCCGCGGCATCGGTCCACTCGCGCTCCCCGATCGCCTGCAGGGCAGCGTCGCAGCCGTTCGCCTTCGCCCAGAGCGCGAGGCGTTGTTCCACGCTCGGATGCAGTA
>LJTQ01000005.1 GCA_001303445.1 Betaproteobacteria bacterium SG8_39 | reverse complement strand
GTCCTCGCCTTCGAGGTGGTGCGCCACGGGCCGATTTCCTACGCCATTGGCAGCTGGGCGCCGCCCTGGGGCATCGAATACCGCGTGGATGCGCTTTCGGCGTTCGTGCTGGTGCTGGTGTCGGGCATCGGCACTGCGGTCGCGCCGTATGCCTGGCGCAGCGTTGCGGCCGAGTTGCGCGGCGATCAGGCGTACCTCTTCTACACGATGTATTGCCTGTGCGTTGCCGGCCTGCTCGGCATGACGATCACCGGCGACGCGTTCAACCTGTTCGTCTTCATGGAGATCGCCTCGCTGTCGAGCTACGTGCTGATTGCGCTGGGGCGCGACCGCCGCGCGCTGCTGGCGTCGTTTCAGTACCTCATGCTCGGCACGATCGGCGCCACGTTCTTCGTCGTCGGCGTCGGTCTGCTGTTCCTGAAGACCGGGACGCTCAATCTTGCCGACATGGCCGACCGGCTGCAGGGCTACAGCCATGACCGACCGGTGCTTGCCGCACTCGCTTTCATCACCGTCGGTATTTCTCTCAAGCTGGCCCTGTTCCCGCTGCATCTATGGCTGCCGAACGCTTACACCTACGCACCGTCCGCGGTCACCGCCTTTCTGGCGGCCACCGCGACGAAGGTTTCGATCTACGTGCTGCTGCGGTTCTATTTCGGCGTCTTCGGCCTGCGCCTGGTGACCGATGTGCTGCCGATGCCCCAGATTCTGATGGGGCTTTCGATCCTCGCCATCGTCAGCGCCTCGCTCGTCGCCGTGTGGCAGACGGACCTCAAGCGGCTGTTCGCCTATTCGAGCGTCGCGCAGATCGGCTACATCACGCTGGGCGCATCGCTGGCCTCGGCCGAAGGCCTCACGGCGTCGATCGTGCACCTGTTCAACCACGGCATCACCAAGGGTGCCCTGTTCCTGCTGCTCGGCATCGTCGCCTATCACACCGGCCGCACACCGGTTGCCGGCGCACAGGGCCTTGCGCGCGCGATGCCACTCACGTCGTTGGGCATCGTGATCGCCGGGCTGTCGCTCATCGGCGTGCCAGGCACCGCCGGGTTCGTCAGCAAGTGGTACTTGGTGCTCGCCGCGCTCGAGGCGGGACGCTGGTGGCTCGCCGCGCTCGTCGTCGCCACCTCGCTCATTGCGGTGGCCTACGTGTGGCGCTTTGTCGAGGCCGCCTACCTGAGCGCGCCGACCGAGGCGACGCCCACCGCCGGCGACGTACCGCGTTCCTTGCTGATCCCGGCCTGGGTGCTGGTCGGGGCCTGCATCTGGTTCGGCTTCGACACCTCGTTCACGGTCGAGGGCGCGCGCCGCGCGGCGACGCTGCTGCTCGGAGGCGGGCCGTGACCGGCGCGCAGCTCATCGCCGCGGCGATCCTGCTGCCG
This sequence comes from Betaproteobacteria bacterium SG8_39, assembly GCA_001303445.1. Classification (GTDB taxonomy): domain Bacteria; phylum Pseudomonadota; class Gammaproteobacteria; order Burkholderiales; family SG8-39; genus SG8-39. The sequence continues at coordinate 38,107 of LJTQ01000005.1, read as the reverse complement.
GCGCTCGGCGCGGTCTGCATCGCGCTCGCCGGACGCTGGCCGAACCTGCGCGAGGGCGTGACGCTGGTGACCGCCGCGCTGCTGTTCGCCTGCGTGCTGGCGCTGCTGCCGCAGGTCATGGCGGGCGGCCGGCCGCAGCTGTTCGTCCTCGAGCTGCTGCCGGGCATCGCGCTCGGATTTCGCGTCGAGCCGCTCGGCATGCTCTTCGCGCTCATCGCTTCGGGGCTGTGGATCGTGAACTCGATCTACTCCATCGGCTACATGCGCGGCAACCAGGAGGCGCACCAGACGCGCTTCTACGTCTGCTTCGCGCTGGCGCTCGCCGCGACGATGGGAATCGCGTATTCGTCCAATCTGCTCACGCTGTTTCTGTTCTACGAGGCGCTGACGCTGATCACCTATCCGCTGGTGACACACCACGGCGACGCCGAGGCGCGCAACGGCGGGCGCGTCTATCTGGGTCTGCTGCTCGGCACCTCGATCGTCCTGCTCCTGCCCGCGGTCATCGCGACCTGGTGGCTCGCCGGGACGCTCGAGTTTCTGCCGGGCGGCATTCTGCGGCCGGCGCCGTCGAACGCGACGGTCGGTCTGCTGCTCGCGCTGTTCATGTTCGGCATCGGCAAGGCGGCACTGATGCCGTTTCACCGCTGGCTGCCGTCGGCCATGGTTGCGCCGACGCCGGTTTCGGCGCTGCTGCACGCGGTTGCCGTGGTGAAGGCGGGGGTGTTTGCGGTGGTCAAGGTGATCGTCTACATATTCGGCGTCGACGCGCTCAACGCGACCGGGCAAGTCGATTGGCTGCCGGTGGTCGCGGGTTTCACGATCATCGCGGCGTCGGTGGTCGCCCTGCGGGCCGACAACCTCAAGCGCCGGCTCGCCTATTCGACCGTGAGCCAGCTCTCGTACGTCGTGCTGGCCAGCGCGCTGCTCGCGCCGCTCTCGCTTATCGGCGCGGTCGTCCACATTGCGGCGCACGCGGTCGGCAAGATCACCCTGTTCTTCGCCGCGGGCGCGATCTACACCGCTGCGCACAAGACCGAGGTCAGCCAGCTCGACGGCATCGGACGGCGCATGCCGTGGACCATGGCGGCGTTTGCCGTCGGCGCGCTGTCGATGATTGGACTGCCGCCCGCGGCCGGCTTCGTGAGCAAGTGGTTCATGCTGTCGGGCGCGGTGGAGATCGCGCATTGGCCGGCCGTCGCGGTGATCGTAGCGAGCACCCTGCTAAACGCCGCCTATTTCGTCCCCGTGGTCTACCGCGCGTTCCTGCGCCCGCCGGCGCCGGGGCCGCACGGCCAGGCGCACGGCGAAGCGCCACTGCCGATGCTCATCGCGCTGACGGCGACCGCCGGCGCCACGATCGCGTTGTTTTTCGTCCCGGACGTGCCGCTCGCGCTCGCGCGGGCGCTTCAGGAGGGCTGAGATGGACGACCATTGGCTGGCACGCGCCTCGACCATTCGCCTGCTTTGGCGCGTGTTCATCGTCGTGCTCGCGGTCACGGTGCTCGCCGAGTTCGCGGTGGACCTGCATCCCCATTTTGCGATCGAGGGCGTGTTCGGCTTCGGCGCCTGGTACGGGTTCTTGGCCTGCGCGGCGCTGATCGTGGCGGCGAAGGCGCTGGGCGTGTTGCTTAAGCGCCCTGATCGCTACTATCAGGAGGACGAGCGTGGCTAGTGCGCTGGCGCATCCCGGCCTGATCGTCATCGTCGCAGGCCTGCTGCTTGCGCTGCTGCGCGGCCACGCGCGGTCGATCGTGGCGCTCGGCGCGCCGCTGGCCGCGCTTGCGCTGGTGCTCTCGGCGCCGGAGGGTGTGCTCTGGCGCGCCGAGTACCTCGGCCTGGACATCGTGCCCTACGCGGTGGACCGGCTCTCGCGCCTATTCGCGACCGTGTTCGCGATCATGGTGTTCGGCGGTGCGCTGTTCGCGCTGGGCCAGAAGAGCCGACTCGAGCTGCCGGCCGCCTACGTCTACGCCGGCTCGGCGATCGGCGCGACACTGGCCGGCGACCTCGTTACGCTGTTCGTGTTCTGGGAGCTGATGGCGATCGGCTCGACGCTCGTCATCTGGAGCGCGGGGACGTCACGCGCCTGGGCCGCGAGCCGGCGCTACCTGGCTGTGCACCTGCTCGGCGGCGTGCTGCTTCTGGCCGGGGTCGCCGGGCACGTTTCCGCGACGGACTCCACCCTGTTTACCCAGTTCGCGCTCGACACCCCGGCGCACTGGCTGATCCTCGCCGGATTCCTGGTCAACGCAGGGGCGCCGCCGCTCTCCGCCTGGCTGCCGGACGCCTATCCCGAGGCCTCTTGGAGCGGAACGGTGTTCCTGTCGGCGTTCACCACGAAGACCGCCGTGTACGTGCTGCTGCGCGGCTTTCCCGGCGCCGAGATTCTGGTGTGGGTCGGCCTGTTCATGGTGTTCTACGGCATCGTTTACGCCCTACTGGAAAACGACATGCGGCGCATCCTGGCGTACAGCATCGTCAACCAGGTCGGCTTCATGGTGACGGGCATCGGCATCGGCACGGAGGTCGCCCTGAACGGCGCCGCGGCGCACGCCTTTACGCACATCCTTTACAAGGCGCTATTGCTGATGTCGGCCGGATCGGTGCTCTACGCCACGGGCCGGCGCAAGTGCACCGACCTGGGCGGCCTGTTCCGCACCATGCCGTTGACGGCCGTGTGCGGCGGCATCGGTGCGCTCGCCATCTCGTCGTTCCCGCTGACCTCGGGCTTCGTCTCGAAGTCGATGATCGCGCAGGCCGCGGTCGACCAGCACCTGCTCTGGGTCTACCTCGCGCTGGCCGCCGCGTCGGCGGGCGTTTTCCTGCACGCCGGAATCAAGTTTCCCTGGTTCGTCTTCTTCCAGAGGGACTCCGGGCTGCGTCCGCCGGAACCGCCGCTCAACATGCGGCTGGCGATGCTGCTGTTCGCGGCGCTCTGTGTGGGGCTGGGGGTGCTGTACGGGCCGCTGTACGCGCGGCTGCCGTACCCGGTGGACTACGTGCCGTACACGGGCGCGCACGTGGTCGTGCAGCTCGAGTTGCTGCTGTTTTCGGGCCTCGCGTTTTTCGTCATGCTGCCGATGCTGCGGCGAACGCTGACGATCACGCTCGACACGGACTGGCTGTACCGGCGCCTGGCGCCGCGGCTGGTGCACGGGCTCGATCGCCTGCTGGCGATGGCCCGGGCGGCGAGCCGGTCGTTCGCCCACCTTCTGCTGTCCCGGCTCGGTGCCGCCCTGCACCGGCACCACGGCGCCGACGGCATACTGGCGCGGACCTGGACCACCGGGGGAATGGCGCTTTGGGTGGCGATACTCCTCGCCGCCTACCTCGTCCTGTACTACGCCTGATTCGGCGGCGATGCGTCTCGTTTCGGATCGTGGAGTCGCCTTGCGACGCTCGGGAGGGGGGTCTAGAATGTCCACGTCCTTTTTGGGGGGTACGCACGAGCCTGGGGTACGGGCCCGCGCCCTGTTCCCATCGGACACGCGTCGGGCGACCGTTCCGGCGCATCCGCATGTTGCTCATAGAGGAGGCATCATCATGAATGAAGTAAAGAAAGTACCGACGTCGGGCCGACGCAAGTTCCTGACCGGCGCGGCGGCTGCCGCGACCGGCGCTGCGACGCTCGGCTTCCCGATGATCGCGAAGTCGCAGTCGCCGATCGTCATCAAGATGCAGGGCTCGTGGAGCGCCACGGACATCTTCAACGAGATGGCCCAGGAGTTCGTCAAGCGCGTGAACGATATGTCGGGCGGTCGCATCCGGATCGACTATCTCACTGGTGGTGCGGTGGTGAAGTCGTTCGAGGTTATGGATGCGGTGAGCAAGGGCGTGCTGGACGCTGGACACACGGTACCGGTGTACTGGTACGGCAAGTCCAAGGTGGCGTCGCTCTTCGGCTCGGGCCCCATCAACGGCTGCGATGCCCACCAGACGCTGGCGTGGATCTATCGCGGGGGCGGACTCGACCTGTACAGGGAATTGCTGGGCAAGCTCAACTTGAACGTGGTCGGATTTTTCGCGATGCCGATGCCGACCCAGCCGCTCGGCTGGTTCAAGAAGCCAATCACCGATGCGAGCCAGCTCAAGGGCCTCAAGTACCGCACCGTGGGACTCGCGGCGGACCTGTTCCAGGAAATGGGCGCCAAGGTGACGCAGCTTGGTGGGGGCGAAATCATCCCGGCCCTCGAGCGCGGTGTCATCGAAGCGTTCGAATTCAACAATCCGACCTCGGACAGCCGTTTCGGCGCGCAGGACGTCATCAAGAACTACGAGCTGGGCAGCTATCACCAGGCGATGGAATTCTTCGAGATCATCATCAACAAGAAGAAGTGGGACGCGATGCCCAAGGACCTGCAGGCGATTTGGCAGCACGCCGTGGAGGCCGCGTCCTCGTCGAACTGGTGGACCGCGATGGACAACTACTCGCGCGATCTGCAGGTGCTGATCAACAAGCACAAGGTCAACGTGCTGCGTACGCCGACGTCGGTCTTCAAGGCGCAGCTCGAGGCCTGGGATGTGCTGACCAAGCGACTCTCCGATGCGGATCCGTTCTTCAAGAAAGTGGTGGAATCGCAGCGTGACTGGGCCAAGCGCGTTGCCTACTACTACTGGATGAACGACGCGGACTACAAGCTCGGCTACGAGCACGTGTTCAAGGTCAAAATCCCGGGCTGAGCCTGAATTCCTGGCTGGGTACCCAGGGCTGGACTGGGGCGGTGCGTTGCGCCGCCCCATTTTTCTTGACGTTCTTTATGCATCCGGCCGCGCGCAGGGGCTGACATGATCAATCGCTTCATTTACGGCGTCGACCAGCTATCGAAGATGGTCGGCCACGCATTCGCCTGGTGCATCATCATCTTGACGTTTGGCACCTCGTTCGAGGTGTTCATGCGCTATGTGTTGAACGATCCGACGAGCTGGGCGTTCGACTTCAGCTACTTGATGTACGGCGGCCTTTTCTTCATGGCGGGGGCCTACACCCTTTCTCGCAACGGCCATGTCCGCGGTGACTTCATCTACCGCATGTGGCCGCCTCGGGGACAGGCCATCATCGAGATCACCTTGTACGTCTTGTTCTTTTTCCCGGGCGTGCTCGCACTCATGTATGCCGGCTGGAATTACGGCTATGAGGCATTCAGGATTCGCGAGGTGAGCGTCAACAGCCCGGTCGGCGTCCCGGTGTGGCAGCTCAAGCTCCTGATCCCGTTCGGTGCCGCCCTGCTGGCAATCCAGGGGGTCGCCGAAGTCCTGCGCTGCATTATGTGCATGCGCGACAACCGATGGCCGCAGCGGCTGCACGATGTCGAGGAGCTCGAGGACGTGTTGATGGAGCAATACGCCGGTGGCGGTGCCGCACAACAGGAGTCTGCCAAGTGAGCGATCCGGCCATCGCCCTGGTGATGCTGGGGCTGTTCATCTTCGTCATCCTGCTGGGGTTCCCGATCGCGTTCACGCTGATGGGGATGGCTGTGGGGTTCGGCTTCTATGCCTACTATCAGCCCGGCCAGGAGTTTTTCGAAAGCCGCATCTTCTACCTGTTGACGCAGAACACCTGGAGCATCATGAGCAACGACGTGCTCGTTGCGGTGCCGCTGTTCCTGTTCATGGGTTATGTGGTCGAGCGCGCCAGCATTCTCGATCGCCTTTTTTACAGCCTTCAGGTCGCGTTCCGCCACGTGCCGGGCGCGATGGCCGTCGCGGCACTGGTGACCTGCGCGCTGTTTGCCACCGCCACCGGCATCGTCGGCGCGGTGGTGACGTTGATGGGTCTGCTCGCGTTTCCGGCGATGCTCAAGGCGGGCTACGACCAGCGGCTCTCCGCGGGCGTGATCTGCGCAGGTGGAACCCTCGGCATCCTGATTCCGCCCTCGATCATGCTGATCGTCTATTCCGCCACGGCGTCCATCTCGGTGGTGCGGCTGTATGCAGCCGCGCTGATACCGGGCATGCTGCTGGCCGGGCTGTACATCGGCTACGTGATCACGCGCGCCGTAATCAATCCCAAGCTCGCGCCGAAGCTGCCAGAGAGCGAGAGCAACGTGCCCTGGACGAAGGCGGGGATATTGCTGCTCCAGGCCTTCGTGCCGCTCGCCGTGCTGATTCTGTCGGTGCTGGGTTCGATCCTTTTCGGCCTGGCAACGCCGACCGAGGCGGCCGCGATCGGCGCGCTGGGCAGCCTGGTCCTGGCGGCGGCGTACCGCGCGCTGACCTGGCAGCGCCTTCAGGAAGCCGTTTACCTTACGGCCCGCACCTCGGCCATGGTGTGCTTCCTGTTCGTGGGGTCATGGACCTTTTCGTCGGTGTTCTCGTATCTCGGCGGCGAAGGTCTCATCAAGGACTTCGTCCTTGGCTTGAACCTCAATACGGTCATGTTCCTCATCATCTCGCAGTGCATCATCTTCCTGCTGGGCTGGCCGCTGGAATGGAGCGAGATCATCATCATCTTCGTGCCGATCTTCCTGCCGCTGCTGCCGCACTTCGACGTCGACCCAATGATGTTCGGCATCCTGGTGGCGCTCAATCTGCAAACGTCGTTCCTCACGCCACCGATGGCCATGTCGGCGTACTACCTGAAGGGCATCGCGCCGCCGCACGTGCAGCTATGGACGATCTTCAAGGGCTGCTTCCCCTTTCTGGGCATGGTGTTCGTCACCATGTTCGTGGTGTACGTTTTCCCGCAGGTGCTGTTCTGGCTGCCGAACTTGATTTACGGACGTTGAGCTCGGCATGGATGCGTCAAAACTCAACTGGCTCTCGGCGAGCGACGCGGCGCGGGCGATTCGCGACGGCGCACTGAGCGCCGAGGAGCTGGTCGAGGCCTGCCTTGCCAGGATTGCGGAGGCGGACCCGGCGATCGAGGCCTGGACCTATCTGGATCCCGAGCATGCGCGGACGCAGGCGCATGCCCGCGATGCCGACCGCAGAGAGGGGCGCGCAATTGGCCCGCTGCACGGCGTGCCGGTCGCGGTCAAGGACATCTTCGATACCGCTGACATGCCCACCGAGGACGGCACGGTTTTACATGCCGGCCGCACACCCGCGCACGACGCCGCGGCAGTGGCAATGCTGCGTGCGGCCGGTGCCGTCATCATGGGGAAGACGGTTACCACCGAATGCGCGACCTACACGCCGGGCAAAACGCGCAATCCGCACAACCCGGAGCACACCCCCGGCGGATCGTCCTCCGGATCGGCTGCTGCGGTTGCGGCCGGAATGGTGCCGCTCGCGCTGGGCAGCCAGACCAACGGTTCGGTGATCCGGCCTGCCGCATTCTGCGGGGTGTTCGGCTTCAAGCCGACGCATGGCCTGATTCCGCGCTCGGGCGTTCTGAAACTTTCGCGCACGCTGGATCATGTGGGCGTCTTTGCGCGCTCGGTCGAGGACGTCGCGCTGATCTGCGAGTCGCTGGTCGGCTACGACGACGCCGATCCGGACACGCGGCCGCGGGCACGGCCGCCGTTTTGCCGCGTCGCCGCGGAGGATCCGCCACTCCCACCGCTGCTCGCGTTTGCGCGCACGCCGCTCTGGGACCAGAGCGACGGCGACCAGCGGGAGGGCTTTGCCGAGCTCGTGGAACATCTCGGCGAGCGCGTCGTCGACCTGGACCTGCCGGCGACCACCGGGGATTCGCTTGCCTGGCATCGCACGATCATGGAAGCGTAAATGGCCGCGAACCTCGATGCCGAGTGGGCACGCGGACGGGACCAATTGTCCGCGTCGCTGCGGGCGCAGCTCGAGCGCGGCCGTGCGGTGACGGCGCTGGACTACCAGCAGGCGGTCGCGCGCATTCCGATCATCAACGCGGGGTTCGAGGAGATCTTCGAGCGCTGCGATGCGATCCTCACCCCGGCGGCGCCGGGGACCGCACCGAAGGGACTCGACGCGACGGGCGACCCGTCGTTCTGCACGCTGTGGACGTTCGCGGGGATGCCCGCCATCACCCTGCCGCTCATGCAGGGCGCGAACGGACTGCCGCTCGGCGTTCAGCTCGTCGGGGCGCGCGGCACCGACGCGCGCCTACTGCGGACCGCGCGCTGGCTGGTGGGCGCGGTCGCGGCGGATGCGGAGGTCTAGCGTGAAACCGAAGCAGAACGGGGAGACGAAGGAATGAAGGTGCTGGGTGGAATCGTTGCGGCGGTGCTGCTCGCCGTGTTCATCGGGCCGGTCGTGGTCAAGCTGAACGAATTCGCACTGTGGGCCGTCGCGGGCATCGGTTTCGTGCTGATGCTGATCGACCTCGTGCAATCCCTGCGCGCGAAGGAATAATCGGCGCGGACAGCGCGTCAGGCGACGCGCGGCGATCTCAGGGCGGCAAGCTCCTCGCGCAGCTGCGCGAGTTCGGTACGATCGGTGAAGGTCAGTACCCAGTGGGTCAGGCGCCCGGCGCTGTCGTGCACCGGGCCCGTGACGACCTCGACGTCGAGCGGCTCGCCGCTGCGGTGAAGGGCGCGCAGCTCATGCGGCGCCTCCACCGTCTCGAGCAGCCGATCCTGAACGTGTGCATCATGGTCGAGGAACAAGGACAGCAAAGGCCGCCCTCTCACCTCGCCGTCGCGATAACCGAACATGTGCTCGAACGCAGGGTTCAGGTAGGCAATCGGCCATTGAGCGTCCTGCGCATCCACGATCGCGACGGCGGCGCCACAGGACGCCAGCGCAGCGCGCGACAAGGCGCTGTCCGACAGCAGGCGGAACAGTGCGGGCGCCGAATCCTGGCGCAGATTGCGTGGGCCGCAGGCAGCCCGCGCGACGGGGGCGACTCTTAAAGAAACTGTCATGGCACCGATTCGGCCATGGCCTCCCCGGGGCTGCAAGCGACGTAGGTCGCAAAACGCCGGATATTTCAGGCTAACGTGACAAAGTGCGCAGACGCCGGCGGCTCGTCAGACGCCGCGCGAGGATTCCTCAGGCCGCGCGCTGGTCGGCCTGTGACAGCGAGTAGCAGCCGCGCCGCAGCCGCTCGAAGTCGGCCGTCTCGATCGTCTCGCGCAGAAAATCCATGTTGCGATCGATCTCGGACTGATACAGGCTCGGGCCGTCGAAATGCGCCGCCGCGTAGCGGTCGGCCGCACCGAGCTTCTTTTGGATGCGCTGGCGCGCAACGTACTCGTAAAACCCGGGTGTCTTGGTGATCAGATCCTCGGGGGACGCGTAGCGCACGATTTCCTTGCCGTCGGGCAGGGTTTCGCGAGCGATGTGTCCCCAGACGAACTCTTCGTAGAGGAAATCGCGGCATTTTTCCAGGTACATGCGATCCGACATCTGGCCGAGCAGGTCTGCGGTGCCGACCATGTAGCCGATCAGGCGGTCCTTGCCATCCTGGATCTTGATGTCGTCGACCTCCAGCTCGTATCCGGTGAAATGCACCAGCTGCGCCGCCAGCGCGGCCTCAGGCGCGAAGCCGTGCTGTGGCAGATAGCGCAGCAGAAAGTCCGCGCTGCGGCTGACATGCACTTTGGTGAAGACGGCGCCGTTGGGCACGTCTTTTTCCGAAACCCGCTTGATGTAGCCGCTGTCGTGCAGCAGCGCGATGATCACGCCGAGCATCGCGCGCCGCGCACCGAGCCGCTCTGGGACGGCGCAGGAACGATCGTGTCCGTCGATCAGGCGCGCCATCGCGAGCGCCATGTCGAGCGTGTGGCGCACGTCGTGGTACAGCGTGTCGCAGGCGAGGTAGCCCGGAAAACGGCCGTCGAACAGCGCGCTGACGTCGTCGAAGGCCTGCGCAAGGGGCGCGAAGTCGACCCCCGGATAGCGCGTCTGAAATATCTCCAGGACGGCGGCCCTGACCCGGCTCGCATCCTCGACGTTGATCCGATTGGTAACGTCGTTCTGGTTGAGCCGGATATCCATTGTCAGGGGCGGCGGCGCCGTTATCTTTTTGTTCCGCGGCGATTGTCGTTGGATCGCGCCCGTGGTGCAAGCACCCGGCGGCGATTTGGGCGGTCGCGCTGCGTCGATTGGGAGCCGGCCGATAAGCCGGGTTCTGTTGACCGCGGCCCCGTGAAGGGCCGCGGCCACGACAGCCATTCCTCTCGACCCCGGGTTACCCCGAGGCTCTAGCCACCTACCCGCAAGCTCGGCCGAGCCGACCTCAAGCGCTTGCCTATTTGGTGTTGCTCCGGATGGAGGTTGCCCGTTTCACCCGCACGGCTTGCGCCATGCGACTCGTCTCTGTGGCCCTGTTCGTCACGTCGCCGTGCCAGGGGGTTACCCTGCATCCCGCTCTGTGGAGCCCGGACTTTCCTCTGCCTGCACCCTTGCGGGGCTGGCAGCGACTGCCTGGCCGACTCCCGTGACAATTCTACCGGTCCCGAGCCATGCGGGCCCGCGGCTGTGGTCTGAAGTAGCGCGCGTCGGCGTAGAACTCGGGCCGCGCGCTGCCTTCGCTCCAGCCCGGAAAGCCGAAAACGGGCAGCGCGGCCAGGTCGCGCGGCGAGCTGGACCGCGCGTAGGCGTCGAACCATGCGGCGGCCGCAGCGTCGAGGACCTCGGTGAGCGCCTCGGCGGGGGCATGGAGCAGCGTTTCCTCGACCGGAACGAGCAAGGCCTTGCAGGTGATGCCAGGCCAGGGCATGAGCGCCTGCTCGAGCACGGCGTGGCCGCACACCACGATTCGCAGACCATTCAGGAGGCGCTCGCGCTCGGTCCAGAATAGCGTCCGCCAGCGACAGGCGCGGATCAGCGCGATCAGCTCGGGGTCGCTGCTGGCCACCAGCGCGCCGCCCTCGTCGAAGATCGTCAGCAGGTCGCGCGCCGGCCCGCGCCGATCCCGGTGCAGCGGGATCTCGCTCGCATGAATGGCATTCAAGCTCGCTTTGGTGCGCGGGAACAGGCACCAAGCCAAGGCGTTGAACAGGTCATGCCAGTTCCGCGGGCGCGTCGCGACCTCGCCACGCGCATTCACCCGCAGCTCGTAGTTCTCGCCCTGAGCACCCCGCGGCGCGGGCGGCACGAACCGGATGCGCCGCCCGCTTCGCGTCCGCGGCATTCGCCCGAGGTCTGCGGCGAGCGCATCGAGCCGCGCGTGATCCGGCCAGTCGGCTTCCCGTGCGAGCCGCGCGAGCGCGGGTCGCATGGGGTCGAAGATCGGATGCGCGAAGCGCGCGCAGCCCTCCACCCAGCCAAGGCTCAGGCGAGCTTCCACGGCAGGCGCTCGCCGGCGCGCAGCGGCACCAGTTCGCCCGCGCCGAAGGCCAGCCGCTCGGGTACGTCCCAGGGCTCGCGCACCAGGGTCACGCTGTCCTCGTTGACCGGCAGCCCGTAGAACTGCGGCCCGTAGAGGCTCGCGAAGCCCTCGAGCTTGTCGAGCGCGCCGGCTTCCTCGAATGCGATCGCGTACAGCTCGAGCGCCGCATGCGCCGTGTAGATGCCCGCGCAGCCGCAGCCGGTCTCCTTGGTGTCGCGCGCATGGGGTGCGCTGTCCGTCCCGAGGAAGAACTTGGGGTTGCCGGACGTCGCGGCCTCGACCAGTGCCTCGCGATGTTCCTCGCGCTTGAGCACCGGAAGGCAATAGTGGTGAGGTCGGATGCCGCCCAGAAACAGCGCATTGCGGTTCATGAGGAGATGGTGCGCGGTGATCGTCGCGGCGATTTGCGCCCCCGTGACCTCGACGTACTGCACGGCATCGCGTGTCGTGATGTGCTCAAGCACGACCTTCAGGTTGGGAAAGCGCTCCACCAGTGGCCCGAGCACGTCGTCAATGAACGCGCGTTCTCGGTCGAACACGTCGATTGCCGGATCGGTGACCTCGCCATGCATCAACAGCGGCATGCCGAGTTCCTGCATGCGTTCGAGCGTGTGAAAGCAGCGTGAGATGCGCGTGACGCCCTCGTCGGAATGCGTGGTGGCGCCCGCCGGGTAGAGCTTCACCGCGGCAATGCGACCGGAGAGCTTCGCGCGCGCGATTTCCTCGGGCGGGGTGTCATCCGTGAGGTACAGCGTCATGAGCGGCTCGAACGCCAGGCCGTCGGGCAGCGCGGCGAGGATACGCTCGCGGTAATCGAGTGCCTGATGCGTCGTGCGCACCGCGGGCTTCAGGTTCGGCATGACGATAGCGCGCGCGAACCGGCGCGCGCTATCGGGCAGGACGGCGGCCATGGCTTCGCCGTCGCGCAGATGCAGGTGCCAGTCGTCAGGCCGGCGAATCGTCAGCGCATCCATGTGACGCCGGATTCTATCCGCACTCGCTGCGTCGGCGCTCCACGTGCGCGAGCGCATGTGCGTAGAGCGCGTTGCGAGGCGCACCCGTGATGCGAGCAGCCAGCTTGGCGGCTTCGGGCGCAGACAGCGTCGGCAGCGCCTCGAGCAGCACGTCGAGCACCCGTATGCCCGCTGCGCGCGCATCGTCGGCGGGTGCGCCCGGACCCAGAACGAGCACGAACTCGCCCCGCTCGCGGTGCGCATCGGCGTCCAGCCAGGCGCGCGCTTCGCCGAGCGGCAAGCGGACGAGTTCCTCGAACTTTTTCGTCAGTTCGCGCGCGATCAGCACTTCGCGATCGCTACCGAAGCGCGCCTCCAGGGCCTCGAGCGTCGGGCGGATCCGATGCGGTGCCTCGAAAAACACGATCGGCCATCGCAGATCGAAGCCCTCGAGGGCTTTGCGCCGTGCCGCCGCGGCAGACGGAAGGAATCCCGCGAACAGCCACGGTCCGGCGACAAAGCCGGATGCGGAAAGCGCCGCAGTGGCCGCGCTCGGGCCCGGAACCGGAACCACGCGTACGCCCGCGGCATGCGCGGCGGCGACCAGCAGCGCACCGGGATCCGACAGGCCGGGCGTGCCGGCATCCGTGACGATCGCGACGTCCTTGCCGGCGCGCAGCGCCTCGAGCAGCGCGGCGCTCGCGGCGCGTTCGTTGTGCTGATGCAGCGCGACGGTGCGCGCACGGATGGCGTGGTGCGCAAGCAGGGTGCGCGAGGTTCGCGTGTCCTCGCAGGCGACGACTTCGACCCCCGCCAGGGTCTCCTGCGCCCGCGCGCTGAGATCGGCCAGGTTGCCGATTGGCGTGGCAACCACGAACAAGGTGCCGGTAGGGGGATGCGCGGTCAACGGGATGCCTGCAGCTTCGTTAGGACCCTCAGTGTGCAGGGTAGGGTGCCATGAACCGAAGCGGGGCGCGAGCCGAAGCGCTGTGCGCGGAACGACTGCGTCGCGCAGGGCTGCGCATCGTCGCCCGCAACTGGCGGTGCCGGCTTGGCGAAATCGACATCGTCGCCGAGGACGCCGATGTCACCGTGTTTGCCGAGGTCCGTCTGCGCAGCGTGGGGCGCTTCGGCGGCGCCGCCGAGAGCATTACGGCCGCAAAGCGTGCCCGCCTGATCGCGGCAGCGCAGTACTACCTTGCCGGTCGCGGCGAGCGCGCCTGCCGGTTCGACGTCATGCTGCTCGATGCGACGGGCCCGCCCCGGATCGAGGACATCGAATGGATCCGCAATGCCTTCGATGGCTAGGGCGTTGCCGGCCGGCGACCTGTCGCCGGCCGGCGATCGTCCGGCGGCCCTGTTGGCCGGGGCGCAGCACGTCGCGGTCGAAGTCATCGCAGAGCGGCAGTGTAGAATTTCCGCATGGGATCAGCGCAGAAGACGGCTCCGACGGATCCGTCCGATTCCGCCGCCGAGCTGGCGGTGCGCGTCGGGGCGCACTTTCGCGAAAGTGCCAATCTCAAGCTGTCGAGCGCGCAACTTCTCGCGGCACCGATCGCCCGGGCTGCGTCCCTCATGGCTGATGCCTTGCGTGCGGGCGGCAAGATCCTGGCCTGCGGCAACGGGGGCTCTGCGGCGGACGCGCAGCACTTTGCCGCCGAGCTGGTCAATCGCTTTGAGATCGATCGTCCGCCGCTCGCGGCCGTCGCGCTGACCACGGACAGTTCGGCGCTGACGTCGATTGCCAATGACTTCCGCTACGAGGACGTGTTCGCCAAGCAGCTGCGCGCGATCGGGCGCGCGGGCGACGTCCTGCTGGCGATCTCGACCAGCGGCAATTCGGCGAGCATTCTCGAGGCCGTCGCCGTGGCGCAGGCGATCGGCGCGCGGGTGGTGGCGCTGACCGGCGGGCGCGGCGGCAAGCTCGGGGAACGGATCGCGGACGGCGATGTCCATGTCAATGTGCCGCACACCAGCACTGCCCGCGTCCAGGAAGTGCACTTGCTGGCGCTGCATTGCCTGTGCGACGCAATCGATTACCAAATGTTCGGAGTCAAGTCATGAGTACACGCTGCACCGGTCCCTGGCCGACCTTGGGCGCGATTTTCGCGGCTCTGCTGTTCCTGCAGGGATGTGCCGAAACGGTGATCGCGGTCGGTGCGGGCGCCGCGGTCATGTCGGCGACTGACCGGCGCTCGACGGGCGCGCAGGTCGACGACGAAGGCATTGAGCTGCGGGTGTCCAACCGCGTCGACGAGCGCTTCGGCGACAAGGTTCACGTCAACGTGACGTCGTTCAACTACGTCGTACTGCTCACCGGCGAGGTTCCGGACGCCGGTACGCGCGCCGAGGTCGAGAAGATCGCGCGTGGCGCAGCGGGCGTGCGCAGCGTGGCGAACGAGACGCAGATTGCCGGCGTGTCGTCGTTCGGCGCACGCACCAACGACTCCTACATCACCTCCAAGGTGAAAGCGCGATTTCTGGACGTCGGTCACTTCAACCCGAACCACGTCAAGGTGGTGACCGAAGCCAGCGTGGTCTACCTGATGGGTATCGTGACCGAGGCCGAGGCCCGGGAGGCGGTCGAGATCGCGCGCACTACGGGCGGCGTGCTCAAGGTGGTGAAGATCCTCGAGTACTGCACGCCGGGCCAAGCGCCGTGCAAGGCGCCCGAAAAAAGCGCCTGACGCCGCGTCGGTTGCAGTCGTGACTCAGGCGGCGCCGGCGTTTGAGCGCAAGATCCGGGCGCCGCAGGATCTGGCGCACTGGCTCGTCACGCTGCCGCGACCGCTGGTGTTCACCAATGGCGTGTTCGATCTGCTGCATCGCGGCCATGTGACCTATCTGGCCCGCGCGCGGGCGCGCGGCGCCGCGCTGCTCGTCGCCTTGAACAGTGACGGTTCGGTGCGCCGGCTCGCGAAGGGCGAAGATCGCCCGATCAATCGCCTCGAGGACCGGCTGGCGCTCGTCGCGTCGCTGGAATCGGTTGATGCCGTGACCTGGTTCGACACGGACACGCCGGCCGCGCTGATCGAGGCCTGCCAGCCGGACGTGCTCGTCAAGGGCGGGGACTGGCCTGCCGATCGCATCGTCGGAGCCGCTGGTGTGCTGGCGCGCGGGGGCGAGGTGATGTCGATCCCGTTCGAGCACGAACAGTCGACGACCGCGCTGCTGAACCGGATCCGCGCGGCATCGGGCTGAGCCGCCGGCCGTAGGCGCGGGCTGACCGCTTCCCCGGAGCCATTGCGCCGGGGCTGCGCAGCCGGGAGAATACCGGCGTGCGGCTGCGGCAGATCAACATCGATTACGACGCGGAGCAAGACCGCTTGCTGATGCGCATTGGCACCAGCGACGGCGCGGAACTTCGCCTTTGGCTTACGCGACGCTACGTCAAGCTGCTGTGGCCGTTGCTGGTCAAGCTGGCGGAAGACGCGAGCCCCCGGATCCGCACCCAGGCGAATCCGGAGGCGCGCAAGGCGCTGCTCGGCATCGAGCATGAGCAGGCCGTGTCGCGCGCGGATTTCTCGCGACCCTACGAAAACAATACGCCCAAGACGCCGCTTGGCGAGTCTCCGCTGCTGCTGTCGCGTATCCAGACGGCCCATGACCGCAAAGGGCAGCCGGTCGTGGCGCTGCATCCCTCCGACGGGCAGGGCGTGACGCTGAACCTGGACGCCGTCCTGCTGCACTCGTTGTGCCGTTTGCTCCAGGCGGCGGCCCAGAAGAGCGACTGGGATGTCGAGCTGCGGCTGCCGGGGACAGAGAGCCGCGCGACGACGGAGCGGGCCCAGCGGACGATCAACTGAGCGGCCTGGGCGGGGTGTGCAAGGGCGCGTATAATTTCGGGTTTTCGCATTGCGGAAACCAACGGAGCAGCACGTCATCGAATCCGGATTTGAACAGCTCGGTCTGATCGAGCCCCTCCTGCGCGCCGTCACCGAACTCGGCTATCAGACGCCGACCCCCGTTCAGTCGGAGGCCATACCCCTCGTTCTTGAAGGCCGTGACCTCATGGCCGGTGCGCAGACCGGCACGGGGAAGACGGCGGCCTTTGCGTTGCCGATCCTGCAGAAGATCGCGCCGCTGGCAAGTACCAGCGCGTCACCGGCCCGTCATCCCGTGCGTGCCCTGGTGCTTGCCCCGACGCGGGAGCTGGCCATCCAGGTTGAAGCAAGCTTTCGTGAGTATGCGCGCCATCTGCCGCTGCGCACGGCGGTTGTGTACGGCGGTGTCGACATGAACGCGCAGATCGCCCAGCTGCGCCGCGGTGTAGAGGTTCTCGTCGCGACGCCGGGGCGGTTGCTCGACCACGTACAGAATCGCACGGTGACGTTCGGCCAGGTCTCCGTGCTGACCCTGGACGAGGCGGACCGCATGCTCGACATGGGCTTCCTGCCGGATATCCGCCGCATCATTGCGCTGCTTCCGGGTCGCCGGCAGAACCTGCTTTTTTCTGCCACGTTTCCCCAGGAGATCCGCAAGCTCGCGTCTTCCCTGCTGACCGATCCGGCGGAAATTCAAATCGCCGCGCGCAACGCGGTGGCGGAGCTGGTGACGCACGTGGTGTACCCGGTGGCGCGCGAGAAAAAACGCGAGCTCCTGTGCCATCTGATTCGAACACGCAACCTGACGCAGGTGCTGGTTTTCAGCGGAACGCGCATCGGCGCCAATCGGCTGGCGCACCAGCTGCGCCGCGAGCACATCCACGCGGATGCCATTCATGGCGACAAGTCCCAGGCGGAGCGGCTCGAGGCCCTCGAGGGATTCAAGGCGGGACGCACGGCGGTACTGGTGGCCACCGACGTCGCTTCCCGCGGCCTGGATATTGAAGGTCTGCCGCAGGTGATCAATTTCGACATCCCGCATTCGCCCGAGGACTATGTGCATCGCATCGGCAGGACCGGGCGCGCCGGGATGGCGGGCGAGGCCATATCGCTGGTGGCGCCGGAAGACCGCGATTCGCTCGCCGCGATCGAAAAGCTGATTGGGCGTTCAATCGAACGAGTGCTCGTCCCTGGCTTCGAGCCGAATGCGGGGGCGATGGCGGCCGTCATGGGCCGCTCCGGGCGGGGCGAGGCGCGCGGCCGCGGAGAAGGGCGCGGGCGGAGCACTGCCCGACGGCCGAGTGCGACGCGAACCGCCGAGGCGGCCGACCCGATTTTCTCCAAGCCGTACGAGCCGGGTGCGGGCCACGCCAGCGAGCCGCGGCCTCAGGCGGACGTAGTGCCCGGGCGACGCTCGAAGCAGGTCGCGGTGCTGCTTGGCGGGGCGCGCCCCGCCAAGGGCTAAACGCGGCGCGGCGCGTGCCGCTGCCCGTCAGACGGAACGGGCGCCGTCCACCTCGAT
This sequence comes from Betaproteobacteria bacterium SG8_39, assembly GCA_001303445.1. GTDB lineage: Bacteria > Pseudomonadota > Gammaproteobacteria > Burkholderiales > SG8-39 > SG8-39. The sequence continues at coordinate 20,611 of LJTQ01000005.1, read as the reverse complement.
GCACACGCCCGAGATGAAGTTCGCCTCGTCCGAGGCCAGGTAAAGGCAGGCGTTGGCGACGTCGAGCGGCGTCGAAAAACGGCCCAGTGGGATCGTCGCGAGAAACCGCTTGCGGGCCTCTTCGGTCACCGCGCCGCCGGCGAACTCGGCCGACAGCGCCGTGTCAGGGCTGAAGACCGGGTTGACGCAGTTCACGCGGATGTTATCCGGGCCGAACTCGCCTGCCATCGATTTCGACATCAGCACGACGGCACCTTTCGAGCTGTTGTAGACCGTCAGCCCGGGGCGCGGACGGATGCCCGCCGTGGAGGCGATGTTGATAATGCATCCGCCGCCCTGCTTGCGGAACACGGGCACCGCATGAATCGCCGACAGGTAGACGCTCTTGACGTTTACCGCATAGACGCGATCGAACTCCGCCTCGGTCACCTCGAGGTACGGCTTGTTGCGATGTGTCCAGCCGGCATTGTTGACGACGATGTCGAGGCGACCGAACGCCGATTGCGCCGCGCCGACCAGGCTTGCCCAATCCTTGGCGCGCGTCACGTCCTCCTTGACGAACACCGCCTTGCCGCCGGCACTCGAGATCTCGCCGGCCACGCGCTGGCCGCCAGCGGCGTTGATGTCGTTGACGACGACACCGGCCCCTTCCAGAGCAAAACGCTTTGCAATGCCTTCGCCGAAGCCGGAGCCGGCGCCTGTCACGATTGCGATTTTTCCGCTCAGTCTCATCTTCCGGTCCAATCCATGGTGTACGGGTTATCGAAAAGCGATCTTAATCGCGCCTGATGCCGAACGTCTTGATCTGAGTGAAACTCGCCGAGCCTGACACATCACACCGCCTTGAAGGGCGAGTGCTCGGTGAGTTCGTTCACGTAGCGGGCGACGCCGTGTCGCTCGCGCGCAAGGTGCTCCTCGATGGCCTGCGCGAACGCCGGGTGCGCCAGCCAATGGGCCGACAGCGTTTCGGTGGGCATGAGGCCGCGAAACAGCTTGTGCTCGCCCTGCGCGCCGCCTTCGAAGACGCGCAGCCTTTCGGTGATCGCATATTCGATGGCCTGGTAATAGCAGCATTCGAAATGCAACAGCGGGATATGCTCGATCGCGCCCCAGTAGCGGCCGAAAAGGGTGTCGCCGCCGCGTACCAGCAGCGAGGCAGCGACCGGCGCGGCGGCGCGCTCGGCGAGCACCATCACCGCATGCTCGCCGAGTGTTGCGCCGAACTGCAGGAAAAACGGCAGGTTGAGGTAGGGACGCGAGCCGTGCGCGGCGTAGGTCGTACGGTAGCAGCGGTGGAAGAACTCCCAGTGCCCGCGTTCGATCTGCTCTCCCCGCAGCCACCGGAAAGTCACTCCCGCTTCGCGTACACGTCGACGCTCCTGTCGGATGTTCTTGCGCCGACGGTGTGACATGCGCGCGAGGAAGGCCTCGAAATCCGTGTCGCCCAGATTTTCCCAGTGAAATTGCACCGTACGGCGCAGCATCATGCCCTGCGCCTGCATCAGGGCGGCTTCCGCTTCGGTCGGAAACAGGATGTGCAGCGAGGACGCCTGCTGCGCGAGCTCGAGCGCCGCGGCGAGCAGCGTGCGGCGCGCGGCATCGTCCCGCGCAAGCAGGCGCGGGCCGGTGACCGGCGTGAAGGGGACCGCGCAGAGCAGTTTGGGGTAGTACTCGACGCCGTGACGCGCGTAGGCATCGGCCCAGGCCCAGTCAAAAACATACTCGCCGTACGAGTGCGCTTTGACGAACAGCGGCATCGCGCCGGCAAGCAGGCCGCCGTGCCGCAGCAGCAGGAACTGCGGCTGCCAGCCGGTGCGCGCGCTTGCGCAGCCCGTGTCGATCAGGGCATTCAGGAACGCGTGCTTGAGGAACGGGTGTCGCGCCTGCGTCGCGGCATCCACGCCGAGCAGCGCATCCCATTCCGCAGCATCGACTTCGTGCAGCGTTTCGACAATGCTGAGGCTTTCCAACGTCGCAGTGCTCGTTCAGTCGCCCAAGGGGAGGGGTCGATTATAGGGATAGGCCGCAGGGGCGTGCGGCGGCGGATGCCTTACAATCGCAGCGTTCGGAAAAGGGGGCGCGATGAAAAAGATCGAAGCGATCGTTAAACCGTTCAAGCTCGACGAGGTGCGGGAAGCCCTGTCCGAGGTTGGGGTTACCGGGTTGACGGTGACCGAGGTCAAGGGTTTCGGGCGGCAGAAGGGACACACCGAGCTTTATCGCGGTGCCGAGTACGTCGTCGATTTCCTGCCCAAAGTCAAAATCGAGGTGGTGGTGGCCGACAACCAGGTCGAGCCGGCGATCGACGCGATCGTGCGTTCGGCGCGGACCGGAAAGATCGGCGACGGCAAGATCTTCGTCACCGCGGTCGAAAACGTGGTGCGTATCAGGACGGGCGAGACGAACGAGGCGGCGGTGTGAATCTGCGCGCCGTGCGCGGCGCCTAGGGCCGTTTGCGGAGCAAGACCAGCAGCGCCCCGGCCCCGCCATGCGCAGCGGGCGCCTGGCAGTACGCGAGCACATCGTCGCGTCGGGGCAAAAGCTTGTGCAGGACGCGCTTCAGCACGGGCTCGCGATTGCGCGAGCCAAGCCCCTTGCCGTGGACGATTCGGACGCAGCGCATGTGCTGCGCACTGCATGCGCGCAGGAACAGGGCGAGCTGCTCGGCCGCCTGCGTGCGATTCATGCCGTGCAGATCGAGGTCGCTCTGAATCACCCAGTGCCCGCGCCGCAGCTTGCGGAGCACATCGCGCGACAGTCCATGGCGCAGGAAGCTGAGTTCCTCGCCAGAGTCGAGCAGGTGGTCGAGCGACACCGGCCCGGAAATTGACTCCTCGAGCACCGCCCGCTCGTCGCGCTGGCGCTGCCGGGCATCCGGCGGTGGCGGGGCGCGCCGCAGCGCGATCCGGCGCCGGGCGCGCGGCGCGATCGGACGAACATCGGCCATCGCCCTGCGGAACTCGTCGTCGGAACCATGCTCCGGGCCGTCGCTCATGCTGCGGTCCGGCCGCGGGAATCAGCCGCTTTGCGACTCGAGGAATTTCTCGGCATCGAGCGCCGCCATGCAGCCGCTGGCTGCGCTGGTCACGGCCTGGCGATATACGTGATCCTGCACATCGCCCGCGGCGAACACGCCGGCCAGGCTCGTCGCGGTTGCGTTGCCGTCGGTTCCCGAGTGGGTCGCGATGTAGCCGTTTTTCATGTCGAGCTGTCCCTCGAACAGGGAAGTGTTCGGTGTGTGCCCGATCGCGACGAACACGCCTTTTACATCGAGTGTCTTGGCGCCGCCGCTCTTGACATTCTTTACCCGCGCGCCCGTTACGCCGCTCGCGTCACCGACGATCTCGTCGAGTACGCTGTCCAGCTCGAGCGTGATCTTTCCCTCCTCGACGCGCCGCATAAGCTTGTCGATCATGATCTTTTCGGCACGAAAGGCGTCGCGTCGGTGCACGAGTGTGACCGTGCGACAGATGTTCGCTAGATACAGCGCCTCTTCGACCGCGGTGTTGCCGCCGCCGATGACGGCGACCGCCTGGCCTTTGTAGAAGAACCCGTCGCAGGTGGCGCAGGCCGACACGCCGCGTCCCATGAACTTCTCCTCGGACGGCAGCCCGAGATACTTCGCCGAAGCGCCTGTCGCGATGATCAGGGCATCGCAACTGTAGTGCGCCGCGTCGCCCTCGAGCACGAAGGGGCGTGCGCCGAGCCGCGCGGTCTGGATGTGGTCAAAGATCACCTCGGTGTTGAAGCGCTCCGCGTGCTTCTGGAACCGGGCCATCAGGTCGGGTCCCTGGACGCCGTCGGCGTCGGCCGGCCAATTGTCGACGTCCGTCGTGGTCATCAGCTGGCCGCCCTGCGCGAGGCCGGTGATCACGACCGGTTCGAGGTTCGCGCGCGCCGCGTAGACCGCGGCGGTGTAGCCCGCAGGACCTGAGCCCAGGATCAGAAGTCGAACATGACGTTGGGGCTTCGCGTCGGGCATGGCGGGCGTCAGGGTGGGTGGGCGTCGAGGCCAATTATACGGGGCCAGATTGGTGTCGATTCTGAAGCCGGTTCCTCACGGTTGTTCTATAACACCATGATTGTTGGCATTGTTTTATTGGGAAAGATTGCCCTGGCAGGGCTCATGACGATTTCCCGGCGCTCCGGCCGGTCTGCGTCGAGCCGGGTTTCCACACGCGCTTGGCTGGCGGTCGTTGTCCTCGCGCGGGCGCACGCCGCGCAATCGCCCGCGGCGCTCGAGACCCGATCGTTCGAGATCCGGCGTTACATCTTCTGGGGTGCGTCGCTCATTCCGCAGGCCGAGTTCGAGCGGCGCACCCGGCCGTTCACCGGCAAGGCGCGGACCGCCGGCGATGTTCAGCACGCGCTCGAGGCGGTGGCGCGGGCGTACAGTGACGCGGGCTACAACGCGGTGCAGGTCGTGCTGCCCGATTTCCCGACATCTTCGGGTGGCGCCGAGACCGGGGGCTGTGCTTTGCTAAGATACTCGGTGGCCGCGGAAAGAACGGACCTTAGGGGGAGGCAAGGGTGGAGAACACCATGACCGGTACGACGGCAGTCTCGACGGCAGTGCTTCGGGCGGTGCCCCTGTTCACGAGCTTCACAGATGAACAGTTGCGCACCATTGCGACCATGGTCAAGCGCAGGAGTGCGCCGCGCAACTCGACCATTATGGCCGCCGGTGACCCCACCGATTCGCTCTATATCGTGCTCTCGGGCCGCCTCAAGGTCATGATGAGCGACGCCGACGGGCGCGAGGTCATACTGACCATCATCGGCCCGGGCGAGTTCTTCGGCGAGATGGGGCTGATCGACGACAGCCCGCGCTCTGCCAGCGTGTTGGCGATCGAGCCCTGCGAGCTGCTGTCGATCACGAAGCGCGATTTCAAGCAGTCGATGGAGCAGAATTTCGAGCTCGCGATGACGGTGATGCGCGGCCTGGTCAAGCGATTGCGCGAGGCCGACCGCAAGATCGGCAGCCTCGCGCTGCTCGACGTCTTCGGGCGCGTCGCACATTTGCTGATCGACATGTCGGAAAACGTGGATGGTCAGCGCGTCGTAACGCGCCGCATCCCGAAGCAGGACATCGCCAAGATGATCGGCGCGTCGCGCGAAATGGTGAGCCGTGTCATGAAGGACCTGCAGGAGGGCGGTTTCATCGAAGTGCGCGGCGCCAAGATCGTGATTCACGACGAAGTCGTCCTGCCGGAGTAAGGCGCGGGGTCGCCGGGCCCGAGGCCCACGGCGACCGGTTTGGCATCGACCGCTCCCGCCTGCGGCGCGGCGTTCGAGCGGTGCGGGTGCGCTACAATCGCGCCTTCCGGACGGATCGCGATGGCGGCTGCACAGAAATCCGGCACTTCTCCCCTGCCGGCCAGACTCGCGGGTCTGTTGCGCGAAGCGCGCTGGTTGCTGGTTGCAGTCGCAGCCCTATACCTGCTTCTCATCCTCGCGACGTTTCACAAGACGGACCCCGGCTGGTCGCAGAGCGCCACGGGCGCCCACGCACAGAATGCGGGCGGCCGCGTCGGCGCTTGGCTGGCGGACCTGCTGCTCTATCTGTTCGGCGTGTCCGCGTACTGGTGGGTTGCGCTGTGCGTCGCGGTCGTCGTCATGGGCTACCGTCGATTGCACGGTGCGCCGCCGCCTGACCGCCGCTCGCTGGGCGTGATGCTGGCCGGTTTCGCGTTGCTGCTGGTTTCGAGCGCCGGGCTGGAGACCCTACGCCTGCATTCGATTCAGGCGGCACTGCCACTCGCCCCGGGCGGCATGCTCGGCGATGCGGTCGGCTCGGTCGCCTCCGCGGCACTGGGGTTTACCGGTGCGACCTTGGCGCTGGTCGCGCTGGTCGCAGTCGGCGTCAGCCTGTTCAGCGGCGTTTCGTGGATCAAGGTCGCCGAGTTCACCGGATTCGTGCTCGAGTCGGCGTATGCGTCCGCCAAGGTCGCGTGGGAGCGTCGGCAGGATCGCAAACAGGGGGACCTGGCGCGCGAGGAACGCGAGTTCGTGGTCGAGACCGGGCGCAAGCGCGAAGAGGATCATCCGCCATTGCGCATCGAGCCGCAGCTCGTCGAGATCAAGAAATCGGAGCGCGTGCAGAAGGAGCGCCAGGTGCCGCTGTTTGACGACCTGCCGGACACGCCGCTGCCGCCGATCAAGCTGCTCGACGAGGTGCGGCACGACAGCGAGCAGGTCACAGCCGAGACCCTGGAATTCACCTCGCGGCTGATCGAGAAGAAGCTCTCCGATTTCGGCGTCTCGGTGAAAGTGCTCGCCGCCTATCCCGGCCCGATCATCACGCGCTACGAGGTCGAGCCCGCGGTCGGGGTCAAGGGCAGCCAGATCGTCAACCTGATCAAGGACCTCGCACGCGCGCTGTCGGTGGTCTCGATCCGCGTGGTGGAGACGATTCCCGGCAAGTCCTGCATGGGGCTGGAGATCCCGAACCCGCACCGGCAGGCGGTGCGCCTGTCCGAAATCCTGGGCTCGGAGGCGTACCACGCGCTGCATGCGCCGCTTGCCCTCGCGCTCGGCAAGGACATCGCGGGAAACCCGATCGTCGTCGATCTCGCCAAGATGCCACACCTCCTGGTCGCCGGCACGACCGGCTCGGGCAAGTCGGTCGCGATCAACGCGATGATCCTGTCGCTGCTCTACAAGTCCGAGCCGCGCCAGGTGCGACTGATCCTGGTCGATCCGAAGATGCTCGAGTTGTCGGTCTACCAGGACATTCCGCATCTGCTCGCCCCGGTGGTGACCGACATGAAGCAGGCGGCCAATGCCCTCAACTGGTGCGTCGCCGAGATGGAGCGGCGCTACAAGCTGATGTCCTGGCTCGGGGTGCGTAACCTTTCCGGGTTCAATCACAAGGTTACGGACGCGGAAAAACACGGTCGCGCGCTCGAGGATCCGCTCACCATCGAATCGGGGGAGCCGCAGACACTCAAGGCACTGCCCTACATCGTGGTCGTGATCGACGAATTGGCCGACCTGATGATGGTGGTCGGCAAGAAGGTCGAGGAACTGATCGCACGCTTGGCGCAGAAAGCGCGTGCCGCGGGCATCCATCTCGTGCTCGCGACGCAGCGCCCTTCGGTCGACGTGATCACGGGCTTGATCAAGGCGAACATTCCGACGCGCATCGCGTTCCAGGTGTCCTCGCGGGTGGATTCGCGCACGATCCTCGATCAGAGCGGCGCCGAGGCGCTGCTTGGCGCGGGTGACATGCTGTACCTGCCGCCGGGTACCGGCTTGCCGCAGCGCGTGCACGGGGCGTTTGTCGCCGACCATGAGGTGCACAACGTGGTCGAGCACCTTAAACGGCTCGCCACGCCGGAATACATCGAGGAAGTCATCGAACCCGCTGTGGCCGAAGGCGCAGCTGCGGCGGGCGAGGGCGGCGGCGAGAAGGACCCGCTTTACGACCAGGCGGTGGAAATCGTGCTGCGCACGCGCCGGCCGTCGATCTCGCTCGTGCAGCGTCATCTGCGCATCGGCTACAACCGGGCGGCGCGCCTGATCGAGGACATGGAGCGGGCCGGCCTCGTGTCGTCGATGCAGTCGAACGGCAATCGCGAGGTACTGGTCCCCGCGACGCAGGAATAGGCCGGTGATGCGCGCCGCGCTCACCCTGCTGGCGGTGCTGTTCGGCCTGCCGGCGCAGGCCTCGAGCATCGAGCGCTTTCAAAGCTACGTCCAGACGACGCACTCCGCGAGAGCCGATTTCGAGCAGAAGGTCTTCGACGGACGCAGGCAGCTGGTGCAGTCGGCGACCGGCCAATTTTCCTTTGAGCGTCCGGGCCGCTTTCGCTGGACGTACCTCACGCCGGCCCGCCAGCTGATCGTCGGCGACGGCGAGCGGGTGTGGATCTACGACGAGGAACTCGCTCAGGTCACGGTACGCCGACTTGCGCGCGCGCTGGGTTCGACGCCGGCGGCCCTGCTCGCGGGCAGCGCCGATGTGGTGCAGGCGTTCGAATTCACCGAGCTCGGCGTGCGGGAGGGCCTGGAGTGGCTCGAGGCGAAGCCGCGCGAGGCCGAGGCGGGCTTCGAGCGCATCCGCCTCGGACTGAGTGCGGTCGGCGTCGAGGCGATGGAACTGGTCGACCACTTCGGCCAGACGACAAAGCTGCGGTTTTCGAACGTCGAACGCAACCCCACGCTGGATGCCTCGCGCTTTCGGTTCACGCCGCCGCCCGGCACGGACGTGCTCGGCCAGCCCTGAGATGAACGATCTTTTCGAGGCGCCGCAGCCGGACGCGCCACTCGCCGAGCGTCTGCGCCCGCACGCGCTCGACGAGATGGTCGGCCAGCAGCACCTGCTCGGCGCGGGAAAGCCGTTGCGCCTTGCGTTCGAGTCCAGGCGACCGCATTCGATGATCCTCTGGGGCCCACCGGGCGTCGGCAAGACGACGCTCGCACGTCTCATGGCGAAGGCCTTCGACGCCGAGTTCATCGCGCTGTCTGCCGTGTTTTCCGGGGTGAAGGACATCCGCGAGGCGGTGCAGGCGGCGGAGGCGGAGCTCGCGCGCAGCGGGCGTCACACCATCCTCTTCGTCGACGAGGTACACCGTTTCAACAAGGCACAGCAAGACGCGTTCCTGCCCTATGTCGAGCGCGGGCTGATCACCTTCGTCGGCGCAACGACCGAGAATCCCTCGTTCGAGGTCAACAGCGCACTGCTGTCGCGCGCGACGGTCTATGTGCTCGAGTCGTTGTCGTCGAGCGAGCTCGCTGCGCTGTTCGAGCGCGCCGCCCCGCAGGCTGCGCCGGGCGTGCGCTTCGACGGGGCGGCGCGCGAGCGAATGATCGGGTTCGCGGACGGTGACGCACGGCGGCTGCTCAATGCCCTCGAAATCATGGCGACCGCGGCTGGCGCGGCGGGCGCCACGCAGCTGGACGGCGAATTCGTCGAGCGCACGCTGGCCAAGAACCTGCGCCGTTTCGACAAGGCAGGCGAGGTCTTCTACGACCAGATCTCGGCGTTGCACAAGTCGGTGCGCGGATCGGATCCGGACGCTGCGCTGTACTGGATGGTCCGCATGCTCGACGGCGGGGCGGATCCGCGCTATCTGGGGCGCCGCATCGTGCGCATGGCGACCGAGGACGTCGGGCTGGCCGACCCGCGTGCGCTGGGCCTCGCGCTGGACGCCTGCGAGGCCTACGAACGGCTCGGTTCGCCAGAAGGTGAGCTGGCGCTGGCACAGGCGGTGCTCTACCTGGCCTGCGCGCCGAAATCGAACGCGGCGTACACCGCCTATAATGCAGCCCGCGCTTTCGTCGGCGAAGACGCGACGCGCCCCGTGCCGATGCATCTGAGAAATGCACCGACGCGGCTGATGAAGGAACTCGGGTACGGCAAGGCGTATCGTTATGCGCATGACGAAGCCGGCGCGTACGCCGCCGGTGAGCGCTATCTGCCGGAGGGCATGACGGCGCCGAACTGGTACCAGCCGACAGACCGGGGCCTCGAAGCGCGAATCCGGGAGAAACTCGAACAACTGCGCCAGCTTGATGCTGACGCGCGCAAGAAGCCACGATGATCGACGTTCAATTGCTCAGAACACAGCTCGACGAGGTCGCCGCGCGCCTTGCGACGCGCGGCGTACCTTTCGACACCGACGGCTTTCGCGCCTTGGAGATCGAGCGCAAGGCAATCCAGACGCGCACGCAGGAACTGCAGAGCGCGCGCAACGCACACGCCAAGAAGGTCGGCCAGGCGAAAGCGCGTGGCGAAGACACGACCGTGCTGGTCGCGGAAGCCGGCGGCATCAATCGCGAGCTCGGTGAGCTCGAAGCGCGATTGGCCGATGCGCAGCGGCAGCTGAACGACTTCCTCGCCGGTGTGCCGAACCTGCCGCACGCGAGCGTCCCGGTCGGCAAGGGGGAGGCGGACAACGTCGAGCAGCGCCGCTGCGGCGCGCCGCGCGAGTTCGAGTTCGCGGCGAAGGACCACGTGGACCTGGGCGAGGGGCTCGGACAGCTTGATTTCGCGCTCGGCAGCAAAATTGCCGGCAGCCGCTTCGTGGTCATGCGCGGTGCGCTGGCGCGCCTGCATCGGGGCATCGCGCAATTCATGCTGGACCTGCATTCCACTGAACACGGCTACACGGAGGTCTACGCCCCATATATCGTCAATGCCGATTCGATGTATGGGACGGGCCAGCTGCCGAAGTTCGAGCAGGATCTGTTCATCGTGCCGCGCAGCGAGGAAAAGTGGTACCTCATCCCGACTGCGGAGGTTCCGGTGACGAACATCGTGCGCGACACGATCGTGCCGGGCGAATCCCTGCCGCTGAAGTTCGTCTGCCACACGCCCTGTTTTCGCTCCGAGGCGGGCTCCTACGGCAAGGACACGCGCGGCATGATCCGTCAGCATCAGTTCGACAAAGTGGAGCTGGTGCAGGTGGTGCGCCCCGACGCGTCGTACGACGCGCTGGAGGCGCTCACGGCGCATGCCGAGACGGTGCTGCAAAAGCTCGATCTGCCCTATCGCGTCATGGCGCTGTGCACCGGCGACATCGGTGCGGCGTCAGCCAAAACCTACGATCTCGAGGTCTGGCTGCCGGCGCAGAAGGCGTACCGCGAGATTTCCTCCTGTTCGAACTTCGAGGCCTATCAGGCGCGGCGCATGCAGGCGCGATTCCGCAATGCACGTGGCAAGCCGGAGTTGGTGCACACGCTGAACGGCTCGGGGCTCGCGGTGGGGCGCACGCTCGTCGCGATCCTCGAGAACTACCAGAACGCGGACGGCTCGGTGACGATTCCGGGCGCGCTGCGGCCGTACATGCGCGGCCAGGAGCGGATCGAGAAAGAAGCCGCGTGATAAAATCCGCGGCGCGCGCAGCCCCGCATGCGCGCCGCGGAGAGATGGCAGAGTGGTCGAATGCGGCAGACTCGAAATCTGTTGTACGGTTATCCGTACCGGGGGTTCGAATCCCTCTCTCTCCGCCAGCTAAACCGCCCCGACCGGGGCGTTTTAGTTTTAGGGCATCCAGAACCCATGCTTGAAGAGGGCATATGACGGAACTTGCAATCCAGTTCGACCCCGATTCAGCGCGCTTCGGCGCCTCGCGCTCGCAAAAGCGCATCGAAGACGATCGCCTGCTGACCGGCCGGGGCTTGTTCAGCGACGACCGCGACTTCCCCGAGGCGGCGACGCTCGTTCTCGTGCGCTCGCCCTATGCCCATGCGCGCGTGACATCCTGCGACCTGGCCGATGCGCGTGGCGCGCCGGGCGTACTGGCGGCCTGGTCAATCGACGATCTGAAGCAGGATGGCCTCGGCCATATTCCGTTCCCGCCGCTGTTCAAGCAGGCTGACGGCTCGCCGATGGAAGCGCCCCTGCGTACGCTGCTGGCCGACGGCGCGGTGTATCACGTCGGTCAGGCCGTGGCGGCGATCGTCGCCGAGACGCGCGAGCAGGCGCAGGACGCGGCCGAGCGCGTGATGATCGATTTCGAGGATTTGCCCTGTGTCACCGATCCACGCCGCGCGATCGAACCCGGCGCGCCACAGCTCTGGCCGGGTGCTCCGGGCAACATTGCGGCCGAGTCGCGCTATGGCGACACTCAGGGGATGGACGACGCGATCGCACGCGCGGCGCATGTCGTCGAGCTCGAGCTCCATAACCAGCGCCTCATCGCAAATGCGATCGAGCCGCGCTGCGCGATCGCCGTGCACGCGTCCGGGCGCACGACGCTGTACACGCAGAACCAGACTTCGACGGGCGCGCGCCAGCTGCTGGGCGACGTGTTCAAGACCAAACCCGAGGATTTCCGCATCATCGTGGGCGATATCGGCGGCGGCTTCGGCATGAAGACCGGTCTGACCCCCGAGGATGCGCTGGTCTGTTACGCCGCACGCAAGCTCGGCCGGCCCGTGAAGTGGCGCGGCGAGCGCAGCGAGGAATTTCTCGCTGCGCACATGGGTCGTGACCAGCACTATTCCGCGGCCCTGGCGCTGGACAAGGACGGCCGGATCCTCGGCCTGCGCATGCGCATGATCGCCAACATTGGTGCGGTGCCGGTGGGTTCGTCGGCCATCATTCCGCTGGCGCTCGGGCCGAAGGTGCAGGCCACCGTCTATCACGTGCCGCTGATCGACTATCACGTGCGCGCCGTACTGACGAACACCATGGCGACGGGCGCCTACCGCGGCGCCGGACGGCCGGAGGCGAACTACCTCATGGAGCGCCTGATGGATCGCGCGGCGCGCGTGATGAACATCGATCCGGTGGTGTTGCGGCAACGCAATTTCATCCGTCCGGAGCAGTTTCCCTACGCCACGCACCTCGGCGAAACCTACGACGTCGGCGATTTCGCGCGCGTGCTCGAGCGCGCCCTCGAAGTGGCCGACTGGAAGGGCTATCCGGCGCGTGCGGCGGAATCCAAGCGTCGCGGCAAGCTGCGCGGCCGGGGGCTGTCGAGCTATCTCGAGTGGACCGGTGCGCTGCCGACGGAGACGGTCGATATCCAGATCGACGCCGACGGTGCGATCACGGTGTTTTCCGGTACCCAGGCCATGGGTCAGGGACTGGAGACGACCTATACCCAGCTCATCACCGAGGTGCTGCAGATTCCCGTCGGCCAAATCCATATCGTGCAGGGCGACACCGACCGCGCGAACGGCGTCGGCAGCGTGGGCTCACGCTCGGCGTTCGTCGGCGGCTCGGCGGTGGTCGCGGCGGGCCGCCAGGTGATTGTGCGCGGCAAGGAACTCGCTGCGGAGGTGCTCGAGGCGGCGCCGGGCGACATCGAGTATCGCGATGGCCAGTTCCGCATCGCAGGAACGGACCGCGCGATTGGTCTGGCCGAGCTGGCGACGCGCCAGCCCGATCGAATCGTGCGTGTCTCCGCGACGCAGACGCCGTCGACGCCGAGCTGGCCGAACGGCGCGCAGATCTGCGAGGTGGAAATCGATCCGGAAACCGGCGTGATTGAGGTCGTGCGCCATTCCAGCTGCGACGACCTTGGGCGCATTATCAATCACCCGATCGTCGAGGGGCAGGTACACGGCGGCGTTGCTCAGGGACTGGGGCAGGCCTTGTTCGAGCAGGCGGTCTATGATGAATCGAGTGGCCAGTTGCTCACCGGATCGCTGATGGACTACGCGGTACCGCGCGCCGCCGACCTGCCTTCGGTGCAGTGTGCGTTCGAGGAAGGCATTCCCTGCAAGACGAACCTGCTCGGCGTGAAGGGCTGCGGCGAGATCGGCACCATCGGCTCGGTCCCGGCGGCGGTGCACGCGGTGCTCGATGCGCTCGCCGAGCGGGGTGTGACGCAGCTGGAAATGCCGCTTACGCCCGAGCGCATCTGGCGCGCGCTGCACGCGGGCTGATCGCGGCCCCACTGGGGCGGTGTATATTGACGCGCGCCATGCGCGGGGCCATCTTGGGCACGGACCGGGCGCTGCCGTTCGGGCAGGATCGGGAGCTGCGCCTGCTCGAATATGCGGTCGTGGCTTCGATCGCGCTGCACGTACTCGCCATTGCAGGGCTGCAGCGGATCGCGCCCCGGCCGCAGCCTTCGGCCGTCACGCCCGCCCCCATCAGCGCCCGTCTGCTGGAACTGGAAGCGCCGGCGCCCTTCAAGCCTGCCGCTGCGGCGCCCGCGCAGGAAGACGCCCAACCGGCGCCGGCATCGATGACGCGCTTGGACGTGGCGCTGCCGCTGGAATCGACCCCTGCGGCGAGGCCCGAGGTCGCAGCTGCGCCGACACCCGAGCGCAAGGCCGCGCCGAGGCGCGAAGCGCAAAGCGCGCCGAAGCCGAGGCCGAATCCCGGGGCGCAGGCGGCGGCGGACGCGCGGCCTAAAGCGAGGGTCGAGCCTGCGCCGCGACCCGCGACCGCGGCGCAGCCGGCAGCCGATGGGGCAAAGCCATCACCCGCGTCGAGCGCTCCGACCGTCGACGTCGACGCGCTCGCGCGCTATCGACTGCAACTCATCGGCGCGGCCCGGCACTACAAACGATACCCGCGCGCGGCGATGGACAACCAATGGGAGGGCGCGGCGGAGGTGGCGCTGGTGGTCGATGCAGACGGCAGGATTCGCGACATGGCGATCAGCCGCTCGAGCGGCCACGCGGTGCTCGACCAGCAGGCCATCGACATGTTTCGCAAGGCCAAGCCGCGGGTGCCGATTCCCGCTGCGTTGCTCGGCCGGGAGTTTCGCGTCACGCTGAAGGCGATCTACAGCCTGCGCGAGCCCGGCGCGTAAGTCACTCAGGCGGCAGAGGTCACGCCGAGCGGCTCGAATGCCACTACGTGGTCGACGTCGAGCCGGATGCCGATACGTTCACCGATCGCGTGGTTGTGGTGACTGGGGACGAGTGCGAGGACGGTGCGCCCGCTGTCGAGACGCAGGGTGTAGAGAATGTCCGCGCCGCGAAATGCTTTCTTTACCACCTCGGCCTTCATGCTCGAGGCGTCGTCATGCACGATGTCGTCGGGCCGCAGCAGCACGTCGGCCATGCAGCCACGGCCGCAGACATCGCAGCCCTGTCGGCAGGCCTGCGGCACGTCGCCGTCGAGCACGCCGAGCTCGATTTCGACCCGCTGGGCATTGAGCACTTTCGCCGGCAGGAAGACGCCCTGACCGACGAAATCCGCGACGAAGCGATTCACCGGCTCGTGATAGAGCGCGTAGGGGGCGTCCCACTGTGCGATGCGGCCTTCGTTCATGACGCCGATCTCGTCGGCCATGGCGAAGGCTTCCTGCTGATCGTGCGTGACGAGCACCGCGGTCGCGCCGCTGGCCTTGATGACGTCGCGTACCTCGACCGAGAGCTGCTCGCGCAGCTCGATGTCCAGATTCGAAAACGGCTCGTCGAGCAGGAGCAGATCCGGGCGTGGCGCCAGCGCGCGCGCCAGCGCAACGCGCTGCTGCTGACCGCCGGAGAGCTCATGCGGATACTGATCGGCGCTTGCCTCGAGCCTGACCAGCTCGGCCAGTTCACGCACGCGCGCGGTGCGCGCGGCGGCAGGCCAGGACCGCAGGCCGAATGCAATGTTCTGCGCGACGTTGAGATGCGGGAACAGGGCGAAGTCCTGAAAAACCATGCCGATGCGGCGGCGCTCGGGCGGAACCATCACGCCGGGCGCGCTGACGCGCTCGCCGCTCAGCATGACTTCACCGCGCTGCGGGGGTTCGAAGCCGGCAATGCAGCGCAGCACGGTCGTCTTGCCGCAGCCGCTCGGGCCAAGCAGGCAGCCAATCGCGCCGCGCTCGAGCGCAAACGACAGCCCGTGCACCACCTCGTTCTCGCCGTAGGCAAGATGAAGGTCGTGCACCTCGAGAAGCCGGGCCGGCGCTGCCATGGTGCGATTATAAGAGCCGTCCCCTCAATTAAGAGCAATAATCATTATTGATACGGTTTTGCGCCCGCACAAATCAAGCACAAGCTTGCGGATATGGACAGCATGTCGATGGGCACCCTGCCTCTGAGGGCTACGCGCACACGCCTGGGGGCTCTCGGCTGGAGCGCCGTCGCAGCGGCGGTGCTGCTCGCCTTTCCGCTGCTCGCGGTCGTTGCCAACGTGCTGCAGGGCGGCGGCGGAAGCTTTGTCCATCTGGCGACGACCGTGCTGCCGCGCTATGTCGGCAATACCGCGCTGCTGCTTGCCGGCGTCAGCTGGGGGGTGATCTCGATTGGCGTGCTGTCGGCCTGGCTGGTCACGGCGTATCAGTTTCCGGGACGACGTGTACTGCCGGCCTACGTCATGGCCTATGCGTACACGGACTGGCTGCAGTTCACCGGGCCGGTGCAGAGCGTGTTGCGCGAGCTGTTCGGCTGCCGCGCGCGGGAATACTGGTTTCCGGAAGTGCGCTCGCTGTGGGGCGCGGCGGCGATGCTTTCTTTCGCCCTCTATCCCTACGTGTACCTCATCGCGCGTACCGCGTTCCTGGACCTTTCGCGCCACGCGGTCGAGGCGGGGCGGCTCGCCGGACTCACGGCCTGGAAAAGCTTTTTCCACGTCGCGGTGCCGCTCGCGCGGCCGGCGATTGCGGCCGGAACGGCGCTCGCGCTGATGGAGACGCTGGCCGATTTCGGCACGGTTTCGTATTTCGCAGTTGACGTTTTCACCACCGGCATCTTCAAGGCCTGGCTGTCGATGGGCGACAGCGTAGCCGCCGCGCAGCTGTCGAGTTGCCTGCTCGCGTTCGTAATCGTCGTGCTCGCGCTTGAGCGCGCGAGTCGGGGGCGTGCGGCGTACCACGGGGGTGCGCCGCGCAAGCGGATGCCGCCACAGCCTCTGCGCGGCGCGGCCGGCGTCCTTGCTCTGGCCGCCTGTGCAGCGCCGGTCGTGTTCGGCTTCCTGCTCCCGGTGGGTATCCTGCTCGATCTGGCGTTGCGCGACCCGGATCTGCGCTGGGGCAGCCGGTTGTTCATGCTGATCGGTAACAGCACGTCGATCGCCGCGATCACCGCCGGCGTGGCGGTGGCGCTTGCGGCGACCATGGCGTATGCCGGGCGGCTGGCACGCGCGCCGCTGGTGGCCTTCGCCAACCGGGTGGCCTCGCTCGGCTACGCGATTCCGGGTGCGGTGATCGCAGTCGGCGTGTTGGTGCCGCTCGGCCGTCTCGACAACTGGCTCGCCGACCTGATCGAGCAGGCGTTCGGCGTGCGGGTCGGCCTGTTGCTTACGGGCACCGTCGTGGCGCTGGTGTATGCCTACCTCGTCCGCTTCCTCGCGATCGCCCTGCAAACGGTCGAGGCGGGGCTCACCAAACTGCGGCCGAGTATGGACGACGCGGCACGCAGTCTCGGTGCCTCGCCGGGCGCCACCTTGCTGCGTGTGCATGCGCCGCTACTGGCCTCGAGCTTCTCTGCCGCGGCGCTGCTCGTCTTCGTCGACGTGATGAAGGAGCTTCCCGCGACCTTCGCGCTGAGGCCGTTCAACTTCGACACCCTCGCGGTGGAGGCCTACCATCTCGCGAAAGACGAGCGCCTGGCCGAGGCCGCGCTGCCATCGCTGGTCATCGTGGCGGTCGGTCTGCTGCCCTTGCTCCTTGTCTCGCGTCGCCTGATGCGTCCGGGGTCGGCCTGAGCGCGCTGCGCGGGGCCTAGCGCCAGCCGACGCGATCGAACAGCTTCTGCGCCTCGGTCTGGTTGCGCCCGAACACGGCAACGTTGATCGAGTCGGGCTTGATGCGGCCGAAGTCGGCGAGTGCGGGGTTCGACACCTTGACGCTCGCGACGACCGGCCATTCGTTGTTGCCGTCGGCGAAATAGCGCTGGGCGGAATCGCTCGCCAGGAACTCGAGAAATTTCACGGCCGCCGCATGGTGCGGCGCGTGTTTCAGCACGCCTGCGCCCGAGATGTTGAAGTGGGTGCCGCGTCCGCCCTGATTCGGAAACACCACGCCGGTCTTGCTCGCGACTTCGCGATCGGCGTCTTTTTTCGAGCGCAGCAGGCGCAGGTAGTAATAGTGATTGCCCAGCGCCAGGTCGCATTCACCGGCTGCGACGCCACGCATCTGGTCGGTATCGCCGCCTTTCGGCTCGCGCGCCAGGTTCGCCTTCACCGCGCGGGCCCAGGCTTCGGCCTTTTCCATGCCCAAGTGCTCGATGAGCGAGCCCATCAGTGACAGGTTGTACACGTGCGTTCCGGAACGTACGCAAATGCGGCCTTTCCACTTCGGTTCGGCAAGCGACTCGTAGGTCGGAATTTCTTCGGGCTTTACCTTCGCTTTGTTGTAGACGATGACGCGTGCGCGCAAGGAAAAGCCGTACCACTGCCCTTCGGGGTCGCGAAAATTCGACGGGATGCGCGAATCGAGCGTGGCGGAGTGCACCGTCTGGAACAGACCGAGCTGCTGCGCGCGCCACAGACGACCCGCGTCGGTGGTGATCAGAACGTCGGCCGGGCTGTGGGCGCCCTCGTTGCGCACGCGCTCGATCAACGCGTCTTCCCCGGCTTCGATCCGGTTGACGCGGATGCCGCTGGTTTGGGTGAACGCGGCGTAAAGCGCCTCGTCGCTCTGGTAATGACGCGAGGAATAGACGTTGAGCGACGGGTCTTCCGCGTGGGAAAGGCCCGCGAAGGCCACAAGCAGGAGCGAGATGAGTGTTTTCATTGAAAATCAGGAAGCTAGGAAGGAGCAGGGGCCCATCATAAGGAGCAGCAGGCGAGCTGTCAATGAGAATGATAATGATTCTCGTTGATTTAGGTCAAACAAAATGGCTGTGCTGTGGCACGCGTGCGGTGCCGCCCTGCGAAGAACTAAAGCCGCTCGGTGGGGGGGTAGATGCGGCGTGCGCCGTCGAAGCGGCGCACCCAGTACCGCGTGCGCAGGCTTTCGATGCGTACACGGGCCCCGGTCCGTGGCGCGTGGATGAACTTGCCCTGGCCGAGATAGATGCCGACGTGCGAGTAGGGGCGATTAAGCGTGTTGTAGAAGACGAGATCGCCGGGGCGAAGCGCCTCGAACCCGATGCGGGTGCCGTAATCACTCTGCGCGCGCGCATTGTGAGGCAGGTCGATGCCCCAGGCGGTTTTGAATACATGCGCCACCAGGCCGCTACAGTCGAAGCCGTTGGCGAGCGAGTGCCCGCCGTATCGGTATTCCGTGTCGAGCGCCATAATGGCTTGCAGCAGCGCTTCGGTGTGCTGCGGCGTCGCGGCATGTGGCGTGGGCCCGGGTTCCGGTGGCGGCGTCTGTGGCGCTTGTGTCGCGATCGAGCTGCAACCCGACGCCATGGCGCAAAAAACCATCGAATACAGAAGCTTATATCGCATCGCTCAAGTAATTTAGATTAGCGCGTCCGAGAAGTCAAAACCAACCCGAAGTCAGCGCCGCGCTAAGGCCGGCGTTAAGTGGAAAACGGGAACCGAGAGCCTGCATCAATGCGAATACTCACTAGCACTAAAACCTTCTTATTGATTGCCGCAGTTCTTATGTCGGGCGTCGCCAACGCTGACCTCGAGATCATTCCGTTGCGCCATCGCACTGTCGACCAGGTGCTCCCGGTACTTCAGCCGCTGGTGGAGCCCGGCGGCGTGCTGACCGGACAGAACAGCCAGCTGATCGTGCGCACCAGTCCGCGCAACCTCGAGGAAATCCGCCGCGTCCTGGCGAGCCTCGACACGCCGCAGCGGCGCCTCATGATTTCAGTGCGTTTCGGCGCCAACGCCAGCGCCCGCGACCAGGCCGTCGACGTGCGTGGCACGGTCCGCTCGGGCAACGTGGCGATCTCCAACCAGCGCGTGCCGTCCGACCGCTCCAGCGTCACGGTCCGGGCGCGCGGTTCCGAATCGGATTTGAGCGAGCAGATTGATCAGCGCATCCAGGTACTGGAAGGCGGCCACGCCTTCATCGCCACCGGCGAGTCGCGCCCCATCCGGCAGGGCGTCGTTAGCGTGACGCCATCGGGCCGAACGGTGACGCAGGGCACCGAATTTCAGGACGCGAGCACCGGCTTCGAGGTCGTACCCCGCATCTCGGGCGACCGCGTGACTCTGGACATTGCGCCGCAACGTGAAACCTTCGGCGGGTCGGTGGGTCGCAGCGGTGCCCGCACGGTGCAGAGCCAGCGCGCGGCGACGACGGTGAGCGCGCGCCTCGGCGAATGGTTCGAGATCGGTGGCGTCGGCGAGACCCGCGACGCGTCGACGCGTGGCATTGGATCGAGTCGCGAGGCCTCCGCGTCGAGCGGGCGTCGCATCTGGGTGCGCGTCGACGAGGTCGGTCGCTGAGCGTGCGCGATCCGCAAGCGCCCCACGCCACGGCTGCCGACCCGCGGCTGGCCCGCCTGTTCGCAGCCGACGGCCCGCTGGCGGCGCAGGTCGAGGGCTTCGGCCCGCGTCCGCAACAACTCGAGATGGCGGGCGCGATCCTGCGCGCCATCGAACACGGCGACATGCTCGTGGCGGAAGCCGGCACCGGCATCGGCAAAACGTTCGCCTATCTGGTGCCGGCGTTTCTTGCCGGCGGCAAGGTCATCATTTCGACCGGCACGAAGAATCTGCAGGATCAGTTGTTCGAACGCGACGTGCCGACCGTGCGCAAAGCGCTCGCCACGGGGGCCACGGCCGCGCTGCTCAAGGGGCGCGCAAACTACGTATGTCTGTACCGCCTCGAGCGTGCCCATGGCGAGGCGCGCCTTGCCACGCGCGAGGCGGCGGAACAGCTTCACCGCATCGAGCGCTTCGCGGCAATGACGCGCAGCGGCGATCGGGCGGAGCTTGCGGACGTACCCGAGGACTCGCCGGTCTGGGTGCACGCCACCTCGACGCGCGACAACTGCCTGGGACAGGGCTGTACGCGCTACCGGGACTGCTTTGTCATGCGCGCGCGAAAGAACGCGCTGGAGGCCGACGTCGTCATCGTCAATCATCATCTGTTTTTCGCCGACGTGGTGCTGCGCGACGAGGGGGTGGCCGAGCTGCTTCCGGCCTGCAACACGGTGATCTTCGATGAAGCGCATCAGCTGCCCGATACGGCGCGGCTGTTCTTCGGCGAGACGGTGTCCAGCGGCCAACTGCTGGATCTGGCGCGGGATGCGCGCGCCGAACTGCGCGCCGCGGGCGGCGCCGCGCCCGAGTTGGAAGCGCAGGCCGGACGGCTGGAAAAGGCGGCCCGCGAGTTGCGACTCGCATTCGACGCCG
>LJTQ01000087.1 GCA_001303445.1 Betaproteobacteria bacterium SG8_39 | reverse complement strand
GCCGCCCGAGCGCAGGGCGTTCGCGCGAGCGGTCGTCGAGCGTGCGCACCGCCTCGGCGCGAAGGTACTGATCAACGATGACGCGGACCTCGCGGATACGCTTGGCGCGGACGGCGTGCACTACCGCGCGCGCAGCCTGATGGCGTTGTCCGCGCGACCGGCGCGGCCGCTCGTTGCGGCGTCCTGCCACGACGCAACAGAGCTCGCGCAGGCGATGCGCCTCGAGCTCGATTTCGTGCTGCTTGGACCGGTCAAGCCGACGCTGTCGCATCCCGGCGCGCCGACGCTCGGCTGGCCGGGCTTTGCCGCGCTCGCGCGCGGCGCGAGTCTGCCGGTCTACGCGATCGGCGGGATGCGGGAGGACGACCTCGAGGCGGCGCGGCGCCACGGCGCGCACGGGCTCGCCATGATCACCGGCAGCTGGAGCTAGTTGGCGGCCTTGTCGACCATCGACAG
Organism: Betaproteobacteria bacterium SG8_39; assembly: GCA_001303445.1. Taxonomy (GTDB): domain Bacteria; phylum Pseudomonadota; class Gammaproteobacteria; order Burkholderiales; family SG8-39; genus SG8-39. The sequence continues at coordinate 22,818 of LJTQ01000087.1, read as the reverse complement.
CTGCTTGTATTCATACGAGCCCATCAGGTCGGCGTAATCCCGTGCCACCTTGGCCGCGTCGTCGGCGACCCGGATCCCCGCCTCGCCGAGCCAGCGCCCAAGGCAGGCATGCGTATGCCGCGCCGGATCGAGCATGTCGGCGCTGTCGCAGATGAATTCGCCGGCCACCATGCGGCGACCGAACACGACCTCGTGTGCCACCGCTTCGGCGTTGACGATGACCGCCGACATGGTCGGATACGCGACCTGGTGCGCGGGCAGCGCATCGAGCACTCCGATCTTGTCGAGCACGTTGTTCAGCACGTTGACGTCGTCGGGCAGCGCGTCCGGGAGCTGGTCGCGGCAGCGCTTCAGAAGCTCGGGCAGATCGTAGGACACGCGCCAGCGACGCGGCTCGGTATCGATATTGACGAAAATCTTCACGCGGTGCTGAGCGCGCAGCTTGGCGCTCATCGGGCGGCCGCTGTCAAACACGTCGAGATGCATGCCTTCATCGCGGGTCTCGGTGAGGCGCCAGGTGATGTTGACGTTGCGCTCGAGGGAGTAGTAACGGGGAAACAGGACGCGCAGGGCGATCCGCAACTGGCTGTTGAAGCGGGCGATTTGCGACTGCACGTACACGGCGAGCGGGATCTCGCCGAGTATCGCCACCAGCGGATGCGTGGCATCCGGCGCGATCTGCCCGCCCGTGCGCACGAGCACCGGCTGCTCGATGCCGTTGAGGGTTCCGACTTTCTTCCATTCGCGCGGAAATTCGAGCTGCTGCAGAAACTCGAGATCGAAGTCGATCGGCAGATGTGGGATGACGATCGCACCGAGCCTCTCGTAGTGCTCGGCAAGACGGTCCCCATAGGCGCGCGCGTAGTCCCCCAGCGTCTCCCTGCGCTCGAGAACCAGAAACGGGTCCGCCAGTTCAGGATGTCGCTCGATCATTTCGGCTCCAGCTCCTCGTCATCCGCGACGACGGACTCAACCGGTACGCGGTAGCGCTCGCTCGCCCAGTCGCCGAGGTCGATCATCTTGCAGCGCTCGCTGCAGAACGGGCGCCAGCGATTGGATGGCGAGAATGCCGTGGCAGTGCCGCAGCGCGGGCACGGAACCCGGGTCTTCACACTCATAGCGTGCAGAAGGTGAGCTCGAAGTCAACGTCCCAGTCGGGCGTGCGCGGACGCGGGTCCGCGTCGCTTTGCAGCAGGAAGCGGACGTTCAGCACGTACTTGTTGGCGCTGATTTCCGGCACGCAGGGCACGTCTTCCGCGAGCCGCACGCGCATCATGTGGGCGGACTTCCCGCCCAGCATCTGCTGGTAGGTGCCGAGCGCGGCGCTCGCGGTCTGCGGTTTTCCCGATTCGCGCAGAATGCGCAGGATGATCGCCGCGCCGTCGCGCAGCGGATGCAGCGGGCTGGTCCACGCAGCAAGCTGCTCCATGCGTTCCTCGGCCGGCCGGTGCAGCCAGAAATGGAACGACGGCAGATCGAACTCACAGGCACCCCCCGGGATGCCGGTGCGCTGCTTGATCGACATCAGCCAATCGTTTTCGCGCAGGTACTGACCGATCTTGCCGGTCATCGCGAGAATCGCGCCGGAGGCCTGCTCGATGTCGCTCAGCACGCTGTCGAGCGCCTCTTCGGAGATTTCCGGGTTGTCGCGGAACGCGTGCAGCACCTGCTTCTGGCGCTCGAGTTCCTGCAGCAGATCCGACTTGAGGTCGGCGCGACTCGCGACCTCGAGCACCTCGAACAGCGTGATCAGCGCCATGTGATGGTCATGCGCGCCCGCGCGCGCGATGAAATAGCGCGAGCGTTCGAACAGATCCTCCAGGCGCAACAACGTCCGGATGCGCTCGTTGAGAGGGTACTCGTAGGTGATCACGGACCCTTCCCGGTCGGTTGGCAGTCGGAAAGCTCTTGAATTCTGAAGGATTTGCCGCGCTCTGACAACCGAGCACGGTTATGCGCCGCGCAGTGCATCCGGCTCAAGCAGCCCGTGCCAGCGCCCGATAGCGTTCGTCCAGGCGGTGCACCTGCGCGTACAGCGCCTCGAGCGTGCCGCTGTTGTCGATTACGTCGTCGGCTGCGGCCAGGCGCGTCTCACGCGAAACCTGCGCGGCGATGATGCGCCGCGCCTCGTTCTCCGGCAGACCGCTGCGCGCGCGCACGCGGGCGACCTGCACCTCGACAGGGCAGTCGACGACGAGCACACGATCGACGCGCGAACGAAAATCGGCCGACTCGACGAGCAGCGGGACCACCAGTACGACGTAGGGGCCGTCTGCGGCAGCGACGCGTGCGGCGGATTCGCGACGGATCAAGGGATGCAAAATCCCCTCGAGTTGCCGGCGCGCCGACGGGTCGGCGAACACGCGGGCGCGCACCTTGGCGCGGTCCATCGCGCCCGAGGCATCGATACAGGCATCGCCGAACAGCGCGCGCACCGCCTCGATCGCCGCACCGCGCGGGGCGGTCAGCGCGTGGGCGATGGCGTCGGTATCGACCAGCGTGGCGCCGAGCCGGGCGAATTCATCGGCGGCGGCGCTCTTGCCGCTGCCGATCCCGCCGGTGAGACCGATCACGAACGGCATGCGGGGGACGCGCGGCGCCGGCCCGTCAGCCGAGCAGGGGCAGCCAGCGGCGGACGATCTCGGCGCCCCAGAACAGGCCGATCACGCCCGCAATCGCCAGGTAGGGGCCGAAGGGGATCGGGGTCTCGCGACCGTGTCGCGTGAACACCATGAGGCCGACGCCGATCAGCGCGCCGACGACCGAGGAGAGCAGGATGATGAGCGGCAGTGCCTGCCAGCCGAGCCAGGCGCCGAGCGCGGCGAGCAGCTTGAAGTCGCCGTAGCCCATGCCTTCCTTGCCGGTGGTCAGCTTGAACGTCCAGTAGATGAGCCACAGCGCGAGGTAGCCCACCATTGCGCCGACGACCGCGCTTTTCAGGGTGACGAAGGTGCCGAACAGGTTGAACAGCAGACCCGCCCACAGCAGCGGCAGCGTCAGGTCGTCGGGCAGCAGCTGCGTGTCGAGATCGATCACACCGGCTGCGAGCAGCGTCCAGACCAGCAGCATGGCGCCAAAGGCGGCCGGCGTGAAGCCGAAGCGCCAGGCCGCGTAGCCGGCGAACAATCCCGCAGTCAGCTCGACCAGCGGATAGCGCAGGCTGATGCGGGTCCCGCAGCCGGCGCATTTGCCGCGCAACGCCGCCCAGCTGATGAGCGGGACATTCTCCAGCGCGCTGATCGGACGTGCGCAGCTCGGACAGCGCGAACGCGGCACGACCAGGTTGTAGCGCTCGGCCGCAGGCGGCTCGCGGCCCTCGAGTTCGGCGCACTGCGTGCGCCACTCCCGATCGAGCATCTTCGGTAGGCGGTGAATGACGACGTTGAGGAACGAGCCGATGCACAGCCCGAGCACGAGCGCGATCCACGGGAATACAGCGGGCTGGGCGACCCAGCCGAGCGCGGTCATGCCGCGCGACGGAGCGGCGGCGCGATCAGATCGCCTGACCCAGCTTGAAGATCGGCAGGTACATGGCGATGACCATGCCACCGATCAGCGTGCCGAGCACGACCATGATCATCGGCTCCATCAGCGACGAGAGTGCCTCGACCGCGTCGTCGACCTCCTGCTCGTAGAAGTCGGCGACCTTGGACAGCATCGAGTCGAGCGCGCCGGTCTCCTCGCCGATGGAGCACATCTGCAGCACCATCGAGGGGAACACGTTCGAATTCTGCATCGCCACGGTGAGCGAGGTTCCGGTGGAGACCTCGTTCTGGATCTGCTTGGTGGCCGTCATGTAGACGTGGTTTCCCGAGGCGCCACCGACCGAGTCCAGCGCCTCGACCAGGGGCACGCCCGCCGCGAACATCGTCGACAGCGTGCGCGTCCAGCGCGCAATCGTCGACTTGCGGATGAGTTCGCCGAATACCGGGACGCGCAGTGCGAGCCGGTCCATGAAGATCTGCACGGCGACCGAGCGTTTCCAGGCCTCCATGAAGCCGTAGATCCCGCCGCCGAGAACGCCGAAGATGATGTACCAGTATTCGACGAAATAGTCCGATATCGTCATCACCAGAACGGTCGGTCCGGGCAGGTCGGCGCCGAAGCTTTCGAAGACCTGCTTGAAGGCGGGGATCACGAAAATCATGATCACTGCGGTGATGATGAACGCCACGACGATAATGGCGATGGGGTAGAACAGCGCGGCCTTGATCTTCGACTTGATGGCGAGGATCTTTTCCTTGTACGACGCCAGGCGGTCGAGCAGGGTCTCGAGAATACCGGCCTGCTCGCCGGCCGCGACCAGGTTGCAGAACAGCGCGTCGAAATGGAGCGGGTACTTGCGGAACGCCGCCGCCAGCGAGGCGCCGGTTTCCACCTCGGTCTTGACGTCGAGCAGGAGCTTGGTGACGGCCGGGTTGGATGCGCCCTTGCCGACGATGTCGAACGACTGCAGCAGCGGCACGCCGGCCTTCATCATGGTCGCCATCTGGCGAGTGAACAGCGTGATGTCCTTGTCGGTGACTTTGCCGCCACCGCGCAGGCGCTGCTTGCGGATCTTCTGCACCAGGATGCCCTGGCGGCGCAGCGTGGCCTGCACCACGTTCTGGCCAGGCGCGCGAATCTCGCCGCGCAGCGTCTTGCCGCTGCGGTCCTTGCCTTCCCAGTTGAAGACGAACTCTTTGGGTTTCGCTGCCGCCGCCGTCGCCATACTGCTCCTCCGGTGTAATGACACCTCGAGACCGTCCTCGATGATGCCTCGCAGGATCTCTTTTGTAAAGCCTCAGGTTTCGGCTCTAACAGACTGAGTCTGTGAGTTTTTCCCGGTTTTTGAGGCCGCGGTTTGCAGATGCTCGGCAGCGGGGGAGGGGCGGAAAAGGCGCACCGTCTTCACCGCCCGTCCCTGGACGGCAACGATCTCCATCGGTACCCCGTCGATCTTGAACGAAACATTGGCTTCCGGGATGTCCTGCAGCTGCTCGAGCACCAGGCCATTGAGCGTCTTGGGGCCGTCGGTGGGCAGCATCAGGCCGAGCGCGCGGTTCAGCTCCCGCACCGCCATGCCGCCGTCGGCCAGCACGCTGCCCTGCGCGTCCCAGGACAGCGAGGTCGCGATGGTGGGCAGCGAGGTCGTGAACTTGCCGATGATCTCCTCGATGATGTCCTCCAGCGTCACCAGGCCGAGCACCTCGCCGTACTCGTCGACCACCAACGCGAGGCGCTCGCGGTTCTCCTGGAAGTACTGCAGCTGCGCGAGCACCGGGGTCGAGGCGGGCACGAAATAGGGCTCGCTCAGCATCTGCTCGAGGGCGGCGCGGTCGAGCCCGCCCGCATTCAGCAGGCCGAGCACCTTGCGTAGATGCAGCACACCCGCCACCTCGCCCATGCTCGAACGGTAGACCGGCAGCCGCATGTGGTAGCTGGTTGCGAGCTGGCGCGTGAGGGTCTGCATCTCGTCGTCGAGCCGGATCGACTCGATCTTGGCGCGCGGGGCCATGATGTCCTGCACGGTGATCGAGCCCAGATCGAACAGGTTGAGCAGGATCGAAACGTGTTTTTTGGGCATGAAATGCGACGACTCGAGCACCAGCGTGCGGATCTCCGCCGGGGACAGGCGCGGCACCTCGTGTTCCGCGCTCGGGCGCACGCCGCCGAGGTGGAGCAGCGGCCGCGCGAACAGGTTGACGAACCAGACCACCGGCGCGAGCAGCCGCTGCAGCGGGCCGAGCAGGTAGGCCAACGGCAGGGCAATGCGCTCCGGGTAGGTGGCGCCGATTACCTTCGGCACGATCTCGGCGAATACCACCAGAACGAACGTCGTGGCCACGGTGCTGGCGGCGTAGGCCAGTTTGCCGTGACCGAGCAGGTCGATCGCGATCAGGCTGGCGAGCGTCGCCGCAGCGATGTTGACGAAATTGTTGCCGATCAGAATGGCGCCGAGCAGGCGATCGGTGCGTCGCAGGAGTGCCGCGGCGCGCTTCGCCCCGCCGTGGCCTTCGCTCACCAGGTGGCGCAGTCGGTAGCGGTTGAGCGCCATCATGCTGGTCTCCGAGATGGAGAAGAAACCCGACATCACCAGCAGCACGATCAGGCCGATCAATTCGACCGTGAGCTCGTAGTCGTCCAGCCAGTCCATGGGCTGCCTTTCAGCCGCGCCCGAGGACCACTTCGAGCACGAAACGGCTGCCGACGTAGGCAAACAGCAGCAGCACGAAGCCGCCCAGGGTCCAGCGCAGCGCCGTGCGGCCGCGCCAGCCGTAAAAATGGCGTCCGACGAGCAGCGCGCCGAATGCGACCCAGGACAGGAAGGCGAACAGCGTCTTGTGGTCGAAGCGCAGCGCGCGCCCGAACACGGTCTCGGAGAACAGCGCACCCGTGATCAGCGTCAGGGTGAGGAATGCGAAGGCGAGCGCGATGATGCGGAACAGCAGCCGCTCGAGCGTGAGCAGCGGCGGCAGGCGCGACAGCGGCCCTTCGAGCGGCCCCACCCCCTCCTGAGAAGCGATGCCGTGGGGCACGTGATGCAGGCGTCGCTCGACCAGTGCCATCAGCGTCGCGTGCAGCACGGCGATCACGAACAGGCTGTAGGCGATCATCGCCAGCACCAAATGCAGGCGGAACTCGAGCGAGTGGACGCGCGTGTCGCTCAGGGCGAGGCCGGGGAAGAGGGCCGGCAGCGGTGCGGCGAGCGCTGCCGCGCCGAGCACCAGCGGCTCCACGCCCTCCAGGCGGTAGAGCAGGTTCTCGACCCAGTACACCAGCACGCCCAGCCAGAGCATGATCGACAGGGCCTGGGCGAAGCCGAAGCGCAGCGGACTGGAGAGCAGCAGCGCGTTGACCAGCGTCCAGCCGTGCAGCGCGAGCGGCAGCAGGATGGCGGCGCGCTCCCAGGTCTGCGGGCCCGCCGCCGGCTGACGATGCGCGCGCCAGCGCGTATTCCAGAAATGCAGTGCGAGCCCGGCGTACGCAGCGGCTGCAGCGCCGTACATTAAAATATCGGGCATCGATTCAGTTTATCACCGCGCCGCGGCGCGCCGCGGTGCCACAGGCCCCGCATGTTCGACACGCTGACTGGACGCCTGTCGCGTATCGTCAAGACGATTCGCGGCGAGGCGCGTCTGACCGAAAGCAACGTGCAGGACGCCCTGCGCGAGGTGCGCATTGCGCTGCTCGAGGCGGACTGCGCGCTGCCCGTGGTCAAGGATTTCATCGCTGCGGTGCGCGAAAAGGCGCTCGGTGCCGAGGTGATCGGCAGCCTGACGCCCGGGCAGGCGCTGGTCGGCGTCGTGCATCGCGAGCTCACGCGCCTGATGGGCGAGGCCAACGTCGAGCTCGACCTCGCGACGCAACCGCCGGCGGTGTTCCTCATGGCCGGCCTGCAGGGCTCCGGCAAGACGACCACCACCGGCAAGCTTGCGCGCTGGCTGATCGAGCAGCGCAAGCGGGTGCTCGTCGTGTCCTGCGACGTCTACCGCCCGGCGGCAATCGAGCAGTTGAAAACCGTCGCCGCGCAGGTCGGCGCCGAATTTCTGCCGAGTGATTCGGACGAAGCGCCGGCGTCGATCGCGCGGCGCGCGCTGGAGCACGCGAAGACACGCTACTTCGACGTGCTGATCGTCGATACCGCGGGGCGGCTGGCGATCGACGAAGCGATGATGCGCGAGGTGAGCGAGCTGCACGCCCTGCTCAATCCGGTCGAAACCCTGTTCGTGGTCGACGCCATGCAGGGCCAGGACGCAGTGAACGTGGCGAAGGCCTTCGGCGACGCCCTGCCGCTCACCGGCGTGGTGCTCACCAAGCTCGACGGCGACGCGCGCGGCGGCGCCGCGCTCTCCGTGCGCCACGTCACCGGCAAGCCGATCAAGTTCGTCGGCACTGGGGAGAAGCTGGCCGGCCTCGAGCCGTTTCACCCGGAGCGCATGGCCTCGCGCATTCTCGGCATGGGCGACATCGTCAGCCTGGTCGAGGAAGCCCACAAGCAGGTCGACCTCGAGGAGGCGCAGCGCGTCGCCGAAAAGCTCAAGAAGGGCAAGGGCTTCGATCTCGAGGACTTCAAGGCCCAGATCCAGCAGATGCGCAAGATGGGCGGGCTCGCCGCGATGATGGACAAGCTGCCGGCGCAGCTTGCCGGTCAGATCGGACCGGGGCAGCTGAACGACGACCGCCAGATTCGCCGCATCGAGGGCATCATCAACTCAATGACGCCAGCCGAGCGCAGCCGGCCCGAGTTGATCAAGGCCTCGCGCAAGCGACGCATCGCCACCGGGGCGGGGGTCCCGGTGCAGGAAGTCAATCGCCTGCTCAAGCAGTTCGAGCAGATGCAGAAAATGATGAAGATGATGAAAGGCGGGGGCCTCGCGCGCATGATGCGGGGCCTGCGCGGCACGCTGCCCGGCCTGCGTTGACGGGCGCGCCTTGGGGCTTTCCAACGCCCTGATTTTTCCCGTATAATCCGCGCCTTTTCGCAGCAAGGCGGGATTTCCCAAATGGTGGTGATTCGACTGGCGCGCGGTGGCGCCAACAAGCGGCCCTTTTACCACGTGGTCGTCGCGGATTCGCGGCGCTCGCGCGACGGCCGATTCATCGAGCGGCTCGGCTTTTACGACCCGAAGGCCCCGGAAGGGCGCGAGTCGTTGCGGGTGAACATCGAGCGTGTCGATCATTGGAAGGCGCAGGGCGCGCAGCTCTCGCCGACCGTGTCGCGCCTCGTCAAGCAGTTTGGCAAGAAGGCCGCCTGAAACGCGAGTGTTGATGGGGCGCGTCGCGGGCGCCTACGGCGTGCGCGGCTGGATCCGGGTGGTGGTGGACGACCCGGAGGACCTGGGCAGGCAGACACAGTGGTGGGTCGCTGGCGTGGAGCGGGCGGTCGAGGAGGCGAAGTCGCATTCGGGCGCGCTGCTCGCGAAGCTGCAGGGCGTCGATGACCGCGGCCAGGCGCAGGCCTTGAACGGGGCGCCGGTGGAACTGCCGCGCAGCCGGCTTCCGCCCCTCGAGCAGGGGCGGTATTACTGGGCCGACCTGGTCGGCCTGGAGGTGGTGAACGAGTCGGGCGTGGTGCTCGGTCGCGTGAAGGCGCTGTTCTCGAACGGGGCGCATGACGTGATGGAGCTCGAGGCGCCCGACGGCGGTGCCGGGCGCTTGCTGCCCTGGGTGCCGTCGGTGGTGCATGCGGTAGACCTCGAGCGCGGTCGGATCGAGGTGCAGTGGGGCGCGGACTGGTGAGTCCGGGACCGGGACGCGGCTTGTGATTCGCTTCGACGTGGTGAGCCTGTTTCCGGAGGTGTTCACCGCGGTCGCCGACAGCGGGATCAGCAGCCGCGCGCTGGGACAGGGGTTGTGGGCGCTGGCGTTGTGGAACCCGCGCGATTTTGCGACCGACGCCTACCGCACGGTGGACGACCGGCCGTACGGCGGCGGGCCCGGCATGGTGCTGATGGCCGAGCCGCTGGCGCGGGCGCTCGACGCGGCGGCGGCGGCGCAGCGCGCCGCGAGCGGGACGGTGGGGAAGGTGATTTACCTTTCGCCGCAGGGACGTCGGCTGGACCACGCGAAGGTGGTCGAGCTGGCCGGGCGGGAGGCGGTGACGCTGCTGTGCGGTCGCTACGAAGGTGTCGACGAGCGGCTGCTCGGGCAGCGGGTGGACGAAGAGCTGTCGATCGGCGATTTCGTGCTCTCGGGCGGCGAGATCCCGGCGATGGCGCTGATCGACGCGGTGGTGCGCCAGCTGCCGGGCGCGCTCGGGGATGCGGATTCGGCGGCCGAGGAATCGTTTGTCGACGGTTTGCTCGATTGCCCGCAGTACACGCGGCCCGAAGTGGTCGGCGGTGAGCGGGTGCCTGAGGTGCTGCTTTCGGGGCACCACGAGAACATCCGGCGCTGGCGTTTGAAGCAGGCGCTGGGGCGGACCTGGCTGCGGCGGCCCGAGCTGCTTGCAGCGAGGCGGTTGAACGGAATGAGCGAAGAGGAACGCGCGCTGCTGGAAGAGTTCCAGCGCGAGCATCAAGACGGAGCGAAGCAATGAATCTGATCCAGCAACTCGAGCAGGAAGAAATCAAGCGGCTCGGCAAGAAGGTGCCGGATTTCTCGGCGGGTGACACGGTGGTGGTCAACGTGACCGTGGTCGAGGGCAACCGCAAGCGCACGCAGGCCTTCGAGGGCGTGGTGATCGCGAAGCGCAATCGAGGTCTCAATTCCTCGTTCACGGTTCGCAAGATGTCCTCCGGCGAGGGCGTCGAGCGGACCTTCCAGACGCACTCGCCGCTGATCGCGGGCATCCAGGTCAAGCGTCGTGGCGAGGTACGCCGCGCGAAGCTGTATTACCTGCGCGGGCGCACCGGCAAGTCGGCGCGTATCCGGGAGCGCATCGGCGCCCGCGGGGCGACCGGCAGCCAGCAGGCGAGCCCGCTCGACGAAGGCGAGGGCGCAGCCGAGTAACCCGGCCCGCGACACGAAGACCGCGACGGGGCGCATGGCGCCCCGTTTTCGTTCGGCTCAGCGTCGCGTCGCTATAATCCCTTCATGCGCCGCGATTCCACGACCGTCAGCCCGATCGCAGAGATCATCGCCGAGATCCGCGCGGGCAACATCGTCGTGCTGGTCGACGACGAGGATCGCGAAAACGAGGGCGATCTGGTCTTTGCCGCCGATTTCGTGACAGCGGAGAAGGTCAACTTTCTGGCCAAGCACGGTCGCGGGCTGATCTGCATGCCGATTACCGCTGAGCACGCGCAGCGCCTCGGACTGGCGCCGATGGTGGCGCGCAACCGCTCGCGCCACGGCACCAATTTCACTGCCTCGATCGAAGCTGCGGAGGGCATCTCCACCGGCATCTCGGCGCACGATCGTGCGCTGACGGTCAAGGTGGCGGCCTCACCGCAGGCGCGCGCGGACGACATCGTGCAGCCCGGTCACGTTTTTCCGCTCATCGCGGAGGCGGGCGGCGTGCTGATGCGTGCCGGCCATACCGAAGCCTGCTGCGACCTTGCGCGACTGGCCGGCCTCACGCCGGCGGCGGTGCTGTGCGAGATCATGAACGACGACGGCACCATGGCGCGGCTGCCGGACTTGATCGATTTTGCCGGCCAGCACGGCCTCAAGATCGGCACCATCGCCGACCTGATCGAGTACCGCGGTGCGAACGAATCGATCGTGACGCGGGTGACCGAGCGCGACATCGAGACCGCAAGCGGCCGATTCCGCATGGTTGCGTACCGCGATACGCCGTCGGGCGGGACGCATATCGCGCTGGTTCGGGGCAGGCCGCGGCCGGACGACGACACGCTGGTGCGCGTGCACGAACCGCTGTCGACGCTCGATCTGCTCGAGACCGGCGCCGGCACGCACAGCTGGGGTGTGCACGAGGCGCTGCAGGCGATCGCCGCACACGGCAACGGCGTGATGGTGATGCTGAACTGCGCGCAGACCGATGCGATGCTGGAAGCGCGCCTCGTCGGTCCCGCGCGCGCCGCGCGCGACGCGGCCGAAGCGCGCACCGCGGACCTGCGCAGCTACGGTATCGGCGCGCAGATCCTGCGCGACCTCGGCGTCGGCCGCATGGTGCTCATGGCGGCGCCACGCAAGATGCCGAGCATGGCGGGCTTCGGGCTCGAAGTCGTGCGCTACGCCGCGCATTCCGCATCGGCTGGTCGCTAGGCGATGGGCCAACGCCCACAGCGTACAGGCCAGCCGGTCTCGGGTCAGCGCCGCGGGCGTCTCGACGGCGCCGGGCTGCGCATCGGCATCGTCGCCAGCCGCTACAACGAGCCGATTGTGACGCAGCTCCTCGAGGGCGTTGCGGACCAGCTCGAGCGGCTCGGCGTGAAGAGCAGCGATGTGGTGCAGGCAGGCGTGCCGGGTGCGCTCGAAATCCCGCTGGCGCTGAAGTGGCTGGCGCAGAGCGGGCGCTTCGACGCGCTGGTCGCGGTGGGTGTGGTGATTCGCGGCGAGACCTATCATTTCGAGGTCGTGGCGAACGAATCCGCACGCGGCGTGATGGACGTTGCGCTGCAAAGCGGACTTCCGGTGGCGAACGCCATCCTGACTGCGGAGAACGAGGCGCAGGCCGAAGCGCGGCTCGACAAGGGCGCCGAGGCGGTGCGCGTGGCGGTGGAGATGGCGCGGCTGCGCAGTGATCTCGCGGGGCAGGTTCTGTGAAGAATCCTCGGCGACGCGCGCGCGAAATCGCGCTGCAGGCGCTGTATGCCTGGCAGCTTGGCGGCGGTGACGCGGCCGAGGCGCTCGAGCAGGCGCGTGGTCTCGAAGGCTTTGAGCGCGCCGACGCGGCGCTGGTCGAGGCGCTGGTGCGCGGCAGCATCGAGCGGGCGGCGACCCTTGATGCGCTGATCGAGCCGCACCTGATCGAGCGCCGCCTGAGCGAGCTTTCGCCGGTCGAGCGTGCGATCCTGCGCATCGGTACGCTCGAGCTTGCCGAGCGGCCCGAGACGCCGGTCAAGGTGGTGCTCAACGAGGCGATCGACCTCGGCAAGGACTTTGGCGGCGCGCAGGGGCATCGCTTCGTCAATGGCGTGCTCGAACGCGTTGCGCAGGCCGTGCGCCCGGGCGAATTTGCGCGGCTGCGCAAGTCGGCCTGAGGGCAGGCCCCGCGCCGGGCGCCGCCGGACACGATGGCGAGCGAATTCGAACTGATCCGGCGGTTCTTCGATCGGCCCGCGCGGCGCGGCGCTCGCACGCTGCTCGGCGTGGGCGACGATGCAGCGCTGCTGCGCGTCGAACCGGGCATGGCGCTCGCCGTGTCGACCGACATGCTGCTGGCCGGTCGCCATTTCCCGGAGGGGACAGCGCCGGGCGCGCTGGGCCACAAGGCCCTCGCGGTGAACCTGTCCGATCTGGCCGCGATGGGCGCGACGCCGCGCTGGGCGACGTTAGCGATCGCCTTGCCCGTGGCGGACGAAGGCTGGCTGAGCGCATTCAGCGCGGGCCTGTTTGCGCTGGCACAGCGCTTCGATGTCGACCTGGTGGGGGGCGACACGACACGCGGTCCGCTGGCGATTTCGGTCACCGTTCTCGGCGAAGTGCCGGCGGAGCATGCGCTGACGCGCGGCGGCGCGCGGCCGGGCGACGACATCTGGGTGTCTGGCGTGCTCGGCCAGGCCGCGGCCGGGCTCGCCGAGCGGCAGGGACAGCTGCGGCTCGCGCCCCAGGTGGCGGCGCCGCTGCGAGCGCGCCTCGAGATGCCCGAGCCGCGCATCGTGCTCGGCGAACGCCTGCGCGGCATTGCCAGCGCCGCGATTGACGTGTCGGACGGCTTCGCTGCCGATCTGGGTCACGTGCTCGAGCGCTCGGGCGTCGGCGCCCTGGTGCATTACGCGCAGCTGCCCGGCGTGCGTACCGGCGACGCCGCGCTCGACATGCGCTGCGTGCTCGCCGGCGGCGACGATTACGAGTTGATCTTCACCGCCGGACAGGAGGCGCGTGCGGCGATCACCGCGCTCGCCGGGGCGCTCGACATCTCGCTCAGCCGCGTGGGTGCGATTCAGGCGGCGCCCATGCGGCTCGTTTTGCTCGATGCGCAAGGGGGGCAGATCGCGCCGCCCGCGGGCTACGACCACTTCGCGGATCTGGACTGATGGCGTCGCATCCCGGTCCGGCGTTTGCGGTTGCCCATCCCGCTCACTTCATCGCGCTGGGTTTCGGTGTCGGCACGCTGCCGCGCGCACCGGGCACCTTCGGCACTCTGCTCGCGCTGCCGCTGTGGTGGCTGCTCGGCGCGGGCGTCGGGCCGCTCGCGATCGGCGCGATCCTTGGGCTGCTGTTCGCGATCGGAGTGTGGGCCTGCGCCGTCACGGGCCGGCATCTGGGCGTGGCCGATCACGGCGCCATGGTTTGGGACGAGGTCGTCGCTTTCCTGCTCGTGCTGTCGATCGTGCCGGATGACGGGTCCTGGCAGCTCGCGGCGTTCGTCCTGTTCCGTGCCTTCGACATCGCCAAGCCGGCGCCAATCCGGCAGCTGGAAACGCGCTTCAAGGGCGGCTTCGGCGTGATGTTCGACGATCTGCTCGCTGCGGGCTATACACTGCTCGTGCTCGCTGTCTTCCAGCGCGTCCTGTTCTGACCCCTCGCATGACCGCCGATCCCCTGACGCCCCTCGCCCTGCGCGTCGGCGCGCGGCTCAAGGCGGCCGGACGGCTGCTCGTCACCGCGGAATCCTGCACCGGGGGCTGGATCGCGGAGGCGGTGACCGCGATTGCCGGCAGCTCGGACTGGTTCGAGCGCGGCTACGTGACCTACTCGAACGCCGCGAAGCAGGAATCGCTCGGCGTGCGAGATGACACGCTGACGCGCTTCGGCGCCGTGAGCGAGGAGACCGCGCGCGAGATGGCGGTCGGGGCGCTGACGGCGAGCCGCGCATCGGTCGCGATCGCGGTCACCGGGGTCGCCGGACCGAGCGGCGGGAGCGCGGAAAAACCCGTTGGCATGGTCTGCTTTGCCTGGGCGGTGCGCGATCGGCCGCCGCGCAGCGAGACTTGCCGCTTTGCGGGCGATCGCGCCGAGGTGCGCCGACAGTCGGTCGTCCGCTCGCTACAAGGTTTGATCGAGGTGCTTGACGAGGCGCAGGCGCAGGACTAGAAACGATCCAAGCGGGGGGGTATTCGATCGATGACTCGACCCCGCTTGAGAGCCATGACTCCGTTGCGTCCCGCTGCCGTTGCCGGCGCCTTCTACCCGGCCGATCCGCGCGTCCTGTCGTCCCGGGTCGGCGAGATGCTGGACGACGTCGAGGTGCTCGCGCCGCGCCTTGGCTTTCCCAAGGCGGTGATCGTGCCGCATGCCGGCTACATCTACTCCGGACCGGTGGCGGCGTACGCCTACGACGCGCTGATGCCTGCACGCGGCATCGTCAAGCGGGTGGTGCTGCTCGGGCCGGTGCACCGCGTGCCGGTGCGCGGCCTTGCGCTGCCCGATGCCGAAGCGTTCGAGACCCCGCTCGGCCGGATCGCGGTCGATCCGGGGGCAGGCGCCGCGCTCGCCGAGCTGCCACAGGTCGTGGTGAGCGGTCCTGCGCACGCGCTCGAGCATTCGCTCGAGGTCCAGCTGCCGTTCCTGCAGCGCGTGCTGGGTGACTTCGCGCTGGTGCCGCTCGCGGTGGGCGATGCGAGCGCGCGTGAAGTGAGCGAGGTGATCGAGCGGCTGTGGGGTGGGCCCGAGACGCTCATCGTCGTGAGCACCGACATGTCGCACTACCATGCCTACCGCGACGCGCTGCGCATCGATGCCGAGACACTGACGCGGATCGAGGCGCTCGCCAGCGACATCCATCACGAGCAGGCCTGCGGGGCGACGCCGCTGAACGGCCTGCTGGGCGTGGCGCGCGTGCGCGGCATGACCGTGCAGCGCCTGGCGGCCTGCAATTCGGGCGATACCGCCGGCGGGCGGGATCACGTCGTCGGCTATTCGGCGTTCGCGCTCTACGAGGGCGCGGCGGTGGCGCCGCAAGAGGCGGGACGGACCCTGCTCGCGCTGGCGCGTGCGGCGCTTGCGCACCGCTTCGGCGAGCGCCCGGAGGCGCCGCGCGTTGACATGCCGCTCTGGCTGCGCCAGAGCGGGGCGACCTTCGTGACGCTGATGCAGGGGGGCAGGCTGCGCGGCTGCATCGGCAGCCTCGAGGCGCGGCGCGCGCTCGGCGAGGACGTGGTGGCCAATGCGCGCGCTTCACGTCGCTGACGCCCGCCGAGTGGCGCGACACGCGACTCGAGGTCTCGCTGCTGTCGACGCCGAAGCCGATTCACTTCGCCGACGAGGCCGAGCTGTTCGAGGCGATCAGCGCCGGGGAGGACGGTCTCATCCTGCAGTTGAACGACCGGCGCGCGACCTTCCTGCCGCAGGTCTGGGACTCGATCCCGGACAAGCGGCGCTTCATCGCCGAGCTCGTTGCCAAGGCGGGGTTGCCGGCCGACACGCGCCTCGCGCGCTGCCGGGTCCTGCGCTACCGCGTCGTGAAATGGCGCGAAGCCGATCTTGCGAGCCACTGACATGGTCCCCGAATCCGACTATCTCGGTCGCTGGTGGCATGTGCTGGAAGACGGGCGCGTGCAATGCGACCTGTGCCCGCGCGACTGCCGCCTGCACGAGGGCCAGCGCGGCCTGTGCTTCGTGCGCCGCATGGAAGGCGGGCAGATGCGGCTCACCACCTACGGCCGCTCCTCGGGATTCTGCGTCGACCCGATCGAGAAGAAGCCGCTCAACCAGTTCTACCCGGGCTCGAGCGTGCTGTCCTTCGGCACGGCGGGCTGCAACCTGGCCTGCAAGTTCTGCCAGAACTGGGACATCTCGAAGTCGCGCGAGATGGACACGCTGATGGATGCGGCGACGCCGGAGGCGATCGCCGCTGCCGCCGAGCGGCTGGGCTGCAAATCAGTCGCCTTCACCTACAACGATCCGGTGATCTTCGCCGAGTACGCGATCGACACGGCCGACGCCTGCCACGCCAGGGGCATCCAGACGGTGGCGGTGACCGCGGGCTACATCCATGCCGAGCCGCGGCGCGAATTCTTCTCGCGCATCGACGCGGCGAACGTCGACCTCAAGGCGTTCACCGAGGATTTCTATCACACGCTCACCGGTGCGCACCTGCAGCCGGTGCTCGATACGCTTGAATATCTGGTGAAGGAGACGTCTGTCTGGACCGAGATCACGACGCTGCTCATCCCGGGCAAGAACGACTCGGACGCCGAGATCGAGTCCGAGTGCGGATGGATTCTGCAGCACCTCGGTCCGGACGTGCCGCTGCACTTCAGCGCCTTCCACCCGGACTGGAAGATGACCGACGTCCCGGCGACTCCGCCCGAGACACTCGCGCGCGCGCGCAAGCGGGCGCTCGCCGCGGGCCTGCACTATGTCTACACCGGCAACGTGCATGACGAGGCGGGCGGCTCGACCTACTGTCCGTCCTGCGGCACGTGCGTAATCCAGCGCGACTGGTATGACATTCGTGCCTACCAGCTCGACGCGCAGGGCGCCTGCGCGCACTGCGGGTCGCGCCTCGCCGGGCGCTACGCGAAATTCGACAAACCCTTCGGGCGCCGGCGCATTCCCGTCAGGCTCGAGGCGCCCGTTTGAGCCCTGCTGCCGGCCCGGCGCCGGGCTCGGGCGCCTGGCTTGCCGGTGTCTGTGCCAGCCGCGCGCTCGCCGCGAGCTGGTTCGTCGCCTACTCGGCGGTACTGCCGCTGATGCGCGAGGCCTGGGGCCTTGCGGCACGCGATGCGGGACTCATCCAGGCAGCGTTCCACCTTGGCTACCTGAGCTCGCTGTTCATCGTCGGCTTTATCGCCGATCGCTACGGCGCCAAGCGCGCCTGGCTCGCGACCGGCGTCGCGGCCTGGGTAAGCCCGTTCATCTTCGTCGCGTTCGCCGATGGCCTGTCCTCGGCCCTGTGGCTGCACGCGCTCACCGGCCTGTGCCAGGGCGGGACCTACACCCCGGTGCTCGCGCTGATCAACGACAGTGTCCGCTACGAGCGGCGCGGACGGGCGATGGGATTTTTCATCGCGGCCTCGAGCGCGGGCTATGCCGCGGCGCTGGGTATCGCCGGACTGGTGCTGACCTTCGCCGGCTGGCGCGAGGCGCTCGCTGCGATTGCGCTGATGCCGCTCGCCGCCTGGGCGCTGTCGCTGTTCGTCACGCGCGCGACGCCGAACCAGGTGCATCCGCGCCCCGCGGGCGAGTCGCTGCTCGCCTCGCTGCCGGCGGTGCTGAAGAACCGCAAGGGCATGCTGTCGATCTGGGGCTATACCGCGCATAACTGGGAGCTGCTCGGACTGTGGGCCTGGCTGCCGGCGTTCCTCACCGCAGCATTCGCCGCCGGCGGTGATTCGGCAAAGGTCGCTGCTGCCGCGGCACTGTCGTTCGGCGCGTTGACCTATGTCGCCAATATCGGCGGCAGCATCGTCGGCGGCACGATGGCGGATCGCTGGGGACGCACGCGCACCATCCTGCTGTGGTCGTCGCTCAGCCTCGCGCTGTCGTTTTCCATCGGTTGGCTGATGTGGCTGCCCGCGCTGCTGCTGGTTGCGCTCGCCTGCCTGTATAACTTTTCGGCGATCGCCGATTCATCGACCCATTCGCTGGTGCTGGCGGAGAGCGTGCCGCCGCACAGCCTGGGCGTGGCCTACGCGGTGCGCTCGGTGGTCGGCTTCGGTGCCGGCGTGGTGAGCCCGGTGGTGTTCGGCTGGGCGCTCGACCTTGCAGGCGGCGGGAAATCGTCCGCCGACGCGTTCGCCTGGGGCGTTGCCTGGTCTACGCTCGGCCTGGGGGCGCTGTTCGGCCCGTTGATGATCTCGAAGCTTCACCGCATGCGATGAACCGGCTGTCGTCTCCCGCTGTACAGCGCAATCGCGGCGCGATCCTCGAGGTGTTGCGGCGCGAGCTGCCGGCCGCCGGGCGGGTGCTCGAAATCGCCAGCGGCTCGGGCGAGCATGTGGTGTTCTTCGCGCGCGCGCTGCCGAACCTGACCTGGCAGCCGAGCGACCCGGATCGGGCGGCGCTCGACTCGATCCGGGCGTGGATCGCGCACGAAAGGCCGGCCAACGTCCTCGCACCGCGGGTGCTCGACGTGGCGCGTGCGCGCTGGGCGTACGCCCTCGACAAAGTCGATGCCGTGTTCTGCGCCAACATGATCCACATCGCGCCCTGGGAAGCCTGCCTCGGGCTGCTCTACGGCTGCGAAGCGCTGCTGCCGCCGGGCGGGCCACTGGTGCTCTACGGCCCGTTCATGCGCGGCGGCGTGCACACCGCAGCGTCGAATGCGGCGTTCGACGAGGCCTTGCGGCGGCAGGATCCACGCTGGGGCGTGCGCGATCTCGACGACGTGGTGCGCGAGGCTGCGCTGCACGGATTCCACCTTGCCGAGGTGGTCGAGATGCCGGCGAACAACCTGTCGGTCGTGTTGCGCTACGCGAACTGACGGCCGCAGGTCGGGCGCGAACGGCCGAAGGCGGCGCCGCCGGCTCAGTCTTCGCCGCCGGGCTCGCAGCCGTCGATGACGTACGCCGCTGGCGATACGCGGCAGCGCCACGGCACTTCCTTTTCGCCGCCGGGCAGCGGCCGAAAGACCAGCACCACGTCGTACTTCAGGCTGCGCGCAACGATGGTGCCGCTCTCGTTGATGCGCACCTGATAAGCGCCGTAGGTCGGATGCCGCCGCTCGCTGACCTCGGGCTCGACGCGCCTGACGGCCAGCATCTCCCTGCCGATGGCGCGTCGCAATTCAGCGGTCTCGGTGTAGAGCGCACGCACCGCGCGCTTGACTGCGTCGTCCGAAGCGAGATAGTGGCCCGGCACCATGGGCACGAGCACGGCCGCTGCGACCGCGGCGAGCGCAACGCCGGCAAGGGTCTTGGCCTTCCAGCCCATGGCAGGCCCTGGCGCCGGACTCAGTCCTTGATCAGCAGCTGCATCAGGCTGCAGGTATCCCAGCGCTTGCCGCCGCGCGCCTGCACCTGGGCGTAAAACTGATCAACCAGCGCAGTCACCGGCAGGCGCGCGCCGTTTTGCTTTGCCTCCGCCAGGCAGATGCCGAGGTCCTTGCGCATCCAGTCGACCGCGAAGCCAAAGCCGTCGAACGTGCCCTCGGTCATCGGCTTCCAGCGATTCTCCATCTGCCAGGACTGCGCCGCGCCCTTGGAGATCACCGAGATCACTTTCTCCATGTCGAGCCCGGCGCGCTGGCCGAAGTTGAGGCCCTCGGCCAGTCCCTGCAGCAGCCCGCCGATGACGATCTGGTTGACCATCTTGGTGAGTTGACCGGCGCCCGGCGCGCCGATCAGCGCGCAGCTCTTGGCGTAGACGTCGAGCACCGGCTTGACCTTGTCGAACACGGCCGCCTCGCCGCCGCACATGATGCCGAGCTGGCCGTTTTCGGCGCCGGCCTGGCCCCCGGACACGGGCGCGTCGACGAAGCCGATGCCCTTGTCCTTCGCCTTGGCGTGCACCTCGCGCGCCACGATCGCCGAGGCGGTGGTGTGGTCGACCAGGATGGCGCCCTTCTTCATGCCGGCGAGCGCGCCGGTGTCGCCGAAGACCACCGAGCGCACGTCGTCATCGTTGCCGACGCACATCATGACGAAATCGCAGTCTTTGACCGCTGCGGCGGGGGTGGGGGCGCTCTTGCCGCCGTAGGCCTTGGCCCAGTCGCCGGCCTTGGCCGCTGTCCGGTTGTACACGGTGACGTCGTGCCCGCCCTTTTTCGCCAGGTGCCCCGCCATGGGGTAGCCCATCACGCCCAGCCCGAGAAATGCGACCTTTGCCATCGCTTCGCTCCCAACAGATTGTTTGGATTCAGAAAGCGAATTTTACAACCGGCACCGTTGACAGGCCCCGGTCAACCGCTACAATACATGGACGTTTATACAGTATCCGGTGTCGGCCCAGCCGCGGACATTGTCAGACCTGCGGCCTGCCGTAGATGCCGACGCACCGATAAGAGGTACACCATGGACGACAACAAAGCCAAGGCGCTCGCGGCGGCTCTCTCCCAGATCGAAAAGCAGTTCGGCAAGGGCTCCATCATGCGGATGGACTCCGAGGCCATCAAGGACGTGCAGGTGGTCTCAACCGGCTCGCTCGGCCTGGATCTCGCGCTCGGCGTCGGTGGCTTGCCGCGCGGCAGGGTGGTCGAGATCTACGGCCCGGAATCCTCGGGCAAGACCACGCTCACCCTGCAGGTGGTCGCCGAGATGCAGAAGATGGGCGGCACGGCGGCCTTCATCGACGCGGAGAATGCGCTCGACCCGCAGTACGCGGGCAAGCTGGGCGTCAATATCGACGAGCTGCTGATCTCGCAGCCCGACACCGGCGAGCAGGCGCTCGAGATCGCCGACATGCTGGTGCGCTCGGGCGCGGTCGACGTGATCGTGGTCGACTCGGTCGCGGCGCTGACGCCGAAGGCCGAGATCGAGGGCGAGATGGGCGAGCCGCAGATGGGCCTGCAGGCGCGGCTGATGAGCCAGGCGCTCAGAAAGCTTACCGCCAACATCAAGCGCACCAACACGCTGGTCATTTTCATCAACCAGATCCGCATGAAGATCGGCGTGATGTTCGGCAGCCCGGAGACGACCACGGGCGGCAATGCGCTCAAGTTCTACGCCTCGGTGCGCATGGACATCCGGCGCATCGGCTCGATCAAGAAAGCCGACGAAGTGATCGGTTCGGAGACGCGCGTCAAGATCGTGAAGAACAAGGTGGCGCCGCCGTTCCGCCAGGCCGAGTTCGACATCCTCTACGGTGAGGGCATCTCACGCCATGGCGAGCTCCTCGAGCTCGGCGTGCATCACGGCATTCTGGAAAAGACCGGCGCCTGGTACGGCTACAAGAACGACCGCCTCGGTCAGGGCAAGGACAACTCGCGCGAGTTCCTGCGCGAGAACCCGGAGCTCGCGCGCGAGATCGAGATGAAGATCCGCGAAAAGGCGGGTGTCGCATTGCCGCTGCCGGTCGCCGCGGCGGCGAACGAAGAAGCCGCGGAACAGACCGAGGACGCCGCGCCGCGTGCCGCGCGCAAGCGCGGATAGCCGCGCGCCCGCGGCACCCGACTCGCCCGCCGCGCTCAAGCGCCGGGCGCTCGGCTTCCTGGCGCGGCGCGAGCATACGCGGGCCGAGCTCGCGCGCAAGCTCGAGCCCCACGCCGATTCCGCCGAAGCCTTGGAGGCGCTGCTCGATGCCCTCGTCGAGAAGCGCCTGCTGTCCGATGCGCGCTATGCGGAAGAGCGTGCGCGCGTACTGGCGCGCAAGTACGGCGCGGCGCGCATCCGTCAGGATCTGAAGGCGAAGGGCGTCGCCCCGGAGATCATCGAGCGCCTGTCCACCGAGGACGAGCGGGCGCGCGCCATCGCCATCGTGCGCCGCAGGTACCCCGCGCCGGCCCAGACACGGGAGGAACGCGCGCGGCGCGTGCGCTTCCTCCAGGGCCGCGGCTTTTCCTTCGAGACGATCCGCGCCGCGCTCGGTGCGCAGGCGGACGACACGGCCGAGGACGACCCCTTCCCGCACGAGCGCTAGGGGGCGTCCCGCAGCCCCGCGTCGATTAGAATGCGGGGCTTATGAAATCCGCCGACATTCGCTCGAGTTTCCTCGAGTTTTTTCGTTCCAAGGGTCACACTATCGTCGCCTCGAGCCCGCTGGTCCCGGCGAACGATCCGACGCTGCTGTTCACCAATTCGGGGATGGTGCAGTTCAAGGAAGTGTTCCTTGGCAAGGAGAAGCGTGCCTATACGCGCGCGACGACCTCGCAGCGCTGCGTGCGCGCGGGCGGCAAGCACAACGATCTGGAGAACGTCGGCTACACCGCGCGCCACCACACCTTCTTCGAGATGCTGGGCAACTTCAGCTTTGGCGACTACTTCAAGGCCGACGCGATCCGCTACGCCTGGGAGCTGCTCACCCAGGTGTACGGGCTGCCGGCCGAGCGGCTCTGGACCACCGTCTACCACAGCGACGACGAAGCGTTCGACCTGTGGACCAAGACCATCGGCGTGCCGGCCGAGCGCTGCATCCGCATCGGCGACAAGCCGGGCGGGCAGCCTTTCCAGTCCGACAATTTCTGGCAGATGGCCGACACCGGGCCCTGCGGGCCCTGCAGCGAGATCTTCTATGACCACGGTCCCGGCGTCGAGGGCGGGCCGCCGGGCTCGCCGGATGCCGACGGTGACCGCTACATCGAGATCTGGAACCTGGTGTTCATGCAGTTCAACCGCGACGAATCCGGCGTGATGCACCCGCTGCCGAAACCGTCGGTCGACACCGGCATGGGGCTCGAGCGCGTCGCCGCAGTCCTGCAGGGCGTGCACTCGAATTACGAGATCGACC
>LJTQ01000086.1:452-13097 GCA_001303445.1 Betaproteobacteria bacterium SG8_39 | reverse complement strand
GAGGCGGCCGGCTGTTTCCTGCGTCGGGCGCGGCGCGCTGGAGCGCGCTCAGGCGCCAGTCGCTGGGCGACGGAATCATGGATGCCGGAATCCTGCGGCGTTACGAGCTGCTGCTGCGGCCCGAGGCGCTGCGCTGGGCCGACTGGCTCGACGGCCAGCAGGCGAAGATCGACCATGCGCTCGACGCTGCGGAGCGCGAGGCGGCCGGCTGGGGCAGTGCGTTCGACATCGGCCACGTCACGCTGGCCTGCGCGCTCGGCTGGCTCGACTTTCGTTTCGCCGAGTTCGACTGGCGCGCGCAGCGCCCCGCGCTCGCCGCCTGGCAGGCTCGGGTTGCGGCGCGACCTTCGCTGTCGCAGACGGTTCCGGCCGCCTGAGGGCCCGTCTTGCGCCGTGCGGGTGATTATTCAATACTGTGAACTCGATTCCGGCCATATGAAATTATTTCTCGATGCTCGGATTCGCAGCCAATCCGGCCGCCTCGGCCGATCGACAGGAGGAGGGCAACAATGAGCAAAGACAACAAGGACGTCAGTTCGACGCGGGCGATTGCGGGCCGCCGGCGGGTATTGAAGGCGGGTGCCGGGATGGCGGGCGCGCTCGCCCTGGGATTTCCGGCGATCGTGCGCAGCCAGGCGGGCCCGATCAAGATCGGACACCTCACGCCGTTGACCGGCTTTCTCGGCGCGCTCGGCGGCTGGGCCCAACTCGGCATCAAGATGGCCGCGGAGGAGATCAACGCCTCGGGCGGCATCAACGGACGCCAGATCGATCTCATTTCCGAGGATTCGGTCAACCCCGCGACCGCCGCGACCAAGGCGCAGCGCATGTACGAGCGCGACAAGGTCGACGTGCTGATGGGTGAGATCAATTCGGCCTCGGCAAAGACGATCATGCAGGTGGCCGAGCGCAACCAGCGCTTGTTCATGAGTATCGGCCCGCGTTCCGATGCCCTGCGTGGCGCGAATTGCAACCGTTATACGTTCCACGTCGACATCCCGGTGACTGTGATGGTGAACGCCGAAGGCCAGGGACTGCTGCGCGAGGGGTTGATCAAAGGCAAGCGCATCTATGCGCTGACCTCGGATTACCTGTTCGGCCACGACCTCGCCAAGGCGGCGAAGAAGTTCGTCACCGCCAACGGCGGCACCGTCATCGGCGACGAGCTGATCGCCACCAGCGCGACCGACTTCAGCCCGTATCTGCTCAAGATCCGGCAGGCGAAGCCCGACCTTATCGCCACCAACCTCGGCGGCAACCAGGTCACCAACTTCGTCAAGCAGTACGCCGAGTTCGGTCTGCCGTATCCGGTGGCCGGCTTCAACCTCAACACCGCGGACGCGTGGGCGGCGGGCGCCGGCAATCTCGGCGGTATCTGGCCGACGGTCTGGCACCATGAAATAGACACCCCGGGCACGAAGGCTTTCGTCGCCGCGTTCCGCAAGAAGTACGGCAAGACGCCGGAGAACCACGCCTGGATCGAGTACGTCTCTCTGAAAGTCATGGCGCAGGCGATGACCGCGACGAAGTCGACGGACACCAGCAAGCTGATCGCCTACTTCGAGTCCGAGGCGAAGTTCGACCTGCTCAAGCCGCGCATGGGCTATTTCCGCAGCTGGGACCATCAGATGATGCAGGAGGCCTACACCTTCACGGTCAGGAAGCCGGGAACGTATAAGGAGGCCTGGGACTTTCTGCAGTTCAGCGCGGCGATTCCCGCTGCGGACCAGCCGCTGGAGCTCCTCGCTCCGACCAAGGCGGAGAATCCCTGCACGTTCAAGTAGGGCTTGCGGATGCGGGCGCGTCGCGTGTCGACTGCGCGTGACGCGCCCGCATCGGCTGACTGCGCGGCGGGGCCTGTAGCGGGCCCGCTGTCGCGCGCCCGCTCCTGCCGCGACTGAACATGCAGCTTCTGTTCCTCCTCGAGCAGGTGGTGAACGGCCTCGTGCTCGGGGGCTACTACCTGCTGATCGCGCTCGGCCTGTCGCTGATCTTCAGCGTCGGCGGCGTGGTCAATCTCGCGCACGGCGCGTTCTACGCGCTCGGCGCCTACCTGTCGATCGCGGTCGCGAAGCACCTGGGCTTCGGCGCAGGCGTCGTGATTTCGCCGATTGCGGTGGCGCTGCTCGGCATCCTGTTCGAGCGCTTCATCCTGCGTCGCTTCTACACGGCCGACCCGATCCTTTCGCTGCTCGTCACCTTCGGACTCGCCCTGGTGACCGAACAGCTGATCCGCATCATCTGGGGCGCCTCGCCGCTGCCGGCGTCGATGCCCTCCGCCCTGAAGGGGAGCGTCGTACTGGGGGATTTCCTCTTCTCGCGCTACCGGCTGCTGCTGCTCGCCGTGGCGGCGCTGGTGCTCGTCGGCATCTGGCTGCTGCTCAACAAGACCTCGTTCGGGCGCGTCGTGCGCGCCGGCATCCAGCGGCCGGACATGGTGGCTGCGCTCGGCATCCGCCTGCAGCCCTACATGACCGTGATCGTCATGCTGGGCGTCGGCATGGCGGCGCTCGGCGGCGCGCTGTTTGCGCCGATCGCGCTGGTGCATCCCGCGATGGGGGCGGAGATCATCGCCGTCGCCTTTGTGGTGGTCGTCATCGGTGGCCTGGGCAGCTTCTGGGGCGTGGTGCTCGCGGCGCTACTCGTGGGCGTCGTGCGCGGGATCACGATTCATTTCCTGCCGGCCGCGGGCGAAGCGTCGATGTTCGTGCTGATGTTCCTGGTGCTGCTGCTCCGCCCGCGCGGGCTTCTCGGCGAGCGCATCGAGAAGTTCGAATGAGCAACGGTTGGACGCAGGCGAAGCATCGGTCGCTCGTGGTCGGGGTGATGGCGCTCATTTTGCTGCCGATCGCGATGCACTTGCTCGGTCAGGGCACGAACACGGCGTCGCAGGTCGTGTGCTTCGCCATTGCCGCGCTCGGCCTGAACATGCTGGTGGGATTCACGGGGCTGCATTCCTTCGGCCACAGCGCCTGGTTCGGCATCGGTGCCTACGCCGCCGCGATCGCGCAGCGGCAGTGGTTCGACGGACAGATCGTGCTGCCGCTCCTGTTCTCCATGGCCTTCGTCGCCGCGCTGTCCACCCTCGTGGGCCTCCTCATTCTGCGCCGACGCGGCGTGTACTTCGCTCTGCTCACGCTGGCATTCGTGGCGCTCACCTACACCATCGCGTTCCGCTGGACCGCGCTGACCGGTGGCGAGGACGGGCTCGGCGGCCTGCAGCGGGGCGGCTTCGGGCCGATTGATTTGGACGATTCGGAGGTCTACTACGGATTCCTCGCGCTGGTCGCGCTCGGCGTGCTGTACATCCTGTTGCGTGTGACGCGTTCGCCCTTCGGTCACGTGCTCGTCGCGATCCGCGAGAACCAGCAGCGCGCCACCTTCCAGGGATACAACGTCGACCGCTACCGGCTCGGGGTGTTCGTGCTCTCAGCGGTCGTGACCGGGCTGGGTGGCGCGTTGCTGGGCTTCCTCAACTATCTCGTCTCGGCCGAGGCCGTGTCGGTGGAGCTGTCCGGTGAGCTGCTGGCGATGGTGGTGATCGGCGGGATGCACCACATCCTGGGCCCGGCCCTCGGGGTGCTCTTCTACATCCTGTTTCGCGAGCTGTTTTCGGTCTGGACCGGCAACTGGCTGCTGTGGTTCGGGCTGGTCTTCGTCGGTTTCGTGATCTTCTCGCCGAGCGGGCTGGTCGGCATCTGGGCGAAGCTCAAGCGGCGCTGGTGGCCGCCGCCCGAAGAGGCCGCGGCCATGAGCGCGCGCACGATTCGCGAAGGCGTGCCGCTGCCTTCGTTCCTGCGCGCCAACGCGCGACAGGGCAGGGTGCTCGAGGTCGACTCGGTCTCCAAGAACTTCGGTGGCATCCGGGCGGTCGCGAACGCGCAGCTCGCGATCGACGCGGGCGAGATCCATGCGCTGATCGGTCCCAACGGCGCCGGCAAGACCACCGTGTTCAATCTGGTGTCGGGTCTGTTCGCGCCTGACGCGGGCCGCATTCGCCTCGAGGGTGAGGAAATCGAGAGCCTGCCGCCGTACCGGATCTGCCAGCAGGGCATCGCCCGGTCGTTCCAGATCACCAACCTGTTCAAGGGGCTGTCGATCTACGAGAACCTGCGGCTGTCCCTGCAGGCGCGGCATCCGGCGCGGTTCAACGCCTGGCGCGACATCGACAGCTATCCCGAGATCCACGCGGAGACCGCGGAACTCATCAAATTTCTCGGCCTGGAAGGCATCGAGGCGATCGAGGGCGGCGAGCTCTCCTACGGCGGGCAGCGGCTTCTGGACATGGGCATCGCGCTGGGCTCGAAGCCTCAGGTGCTGTTGCTCGACGAACCGTTGGCCGGCCTGGCGGCGGCCGAGCGCGAGCGCGTGTCGAACCTGATCAAGTCACTGGTCGCCGGCATCCCGGTGCTGATCGTCGAGCACGACATCGATCGCGTGCTCGGTTTCTCGCAGCACGTCACCGTGATGAACCAGGGCGAAGTGCTGATGGCCGGCACGCCCGACGAAGTGCGCGAAGACCCGCGCGTCCAGGCGGTCTACACGGGCAGCGGGACGCCGCCGGTCAGCGCCCGCGTCGCGAGCGAAGCGGGCGCGCGCGCACCGCTGCTGCGCTTCGAGCGCGTCAACGCGTTCTACGGCAAGAGCCATATCCTCACCGATGCGTCGCTCGACGTGCGCGAGGGCGAGATCGTGGCGCTGCTCGGGCGCAACGGCGCGGGCAAGTCGACCCTGCTCAAGACGCTCACGGGTCTCGTGCCGCCGGCCTCGGGAACGATCGAGTACGCGGGGCGCGACATCGCCGGCCTGGCGGCGCCGGACATCGCGCGCATGGGCATCGGCTATGTGCCGCAGGGGCGCGGGCTGTTCGCCGGGATGACCGTGGCGGAAAACCTCGCACTCGGGCGCTTGGCGCGCGCCACCGACGGGGCGAACGGCATCGTCTGGAGCGAAGACAGGATCTTCGAATATTTTCCGCGCCTCAAAGAGCGGCTGCACGTTGCCGCCGACTATCTCTCGGGGGGCGAGCAGCAGATGGCGGCGGTCGCGCGTGCACTGTCGGGCAACGTCAGGCTGCTGCTGCTCGACGAGCCCTTCGAGGGTCTCGCGCCGACGGTGGTGCAGGAATTGTTCAAGGTCTTCGACGCGCTGCGCCGGCACGTCTCGATCGTGATCGTCGAGCACAACCTGGACCTGGTGCTCGCGCTGGCGGATCGCGTGTTCGCGCTCGAGCGCGGCGCCGTATTCCACGAAGGGCCTGCGCAACGCCTGCTCACCGACCTGGACTACCGCAAGCAGATCCTGTGGCTGTGATGATGACCTTGAACGCAAGGAGCACGCGATGACGAATCCGAATGACACTGCCGCCGGCATCACCGAGCCGGGCGGCGCCTACCGCATCCTGGTCGACGGCGCGT
The DNA here is from genome assembly GCA_001303445.1 of Betaproteobacteria bacterium SG8_39. Lineage (GTDB taxonomy): Bacteria > Pseudomonadota > Gammaproteobacteria > Burkholderiales > SG8-39 > SG8-39. Next base: position 7,680 of record LJTQ01000086.1, on the reverse strand, counting down.
GGGTGGCGGGCAAGGGCCCGGTGCGCGCCGTCAACGACAAGTACCGTCTGCAGCCCGGCGCGCAGGTGACGACCGCCGACGCAGATCAGGTGACGCAAGCCGTGGCCGCTGCGCATCAGGCCTTCCGGGGCGGCGCGCCCGGCCCGTTCGAGCGCGGCGCGATTCTCGAGCGCGCCGCCGTCCTGCTCGAAGCGCGCAGCGCGGACCTGGTGCGCACCATGCAGATGGAAGCCGGATTTACCGCCTCGGACGCGGGCGGCGAGGTACGCCGCTGCGTCCAGACTCTGAAGCTCTCGGCCGAGGAGGCGCGCCGCCTCGCGGGTGACGTCATTCCGCTCGCCGGCGCACCGCAGCAGGCCGGCCGCGTCGGTTTCACGCTGCGCGTGCCGCTCGGTGTGGTGGTGGCGATCACGCCGTTCAACTCGCCGCTCAACACGGTCGCGCACAAGATCGCGCCGGCCTTCGCCGCCGGCAACGCCGTGATTCTGAAGCCGGCGTCGCACACGCCGCTGACCGCCTGCATCCTGGTCGAGGTGCTGCTCGAGGCGGGCATGCCGCGCGGCTTTCTCTCGCTGCTCTACGGCAGTGCGGACGTCGCGGAACGCCTGCTCGACGATCAGCGCGTGCGCTTCTTCGCGTTTACCGGCAGCACCGAGGTCGGGCGCAAGATCCAGCAGGCCGCCGGCCTGCGGCGCACGCAAATGGAGCTCGGCTCGATCGCCTGCACCATCCTGTGCGACGACGCGAACCTGGACAAGGCGCTGCCCAAGGTCATCAACGCGAGCTATCGCAAGGCGGGGCAGGTCTGTACCTCGATCCAGCTGCTGCTCGTGCACGAAGCGATCGCCGGCGAGCTGCAGTCGCGTCTCGCCGAGATGGTGAAGGCGCTGCCCTACGGCGACCCGACCCAGCCGGACATGGTGGTCGGGCCGCTCATCAGCGAGCAGGAGGCGGTGCGCGTCGAGGCCTGGATCGAGGAAGCGGTGGCGCAGGGCGCCAAGCGCCTCGCGGGCGGGCCGCGCAAGGGTGCGGTCGTGCCGCCGACGCTGCTCGCCTCGATCAACGATTCGATGAAGGTCGGCTGCCGCGAGGTGTTCGGCCCGATTCTGTGCATCGTGCCGTTCGCGTCGCTGGACGAGGCGATCGCGCGCGTCAATGCCACGCCCTATGGACTCGCCTGCGGCATTTTCACCAACCGGCTGGACGACGCCTTCGCCGCCGCGCGCCGCCTCGAGGTCGGCGGCGTGCATATCAACGAGACCTCGAGCTCACGCGTCGACCTGATGCCGTACGGCGGCTCGAAAGACAGCGGCTTCGGCCGCGAGGGCCCGCGCTACGCGGTCCACGAAATGACCGAGGAGCGCATCGTCAGCTTCGCTTTCGGCTAGGCGGGGCCGTCCCTCAGAACTGCGCGGCGTACTGCGCCGGGTCGATCTTCGCGCCGACCACCAGCGGCCGCTCGCCCGGGCGCTGGTCGCCGAGCACGCGCAGCGACTCGACGATGAGTTCGGCGACATTCACTGCGCTACTTGCGCTGCGCGAAGAACGCGGCCACCGCGGCGTCGTGCTCCGGCGTATGGTGGGCGAGCGCCTGCAGCGCGGCCGAGAGCTGCAGCGTTTCGTCCAGCCGCGCGGTTTGCGCCTGGCGCAGCAGGCGCTTGGCCATGCGCAGCGCCGGCGCCGGGTTGACGGCGATGCGCGCGGCGAGCGCACGCGCGGCGTCCATCAGCGCGTCGTGCGCGACGACCTGCGCGACCAGGCCGATGTCGAGCGCGGCCTGCGCGTCGATGGTGTCGCCGGTGAAGGAAAGCTCGGCCGCGCGCTGGTAGCCGATCGCGCGCTGCAGCAGCCAGGCGCCGCCGTCGCCCGGCACGATGCCGAGCTTGACGAAGCTCTCGGCGAAGCGCGCCTTCTCCGAGGCGATGCGGATGTCGCACATGCAGGCGAGGTCGCAGCCCGCGCCGATCGCCGGGCCGTTGACCGCGGCGATGGTCGGTACCTCGAGCGCGTGCAGCGCGAGCGGGATCTTCTGGATGCCGCCGAGGTAGCCTTGCGAGATCTCGAAGGGGGTGCCGCCGGCGATGCCCTTCTTGTCGCGCATGTCCTTGACGTTGCCGCCGGCCGAGAACGCGCTGCCGGCGCCGGTGAGGATGACGACCTTGACCGTCGGGTCGCTGCGCACCCGCTCGCAGCAGGCGACGATTTCGTCCCATTGCGCCTGGGTCGACAGCGCGTTGCGTTCCTCGGGACGGTTCAGGGTGAGCGTGACGACATCGCCGTCGCGCTCGAACAGCACGAAATCGCTCATGCGGTGTTCTCCGGTTTCATCAGCGTGGTCACCGCGCGCCACACGCCGCCCGCGGCGAGCGCACGATCGCCGAGCCGCTCGGCCGCCCGCAGCTCGCCGCCGCGCAGCAGCTGCAGCTCGTCGCGCCAGCGCAGGAGATCCAGGCTGTACCGGTGCAGCGCGTACTCGCGCGTAAAGCCGATGGCGCCGTGCACCTGGTGACAGACGTCGTAGACCACGTCGACCGCGCGGTCGGCGACCACCGCCGCCGCGTCGAGCAACGCTGGCATGCGCGCGCCGGCAATGCCCTCGCGCGCCGCGCAGGCGAGGGCGAGGTCGCTGAGTACGGTGCAGACGGCGATCTCCTCGGCGGCGATTGCCAGGCTGTGCTGGATGGCCTGGAACTTGGCCAGCGGCCGGCCGAACTGCTTGCGGTCCTGCACGTACTGCACTGACAGCTCGAGCGCCGCGTCCATCGCGCCCGTGATCTGCAGGCAGCGACCGAGCGCAAGCGCGGCCGCCTTGTCGTCGGCCATCGCGGGTGCCGCGCTCGGGCAGGCGTAGCGGCCCGGATCGTAGGCGATGCTCGCGGCGCGGTCGCCGGTCACCAGCAGCCGCGCCATGTCGACCGGTGCCGCGGCGCGCGCCTGCGCGCGCAGGATGGCCGCGGCGTCGAGCCAGGCCTCGCGCGCGTCGGCGGCCGGCAGGGCATCGGCGAAGCCGAGCTCGATGACGGCCTGTAGCAGTGCGTTGCGCTTCTCGGCGCTCGGCTCGCCCGCGAACCACCTGGCGGCGAGGTCGTCGAAGGCGCGCGCGGCGGCATCGGCCACCATCGGATCGATCGCCAGCGCGGGTGAAAGCCTGTCCTGTGGCGTCGCGCTCATCAGCGGATCCCCAGCCCGCGCGCAACGATGCCACGCAGGATCTCGCGCGTGCCACCGCGCAGCGTCCACGACGGCGAATACAGGGTCGTCTCGGCCAGCGCCGTGAGGTACTCCGCGCCCGGTGCGCTGAGCTCCGGCTGCAGCGTGCGGAAGATCGCAATCTGGTCGCGCTCGAAGGCGTTGCCGAGGTCCTTGATGAGCGAGGCTTCCAGGTTCGGCATCTCGCCCTTTTGCAGCAGCGCGGCGACGGCGATCGACATCGCGCGCAGCCCCACCAGCTTCGCGCTCATGCGGCCGAGCGCCGCACGCAGGCGCGGTGCGGGTGAAGGGCCGGCGCCGGCGAGCGCCGCCTCGACCAGGCGGATGCAGCTCAGGTAACGCTCCGGGCCGCTGCGCTCGAAGGCAAGCTCGCTCGTCACCTGGTGCCAGCCGTTACCGGCCGCGCCGACCAGGCGGTCCTCCGGCACGAACGTGTCCTGGAAGATCACCTCGTTGAATTCCTGCTGCCCCGCCATGTTGACGATCGGGCGCACCTTCACGTCCGCCGCCTTCAGGTCGACGATGAACTGCGACAGCCCGTCGTGACGCGATGCGCCGGCCTCGCCGGTGCGCGCAAGCACGATTGCGAAGTCGTTGCGGTGGGCGAAGGTGGTCCAGACTTTCTGCCCGTTGATCTTCCAGCCGCCCTCGGCCTGGGTCGCGCGCGTGCGTACCGAGGCGAGATCGGAGCCCGAATCCGGCTCGCTCATGCCGATCGAAAAGAAGATCTCGCCGCGCGCGATGCGCGGCAGAAAGGTTTCGCGCTGCGCCTCGGTGCCGAAGCGCAGCAGCAGCGGCCCGCTCTGCCGTCGGCGATCCAGTGCGCCGCCACCGGCGCGTTGGCCGCGAGCAGCTCCTCGGTGACGACGAGCCGCTCGAGCGTGCTGCGCGCGTGACCGCCGTACTGGCGAGGCCAGGTCATGCCGAGCCAGCCGCGCGTGCCGAGACGGCGCGAGAATTCAGGGTCGTAATGCGAGGCAAAGTCGCCGCCCCGCTTCCAGCGTCCGGCGGCCATCTCCTCGGCGATGAAGGCGCGCACCTCGGCGCGCAGGGCTTCGGCCTCGGGCGGCAGGTCGAAGACCGGAAAGTGAAAGCGCATGGCGCGCAGTCTGCCCTAAATGCTGCGCGGACGGCACGCTCGGTTCGCGCCCGGCATAATGCAACCGGTTCTTCGAGCGGCGGATCGGTGGCGGACGGCATAGGGGTTCTCGGCTACGCGGTGCGCGGCCGCGTGGTGGCCAAGTACGTCGGCCAGCTCGCCCTGGTGCTGGCCGGGCTGATGGTGCTGCCGCTCGGGCTTGCGATGGTCGACGGCGAGAGCGCCTTCGCGCTGCGCTTCGGCGCGGTCTGCGCGCTGCTCCTGGTACTCGGTGCGCCGCTCGCCCGCCTCGCCGTGCCCGCGCAGATCCAGGTCAACGAGGCGCTTGCCACCATCGCGGTCGGATACCTGCTTGCCTCGCTCGCGCTCGCGTATCCCCTCGCGGCCGGCGGCCTCGCCGGGATCGATGCGCTGTTCGAAGCCGTCTCGGGCGTCACCACCACGGGCCTCACCACGATCGCGGAGATCGAGCGCCAGCCGCGGGTGTTCCTCTTCGCGCGCGCCTGGGCGCAGTGGATCGGTGGCCTCGGCATCGTGGTGCTGTCGGTGGCGTTGCTGCTCGGCAACCACGTCGCAGCGCGCCGCCTGGTCGACCCCGAAACCGCCGGCGAAAACCTCGCAGCAACGATGCGCGTGCACGCGCGCCGCGTGCTGGTGGTGTACGTCCTCCTCACGCTGGCGGGAATCGGCGTCGTCGGCGCGCTCGGGCTCGGCGGCTTCGAGGCAATCGCGCACGTGCTCACCGCGGTTTCGACCGGCGGTTTCTCGACCCATGGTGACAGTCTGGCCGGCATCGAAAGCGGCGCCGCACGCAGCGCCTTGCTGGTGATCGCGCTGCTCGGCGCGGTCTCGCTGCCGCTGTACCACCGCGCCTGGGTCGGCGGCTGGCGGCGCTTTGCCCAGGACCCGGAGCTGCGCGCGCTGCTCGCGGCGAGCGCGCTGTTCGCTGCCGCGCTGTGGTGGTGCCTGCCCGCGGATCTCGGCCTCTCTGCGGGCGAGGGCGCGGCGCATGCCGCTTGGCTGGCGCTCTCGGCGCAGAGCGGGACCGGCTACTCGACCCTGTCGATCGCCGAGCTCGGGCCCTCGGCGATGTTCGTGCTGCTCGTTCCCATGGTGCGGAGGCATCAAGCTTCTGCGCCTGCTGCTGCTGCTGCGCCTGCTGCAACTGCTGATCCGGCGCACCGCATTGCCGCCGCATGCCGTGGCCGACGTGCACTTCGGTGGGCGCATCGTGAGCGCCGAAGAGCTGGCGCGCGCCCTGCTGCTGATGCTGCTGTTCCTGCTGACGGTCGGCCTGTCCTGGCTGCCGTTCGTCGCGCTCGGCACGGCGCCGCTCGAGGCGCTGTTCGAGGTGGTTTCCGCGGTCGGCACGGTCGGCCTGTCGAGCGGGGTCGCCGCCCCCGACCTCGATCCCCTGCTCAAGCTGGTGCTGATCGCCGACATGCTGCTCGGGCGGGTGGAATTCGTCGCGCTGCTGGTTCTGCTCTATCCTCGAACCTGGATCGGCAAACGGGCATCGACCTGATGCGAGCCGTTTTCATCGGCGCAAGCGCCCTCTCCGTGATGACCGCGCGGTTCCTGCTCGGGCGCGGCCACGAGGTGGTCGTCATCGAGAAGGACAAGGAGGCGATCGACGCGCTGTCGACGGAGCTCGACTGCGGCTTCCTGCATGCCGATGGCAGCAAGCCCGCGGTGCTGCGCGAGGCCGACCCCGAGCACACCGACGTGCTGTTCTGCCTCACCGGCAGCGACCAGGCGAACATCATCTCGAGCCTGGTCGGCCGCTCGCTCGGCTTTGGCCGGGTGGTGACCAAGATCAACGATCCGGAGTTCGAGCACATCTGCATCGAGCTCGGGCTCGAGGACATGATCATTCCGGCGCGTACCGTCGGGCGCCACCTGGCGGAGATGTTCGAGGGTTTCAATCCGCTCGAGATCTCGGCAATGATCAAGGCCGAGGCGCGGGTGTTCTCCTTCGTCGCGCGCGAGGCGGATGCGCGGCCGATCGTCGCGCTCGAGCTGCCCGACAAGACACGGGTGATCTGCATCTACCGCGACGAAAAGTTCCTCCTGCCGGAAGACGGCGACCGTCTCAAGGCGGGCGACGAGGTTGTGCTGATCACCCACGTGCGCAACCTGCCGGTGCTCGCCGAGCGCTGGACCGCCAAGTAGCTACCCGGCCGGGCGCAGCGCGCGCCACGGTGCTCAGTCTGCTTAGAGCGGGTCGATCTCGGCCTCGAGCGGCAGGGCGTCCTCGCCACGCGGCGCCGGGGCGGCGCCCATCAGGTCTGCGACGTCTTCCAGCGCGTCGATCAGCACCGCCTGGCCCGCCGCATCGAGCTGCGCAAAACGCGACACGAAGCGCTCGTGCAGGAATGGGGGGGCGGCGTCGAGCGTCTGCGCGCCGCGCTCGGTGAGGCGTGAATGCACGACGCGGCGGTCGTCCTCGTTACGGTAGCGCACCACCAGGCCGCGCGACTCGAGCTTGTCGAGAATCGTGGTGACGGTGGCCGGGCTGAGGCTCGCCGCCTCCGAGAGCCGCCCGGTGGTCACTTCGCCCAGGGTGCGGATCGCGCGCAGCACGACGAGCTGCGGCAGCGTGATGCCGAGCGCACGGCCCAGCTCCTTCGAATGGCTGTCGACGGCGTGTACGATGCGCCGGATCGCGGCCAGAACTCTTCCTTCGGACTCAGTCATGGATTCAATTTGACATCAAAACGTTAGTGGTGTAAAGTTTCGACATCGAATGAAATGCATAACTTACTGATTAATGTGCGGAATTTCTGGAGAAATCACCTTTAACGGTGATTCGGCTTCGACAGCGGCCCTCGAGGCCATGAACGACGCCATGCAGGCGCGCGGACCGGACGCTGCGGGTCTCATCGCCCGCGGTCGCGTCGGCTTCGGCCACCGCCGGCT
>LJTQ01000086.1:0-435 GCA_001303445.1 Betaproteobacteria bacterium SG8_39 | reverse complement strand
CAGCGAGCGCGCCGAGCAGCCGATGACCGACCCGGCGCTCGGCCTGACGCTGGTGTTCAACGGCTGCATCTACAACTACCGCGCGCTGCGCAGCGAGCTCGAAGCGCTCGGCTACTGCTTCTTCTCCGAAGGCGACACCGAGGTCGTGCTCAAGGCCTGGCATGCCTGGGGCGCCGGCTGCTGCGAGCGCCTGCAGGGCATGTTCGCCTTCGCGGTGCACGAGCGCGACAGCGGGCGCGTGATCCTGGTGCGCGACAGGCTCGGCATCAAGCCGCTGTACATCGCCGAATCACCGGGCCGCCTGCGTTTCGCTTCGAGCCTGCCGGCGCTGCTCGCCGCGGGCGGCGTCGACACCGCGCTCGACCCGGTCGCGTTGAATTACTACCTGTCGTTCCACGCAGTGGTGCCGCCGCCGCACACCATCCTGAAGGGCGT
>LJTQ01000004.1 GCA_001303445.1 Betaproteobacteria bacterium SG8_39 | reverse complement strand
TGAGCGGCGCGCTCACCGCGAGACCCCGGCCGTCGATGCTGATCGCAATCGTGCGGCGGCGCCTGCGCGCGAAGCGATATTCGATCCACTGCCCGGCGAGTTGCGCCGTGCGTTGCGTGGCGCCCGCGGGCGGCCGCAGACCGAACAGGCTCAGCTGCTCGGGCACAGCGCGTGCTGCTGTTCTTCGATCCATGTTTCCGCCAGCGCGTTGATCGCCTCGGGCGTGCGCCCCGTGCTGTCGATCGTGGGTCCGATGCGCACCGTGATCACGCCGGGGCGCTTGAGAAAGCCGTTGCGCGGCCAGCGCAGGCCTGCGTTATGCGCGACCGGCACGACCGGTGCCTGGGTGCGTGCCGCGAGCCAGGCGCCGCCGAGCTGGTACTTGCGTCGCCGGCCCGGCGCGGTGCGCGTGCCTTCCGGGAAAACGACGATCCAGAACCCCTGCGCGAGTCGCTCCGCCCCGCGTGCGGCGAGCTGGCGCAAGGCGGCGCGCCCGCGCGCCCGGTCGATCGCGATCGGGCTCATCATCGCCAGTCCCCAGCCGAAGAACGGGATCCACAGCAGCTCGCGCTTGAGCAGGTAGACCTGCGGCGGAAAGATGATCTGGAAGGCGAGCGTTTCCCAGGCCGACTGATGCTTGGCCAGAATGACCGCAGGCCGTCGCGGCAAATGCTCCAGGCCCTCCACCTGCCAGCGGATGCCGCAGATCCAGCGCGCCAGCCAGACCGCGCAGTGCGACCAGCCGGAGATGATCCGGTAGCGCACAAGACGCGGCAGCACCCAGCTGCACAGCGCGAGGAGCGCGTAGGGCGGGGTGATGACGACGAGCGCGAGCGCGAACAGCGCCGAGCGCAGTGCCGTCATGGCGCGAGCTGCGCCGCGAAGGTCGCCAGGTCCGAGAACACGCGCGTCTCGGCCGGCAGGCCGCCCGCCTCCTGCGTCGCACGGCCCTTGCCGGTCAGCACCAGGACCGGTCGCGCCGCGGCGGCCGCCGCCGCCTGCAGGTCACGCAGCGCGTCGCCGACCATGTGCACGTCCTCGAGCGCGACGTTGAAACGCCGACCGATCTCGAGCAGCATGCCGGGCTTCGGCTTGCGGCAGGCGCAATCCGAGTCCGCGGCATGCGGGCAGAAGAACACCGCCTCGATCCGTCCGCCGGCCTGCGCGACGGCACGATGCATGGCGTCATGGATCGCGTTCAGCGTCGCGACGTCGAACAGCCCGCGCGCGATGCCGGACTGGTTGGTGGCGACGACCAGGCGGAAGCCCGCCTGCGTCAGACGGGCGATGGCCTCGAGACTGCCGGGAATCGGCCGCCATTCCTCCGGCGACTTGACGTACTGGTCGCTGTCGAAATTGATCGTGCCGTCACGATCCAGGATGACGAGCTTCATGCCGCCAGCTTCGAGATGTCGGCGATCCGGTTCATCGCCTCGCGCAGATCCGCGAGCAGGGCGAGGCGACCCCGGCGCAGCCTGTCGTCCTCGACCATGACCATCACTTTGTCGAAGAACGTATCGACCGGCTCCTTGAGCACCGCGAACGCCTTCAGGTAGCCCGTATAGTCACCGCGCTCGTACAGCGGGTTCGCCGTCGCAGCGGTCGACTGAATCGCCCGATGCAGGGCCTGCTCCGCAGGCTCGGGCAGCTCGGCGAGCTTCGCGTTGGCGAAGGATTCGCCCTTGGCTTGCGCCTGCCTGAGCAGGTTCGACACGCGCTTGTTCGCCGCAGCGAGACTCTCGGCCTCCGGCAAGTCCTGAAACGATCGCACGGCCTCCAGCTGCTTCGGCACCAGGCTGAGCTGCGCGGGCCGCATGCTGAGCACCGCATCGACCTGCAGCGTCGTGTACCCCAGATCCTTCAGGTAACCGGCGAGACGGTCGAAGATGAAGGCCTGCATCTCCGTCACGGCCTTGCGCTTGAACGCGTCGCTCGCGAACGCGTCGCGCACGAGGTCGAACAGCGAAAGCGGGAGCGTCCGCTCCACCAGGATGCGGATGACCCCCAGCGCAGCGCGGCGCAGGCCGAAGGGGTCCTTGTCGCCCGTCGGTTGCTGGCCGATGCTGAACAGCCCCGCCATCGCATCCAGCTTGTCCGCCAGCGCCACCGCGCAGGCGACCCGGTCCTCTGGCAGGCGATCGCCCGCGAAGCGCGGCCAGTAGTGCATTTCGATGGCATCGGCGACCTCGACCGCCTCGCCGTCGTTGAGCGCGTAGCTGCGGCCCATCACGCCCTGCAGCTCCGGAAACTCGCCGACCATGCCGGTCAACAGGTCCGCCTTGGCGAGCCACGCGGCGCGCTCCGCGGCCGCGCTGTCGGCGTCCAGCGCACGCGCGATCGAGCCGGCGAGCAGCTGGATGCGCTCGACGCGCTCCAGCTGACTGCCGAGCTTGTTGTGGTACACGACCCGGGCGAGCTGCGGCACGCGGGATTCGAGCCGCGTCCTGCGGTCCTGCTCGTAGAAGAACCGCGCGTCCTCGAGCCGCGGCCGCACGACGCGCTCGTTGCCGCCGACGATATGTCGCGCGTCGTCGACGCGCATGTTGGAGACGATGAGGAATTTCGGCAGCAGCTTTCCGGCGGCGTCAAACAGCGGAAAGTATTTCTGGTTCTGCTGCATCGTCAGGATGAGGCATTCCTGCGGCACGTCGAGGAACGCGGCATCGAAACGTCCGACGTACACCGTCGGCAGCTCGACCAGCGAGGTCACCTCGTCGAGCAGCGCGCGCGTCTCGCCCAGCGCGGCGCCCTGGCGCTTGGCCTCGGCCTGCAGCATGCCCTCGATCTCGCTGCGGCGCGCAGCGAAATCGGCGATCACGCGGCCCTCTTCGAGCAGGCGCCGCTCGTATGCCTCCGCGTCGGCGAGTTCGATCGAGGATGCACCGAGAAAGCGGTGCCCGCGCGTGATCCGACCCGCCGCGAGCCCGAGGACCGTGCCGGGAACGACGTGGCTGCCGTGCAGCATCACCAGCCCGTGCACCGGGCGGACGAACTGCGCCTCGCCGTCGCCCCAGCGCATCAGCTTCGCGATCGGCAGCTTGCGCACCGCGTCCGAAACCACCTCTGCGAGCACCGAATCCAGCGAGGCACCCTTGATCTGCACCCGCGCCAGCCAGACGTTGCCTTTCGGCGTCTCGCGCTGCTCGAGGGCGGCGAGCGCGAGGCCGTGCTTCTTGGCGAAGCCTTCGGCGGCCTTGGCGGGGGCGCTGACCGACGGTCCCTGCACCTCGGTCATGCGGTCCGGCGCGCGCGCGGCAACGCCCGGCATGCACATCGCGAGACGTCGCGGCGTCGCGAATGCGCGCGCGGCGCCGGCGTCACCGTTCGCAAGCTGGTGGCGCAGCAGCCCGTTCGCGATTTCGTCGCGCAGGGCGAGCGAGAGCCGTTCGAGGGATTTCGGCGGCAGTTCCTCGGTCAGCAACTCGACCAGCAGCGTTGCGTCCGCCATCTACGCTGCCCGGGGCTGCTGCGCGCACATCGGAAAGCCGAGCCGCTCGCGCGACGCGTAGTACGCCTGCGCCACCGCCCGTGCCAGCGCGCGCACGCGGCCGATGTAGGCAGCGCGCTCGGTGACCGAGATCGCGCCTCGGGCGTCGAGCAGGTTGAAGGCGTGTGAGCACTTCATCACCATCTCGTAGGCCGGCAGCACGCACTGCGCCTCGATCAGCCGCCCGGCTTCCGCTTCGTATTCGCCGAAGTGGCGGAACAGCATCTCGCTGTTCGACAGCTCGAAGTTGTAGCGCGACTGCTCGACCTCGTTCTGGTGGTAGACATCGCCGTAGCTGACGCCCGGCGTCCAGACCAGATCGAACACCGATTCCTTGGCCTGCAAGGTCATCGCCAGGCGCTCGAGGCCGTAGGTGATCTCGCCGAGTACCGGCTTGCAGGTCAGCCCGCCGACTTCCTGGAAGTAGGTGAATTGAGTGACTTCCATGCCGTCAAGCCAGACTTCCCAGCCGAGCCCCCAGGCGCCGAGCGTCGGCGATTCCCAGTCGTCCTCGACGAAGCGGACGTCGTGAATCTTCGGATCGATGCCGAGCGCAACGAGCGAGGCGAGGTACAGATCCTGAATGTTGGCGGGCGAGGGCTTGAGCGCCACCTGATACTGGTAGTAATGCTGCAGCCGGTTGGGGTTGTCTCCGTAGCGACCATCCTTGGGGCGGCGCGACGGCTGCACGTAGGCCGCGTTCCAGGGCTCCGGGCCGATCGCGCGCAGAAAGGTCGCCGTGTGAAAGGTGCCCGCGCCGACCTCCATGTCGTAGGGCTGCAGCAGCGCGCAGCCCTGGCGGTCCCAGAACTGCTCGAGCTGGAGAATGATTTGCTGGAAGGTCGGCATAAACGCGAAACGCGAAACGCAGCCGCGCGAAGCGGTCACGCGCGCGCACGGCGGAACGACGCGGATTCTACCGGCTCTACCGGCCCCGTTGCAGCCGCGCGATGAGCCCGGCGGCCGCGAGCAGCACGGCGGCCAGCACCAGCGCGAGGCTGTTGCCCAGGCGCACGAAGGGTGTGGCGCCGCCGAAAGCGAGTGCCGCGATCTCCAGCCGGCCCTGGGCGAACTGCGGCAGCCGGCCGAGCAGCGCGCCGTTCGCCCCGATCGCCGCGGTGATGCCGGTGTTGGTCGCGGTCAGCACCATGCGCCCGGTCTCGAGCGCGCGCATGCGCGCGATCTCCAGGTGCTGCGCGGGGGCGAGCGAATCGCCGAACCAGGCGACGTTCGAGACGTTGACGAGCAGCGTGGCGGCCGGCAGCGCGCGCGCGATCTCGGCACCGAACGCGTCCTCGTAGCAGACATTCACCGCGACGCGCTGCCCGGCGACCTCGAGCAGCGGCTGGTCGCGCGCGCCGGATGAAAAATCGGACAGCGGCACCGACAGCCAGCGCATCACCCAGCCAAAACCGGGCGGCACGAATTCGCCGAACGGCACGAGGTGCACTTTGTGATAGGCCTGGCGGCGTGATGTCCCCAGGCTGACGACGCTGTTGGTGTAGCGCCCGGAGGCGTCGCGCAGCGGCGCGCCGATCAGCAGATCGCCGCCGTTGCGCCGCCCGACGGCATCCAGTCGCTCAAGGTAGGCCGGCTCCACCAGGTCGAGAAACCGCGGCAGCGCGGTTTCCGGCATCACGATGAGGCGTGCCTGCGACAGTTCGGCGAGCTGGGCATAGGTTTCCAGCGTGCGGGCGTAGCGCGCGGGGTCGAACTTCAGATCCTGCGCGACGTTGCCCTGCAGCAGGGTGACGTGCGTGGCGACGCCGATCGGCGCGGTCCAGCGCACCGTCTGCAGCGCCGCCCCGGCGGCGACGATCAGGCCGACCGCGACGGCGGCCTGCGCGCGCCCCTGTCCGCTGAGGAGGCACCACAGGGCGCCCGCGCAGGCCAGCGTGGCGAGCGACAGCAGGTACACGCCGCCCAGCGGCGCATAGCCCGCAAGCGGCGTGTCGATGGCCGCGTAGCCCATCGCGAGCCAGGGAAATCCGGTCAGCACCCAGCCGCGCAGCCACTCCAGCACGACCCACGCGGCCGGCGCGACGAGCGTGGCGCGCACCCAGGGCGGGCCGGGCGCGCGTGCCTGCAGCCAGCCGGTGCAGGCCGGGTAAAGCGCGAGATAGGCGCACAGGCCGAGCGTCGCGAGTCCGGCGAGCGGTGCCGGCATGCCGCCGAAGCGCGCCAGGCTGACGAAGACCCAGGACACCCCCGCGCCGAACAGGCCCAGGCCGAACCAGAAGCCGACGCCGAACGCCGCGCGCGGGGAGGGCGCGACCTGCCACAGGTGCAGCAGCACGACGCAACTGGCGAGCGCGAGGAGCGGCTGCTCGAGCGGCGCGAATCCGCCGACGGCCGTGGCGCCGGCGACTGCGGCGAGCACCGCGCGCAGCGCCGCGCGCTCGGCCAGGCGCAGGCCCGCCAGGGCGCTCGTCAGCGACATGGCGCCGCTGCTGCGCCGCGCACCCCCGCGCGGCGCGCCACGTCAGTTCACCTTCTCGACCACGAGCATGTGTACGCGCCGGCTGTCGGCATTGCGCACGTGGAAGCGCAGGCCCTGCACCGTCAGCGTGTCGCCGCGCTTCGGCACGCGCCCGAGCTCGGCGATCACCAGGCCGCCCACCGTGTCGAATTCCTCGTCCGGAAAGTGGGTGCCGAAGGCGGCGTTGAAGTCGGCGATCTGGGTCAGCGCCTTCACCCGGTAGCGGCCGCCGGGCTCGGCGATGATGTTGTCGGCGACCTCGTCGAAATCGTACTCGTCCTCGATTTCGCCGACGATCTGCTCGAGCACGTCCTCGATCGTCACCAGTCCCGCGACGCCGCCGTACTCATCGGCCACGATCGCCATGTGATTGCGCGTCGCGCGAAATTCGCGCAGCAGCACGTTGAGCGGCTTGGATTCCGGGACGAAGACCGCCGGCCGCAGCATGTCGCGCACGTTGAACTCCTCCTCGCCTGCGTAGTAGCGCAGCAGGTCCTTCGCCAGCAGGATCCCGATCACGTCGTCGCGATTCTGGTCGATGACCGGAAAGCGCGAGTGCGCCGTCGAGATGACCTGCGGAATGAAGGCTTCGACCGGCTCGTTGATGTCGATGACGTCCATCTGCGCGCGCGGAATCATGATGTCGCGCACCTGCATCTCGGATACCGTCAGCGCGCCCTCGATGATCGAAAGGGCGTCGGCGTCGAGCAGGTCGCGGTCGTGCGCCGAGCGCAGCAGCCGGATCAGCTGTTCGCGGTCCTCGGGCTCGCGCATCAGGAGCGCCGAGAGGCGTTCCAGCAAACTCGGATTCGAAGGGTCGTTCATGCGAGGCGCGCCCGTGGACGCGAGCCCCATTCTACCGCGCCTCGGGTGGCGCCTCTGCCGGCAGGACGTAGGGATCAGCGTAGCCGAGGCCGCGCAGAATGCGCCGCTCGGCCGCCTCCATGCGGGCCGCGGCCGCGCGCCGCGCATGATCGAAGCCGCGCAGGTGCAGAATGCCGTGCACCACCAGATGCGCGTAGTGCGCCGCGGTGGTCTTGCCTTGCGCACGCGCCTCGCGCTGCACCACCGCATGGCACAGCACGAGGTCGCCGTGCACGGCGCGCCCCTGCGCGTAGCGGAACGAGAGGACGTTGGTCGCAGTGGCGCGGCCGCGATAGGTCCGGTTGAGCGACAGCGCTTCGTGCGCGCCGACGATGCGCAGCGTGACGTCGGCGTTCGGCGGGCAGGCCGCGCGCGCCCAGGCGCGCAGCCGCTGCGCGCCCGGCACGCCGCGCGCCCGCGTGACGCGCTGCACGCGAATGCGCGCCTGCGGCTTAGCCCTCCGGGCCTTTGTCCGTGTGCTTTTCGTAGGCATCGATGATGCGGGCCACCAGCGGGTGGCGCACGACATCCTTGGCGCCGAACTCGGTGAAGGCGATGCCGCGCACGCCGGCGAGAATGCGCCGCGCCTCGATCAGGCCGCTCTTCTGACCGCGCGCCAGGTCGATCTGGGTGATGTCCCCGGTCACCACCGCCTTTGCGCCGAAGCCGATGCGCGTGAGGAACATCTTCATCTGCTCGGGCGTCGTGTTCTGCGCCTCGTCAAGGATGATGAAGGCCTGGTTGAGCGTGCGGCCGCGCATGTAGGCGAGCGGCGCGAGCTCGATCGAGCCGCGCTCGAGCAGGCGGCCGGTCTTGTCGAAGCCCATCAGATCGTAGAGCGCGTCATACAGCGGGCGCAGGTAGGGGTCGACTTTCTGCGCCAGGTCGCCCGGCAGGAAACCGAGGCGCTCGCCCGCTTCGACCGCCGGGCGCACCAGCACGATGCGTTTCACGCTGTCACGCTCCAGCGCGTCGACCGCGCAGGCCACCGCAAGAAAGGTCTTGCCGGTGCCGGCTGGCCCGATGCCGAAGGTCACGTCGTGCGCGAGAATGTTCTCGAGGTACTGCACCTGGTGCGGCGTGCGCCCGTGCAGGTCGGCGCGCCGGGTGAGCAGTTGCGGGCCTTCCGCGCGCACCGCCCCCGGCTCACCCTGCATCAGCTCGGCGAGGCCGAGCTGCACGTCGTCGACCGTAAGGTCTTCGGTGGCGCGCGCATAGAAGCTTTCGAGTGCCTGCGCGGCGCGCGCGGCCTGACGCGCGTCACCGCGCACGGTGAACGACGCGCCGCGGCGCGCGATCGAGACGTCGAGCGCAGACTCGATCTGGCGCAGGTTCGCATCGAGCGCGCCGCACAGCCGCGCAAGCCGCTGATTGTCGATCGGCTCGAGCCGGAGCTGAACGGGGCGCGACGTCATTGCGCGGCTCGCGCGCTCGCCGGGTCGCTGCGCTGCGTCGGGCGCAGGCCGCTATGCCGCACGCACAAGGCCGTCGTCGTTTTCCAGGATCCCGCGCAGGGTATGCGCGCGGGCGGCGTCGATGCGCACCTCGACGAAGCAGCCGATCAGCTGCGCATCGCCCCGAAAATTCACCACGTGGTTGCTGCTCGTGCGTCCGCTCAGCTCCTCGGGGTTCTTCTTTGAGGGCCGCTCGACGAGTACGCGCTCGACGCGACCGACCTTGGCCGCGCGGATGGCGCCGGCCTGCGCCTCGATCGCCGCCTGCAGGCGCTGCAGTCGCGCGCGCTTCGCCTCGTGCGGCAGCGTGTCGGCGAGCTCGGCGGCGGGCGTGCCGGGGCGCGGGCTGTAGACGAAGGAAAACGAGTCGTCGAACCCGACCTCGCGTACCAGCGCGAGCGTCGCCTCGAAATCCGCCTCGCTCTCGCCGGGAAAGCCGACGATGAAGTCGGACGACAGGCTGATGCCCGGGCGCGCCGCGCGCAGACGGCGCGCGATCGAGCGGTACTCGAGCGCCGTGTAGCCGCGCTTCATGGCCGCGAGCATGCGGTCCGAGCCGGACTGCACGGGAAGGTGCACGTGGGCGGCGAGCTGCGGCAGGTCGCGATGCGCGTCGATCAGGCGCTGCGTGAACTCGCGCGGGTGCGAGGTCGTGTAGCGGACGCGTTCGATGCCCTCGATCTCGGCGACGTAGGCGAGCAGCGCGGCGAAATCGGCGGGCGCCCCGTCAATTTCGCCGCGCCAGGCGTTGACGTTCTGGCCAAGCAGCGTGACTTCGCGCACGCCCTGCGACGCAAGATCCGCGACCTCCACGACGACGTCTTCAAAGAAGCGCGAGACCTCGGGGCCGCGGGTGTAGGGCACGACGCAGAAGCTGCAGTACTTGCTGCAGCCTTCCATGATGGAGACGAAGGCCGACACGCCTGCGACGCGCGGCGCCGGCAGATGGTCGAACTTTTCGATCTCCGGGAAGCTGATGTCGATTTGCGCCTCTCCGGAGCGGCGCCGGCGTTGAATCAGTTCGGGCAGCCGATGCAGCGTCTGCGGGCCGAACACCACGTCGACGTACGGCGCGCGCGCGACGATCGCCGCACCCTCCTGGCTCGCGACGCAGCCGCCGACGGCCACGACCAGCGCAGGATTGGCGCGCTTCAGATGATGGATGCGCCCGAGGTCGGCAAACACCTTCTCCTGCGCCTTCTCGCGCACCGAGCAGGTGTTGAAGACGATCACGTCCGCTTCCTCGGGACGATCGGTGCGCTCGAGACCGTCGCTCGCTGCGAGGGCGTCAGCCATGCGCTGCGAGTCGTACTCGTTCATCTGGCAGCCGAACGTGCGGATGAGGAACTTGCCACCCACGCGGGGCCTCCCGGCGCTCACTTCTCGAGGTCGGGCTGCGCGGCTTCCGCGGGCGTGAGGATCCACACGCGATGGACCTGGCCCTGCAGGTCGAGCGTGTACTTGACCCGCGACTCGGGGGGCAGCGCGGCCGGCAGGATGATGCGGTTCGATGTGTCGCGGATCTGCGCGCCGGTGGCGAGCTGCACGCGTTCACCGTTCAGGGAGACCAGCATGCCGCTGAGGTGGCTCATGAGACCCCGCTCGGCACTCGTCGGGATCGTGCGCAGCTGTGCCATCGCGGACGCGGCAATGAGCAGCGCCGCGAGGGCGGCTGCAAGACGCGGAAATTTTGACCAGGACATCAGGGTTCACGCCGGCAGGTCGTCACGGACCGCATTGTACGTCGTACGCGCCCCGCGTCGCTGCGGCCGGGGCGCGCCGGCCGACCGGGCGGCGAAGGCCCGCAAACGGGCGCGAAAGGAAAGTGGTGGCGAATCAGGGACTCGAACCCCGGACCCACGGATTATGATTCCGCTGCTCTAACCAGCTGAGCTAATTCGCCCCCGGGAAAGGGGTCGGATTGTCACCCTCCGAGGGGTGGCGGGTCAAGCTGATCGAGAAGCTGCGGCGGCGGCGTGCTGCCCTCGCTAAAATGTCTGCATGAAAGTCGACATCGCCGTCGTCGGCGCAGGACTCGTCGGGCTCGCGTTTGCGCGCGCGGCGCAGGATCTGTCGGTCGCCGTATTGTCGCCGCAGGCGTTGCCGCCGGCGCCGGCGGACGACGCGGCGTTCGGCGCCCGCATTTACGCCATCAGTCCCGGCAATGTCGCGTTCCTGCGCGCCTTGCGCGTCTGGCAGCGGATTCCGCAGGCACGCCTGACCCCCGTGCATGCCATGCAGGTGCACGGGGACGACGGGCGCGCGCTGCTCGAATTCGACGCCTACCGCGCCGGGGTGAGCGAGCTGGCCTGGATCGTCGAGGACGCCGCGCTGCAGGCTGCGCTGTGGAGCGCGCTCGAGCATCGCGAGCGTTGCGAGCTGCTCGCGGCGGCCCGCTGCACGGCACTCGAGGTGCGGGAGAGCGAGGCGCGTTTGCGGCTCGAGGACGGCGAGATGCTGAGCGCGCGCCTGGTGGTGGCTGCGGACGGCGCAAACTCGCCGCTGCGCGACATGGCCGGGATCGACGCGCGGGTGCGTCCGTATGGACAGAGCGCCGTGGTGGCCAACTTCGCCTGCGAGCGGCCGCACGGCAACGTGGCCCGCCAGTGGTTCCAGGGCGGGCCGATTCTCGCGCTGCTGCCACTGCCGGGCGCGCAGCTCTCGATGGTCTGGTCACTGCCCGAGCGCGCGGCCGGGCGCCTGCTGGAACTGGCGCCAGACGCACTGTGCCGCGAGGTGGAGGCGGCCTCGGGAGGCGCCGTGGGCGCACTCTCGCTGGTCGGCGCGCCGCGCGCGTTCCCGCTGCGGCGACTGACCGCGAGCCGAGTGGTTGCGCCGCGCATCGCGCTGATAGGCGATGCCGCGCACGTGGTGCATCCGCTCGCGGGACAGGGCGCGAATCTGGGCTTTCAGGACGCGCGCGCGCTCGCCCAGCTGCTCGCCGGGCGCGCACCGGTGCACGACATCGGTGCCCTGCGTTTCCTGCGCCGCTACGAACGCGCGCGTGCCGAGCCGGTCCTCGCGATGGACATGGTGGTGCACGGCCTGCACGGGTTGTTCGGCTCGCCCGATCTCTTCGTCGGCCGGCTGCGCAACCTCGGATTGAACCTGACCGGGCGGTTGCCGGTCTTAAAGAACCTGCTCATGCGCCAGGCGATCGGCTGAGGCGCGACTCTGGAGACGAAATGAAAGCTCTCATGCGCCTTGCCGGCGGGTTGGCGGCATGCTTCTTCCTGCTGCCCGCCGCGGCGGACGAAAACACGATCAAGACGATACGCAGCGTGGTCCAGGCGAAGCTCGGCGGCGCGCAGATCGAAGCGGTCCAGCCGGCGCCCATGCCGGGCCTGTGGGAGGTGCACGTTCGCTCGCAGGACGGCCCCCACATCGTCTACACGGATGCCAAGGCGCACTACATCATCTCGGGCACGCTGTACGACGCGCGTGCGGACCGCAACATCACCGAAGAGCGCCTGCAGAAACTGTCGGCCATCGATTTCGGCACGCTGCCGCTCGAGCAGGCAGTGAAGATCAAGCGCGGCAGCGGCCGGCGCGTGCTGGCGATGTTCTCGGATCCCTACTGTCCCGCCTGCCAGCGCTTCGAGCAGGAGCTCGCCCAGGTCAACGACATCACGATCTACGTGTTCATGTATCCCGTGATCCGGCCCGAACTGTCGGATCATTCGCGCGCCGTGTGGTGCTCGCCCGACCGAGCGAAGGCCTGGCTCGATCTCGCGCTGCGCAAACAGCAGCCGACGACGAGCGCGCGCTGCGACACGCCGATCGAGAAGCTGCTGGTGCTCGGACGCCGGCTGGGCGTGAATTCGACGCCGACGCTGTTTCTCCCGTCGGGTGAGCGCTTGCGCGGCGGCCTGCCGGCCGAGCGGCTCGCGGCCGCGCTCGACCAGCAGGCCACGCAGACCAAGAACTGAGCGGGCGCCGCCGGCGTCAGTTGCGCGGCAACGGCACGCCGCGCGGCCAGAGCAGCCACAGCCGGCCCTGCTGGCGCATGCGGCCCGCGATCGCGCCGGCTTCCGGACCGCTGCCCCAGTAGTAATCCGCGCGTACCGGGCCGCGAATCGCGCCGCCGGTATCGAGGGCGACGGCGAGCTGCTCGAGCGGTGCATCGGACAGCGGCAGGGTCGTCGCAAGGTAGAGCGGGGCGCCGAGCGGGATGAAGCGGCGGTCGACGGCGAGGCTGGCGCGCGCGTGCAGCGGCACGCCGAGCGCGCCGATCGGTCCCGCCTGCGCCGCAAGCGTCGGCAGCTCACGAAAGAAGACGTAGCTCGGATTGGCGTCGAGCGCGGCACGCAGCTTTTCCGGGTGTGCAGCACCCCAGGCCTGGATGCCCTGCATCGACGCCTCCTCGAGCGGCAGTTCGCCCCGTTCGACGAGATGACGACCGAGCGAACGATACGGGTGGCCGTTCTGGTCAGCGTAGCCGAGCCGCAGCTGCGAGCCGTCGTCGAATGCGATTCGCCCGGACCCCTGGATTTGCAGGAAAAAAAGCGCGACCGGGTCAGACACCCAGGCGAGCACCGGTGCGTCGAAACGGCTGTCGTCGCGCTCAATCTCGGCGCGCGAGTAATACGGGACCAGTCGGCGGCCCTCGACGCGGCCGCGCAGCCGGCGATGTTTGAGGTCCGGGTAAAGGCCGGCCAGGTCGACCACGATCATGTCGGGCGGCACACCGAAGACCGGGTAACGGAAGGTCTCGTTGCGCGTCGGGCTGCCGCGCAGCACCGGCTCGTAGTACCCGGTGATCAGACCGCTCTGCGCGCCGCTGGATGCGGTAATGGCGTACGGCGTGAACGCCGACTCGAAAAAGTCGCGCGCCGACGCGTCGTCCGGCGGGACATCGCGCGCACGGGCACAGGCCGCCGCGAGCGCGGCGCCCGCCCGCACGCGGGCGCAGGCCGCCACAAAAGCGCGCAGCGCGTCTGTCGCCGGCTGCATGCCCCAGCCCGGCAGCGCGGCGAAGTCGGTTGCTTCGTAACGTGCGGTGAGCGGCGCCGGCTGCTCCGGGCCCGGACACTTGGGGCAGGGCGCGCAGGCCGCGACGGTTAGAATCAGCGCGAGCGTGGCCCATTGGGCGGGCCGCCTCGACAGCGACAAACCTTTCGCGACGGCGCTATACCCCATGTGGGTCATTCTGCTCGAAATCGGACTTGTGATCGGCCTGGCCGCCTTCATCGTGTGGTGGACCTGGCCGAAAAAGCGCGATGCCGACAGTCCCGATGCGCAGCGCAAAAACGGGGAATCCGAGCGCTAGGGCAGCACAACGCGGGCGCTAGTGCAGCACGCGCGGCATGGAGAGCGTGAATTCGGGTATCGGCGCGTCGAAGCGCCTGCCGTCCTCGGCCACCATCTGGTAGCTGCCGCGCATCGTGCCGACCGGCGTGGCAATCGAGGTCCCGCTCGTGTATTCGTGCGCCTCGCCCGGCGCAAGCACGGGCTGTGCGCCGACCACGCCGAGCCCGCGCACCTCCTGCACCAGGCCTTGCGCGTCGGTGATCACCCAGTGCCGGCTGACGAGCTGCGCCGTGACGTTGCCGGTGTTGCGAATGGTGATCGTGTAGGCAAATACATACGTGCCGGCCGTCTCGTCCGATTGATCCGGCAGGTACTGCGTGCGCGCGCTGACGTCGATGCGGTAACGCTTCTCGTCCGACATGCGCGCATTGTAAACTCGCGCGCAACATGGACGACCGTTACCGCATTGCGCCGAGCGTACTGTCCGCGGACTTCGCGCGCCTCGGCGAGGAGGTGCGCGCGGTCGAGGCCGCCGGAGCCGATCTCATCCACTTCGACGTCATGGACAACCATTACGTCCCGAACCTGACCGTCGGCCCGCTGGTCTGCGCGGCCGTCCGGCCGCACCTGCGCATTCCGATCGACGTGCACCTGATGGTGGAGCCGGTCGATGGCATGGTGGCGGATTTCGCCGACGCGGGTGCGAACCTGATCAGCTTCCACCCGGAGGCCTCGCGCCACGTCGACCGCACGCTGGGGCTGATCCGCGAGCGCGGCTGCAAGGCGGGGCTGGTGTTCAACCCGGCGACGCCGCTCGCCTGGCTCGATCACACGCTCGACAAGGTGGATCTGGTGCTGCTGATGTCGGTGAATCCGGGTTTCGGCGGCCAGCGCTTCATCGATTCGGTGCTGCCCAAGATCGCCGAGGCGCGCCGTCGCATCGATGCGCACGGCGGCGCGCGCGAGATCTGGCTCGAAGTGGACGGCGGCGTCAAGACCGACAACATCGCGCAGATCGCGGCGGCCGGCGCCGACACCTTCGTCGCAGGGTCGGCGATCTTCGGCTCGAAGGATTACGCGGCGACGATCCGCGAGATGCGCACCCGGCTCGCGGGTGCACGACGCGCCTGAGACCCGCAGGCGCGTGGCGATGCGCCCTGCGCGCGCGGCGCTGATCGACCTCGACGGCACGCTGCTCGACACTGCGCCGGACCTCGCCGCTGCCGCCAACGCGACGCTCGCCGAGCTCGGCTGGGCGGCGCTGCCGGCGCAGACGGTGCGCGATTTCGTCGGCAAGGGGATCGCGCACCTGGTACGTCGGGCGCTCGAGACGAGCGCCGGCAGGCCACCCGAGGACGCGACCTTCGAGGCAGCCTGCGCGCGCTTTGCCGTGCATTACGCGCGCCTGAACGGTGTCGCGGCGCAGCCGTTCGACGGTGTCGTCGACGGCCTTGCGCAGATGAAGGCCGGGGGGCTGCGCCTGGCCTGCGTGACCAACAAGCTCGCGGCGTTCACCGAGCCGCTGCTCGTGGCGAGCGGACTGCGCGATTTTTTCGACTGCGTGGTGACCAGCGACCGCGCCGGGGCGCGCAAGCCCGACCCGGCGATCTTCCTCGACGCCTGTCGCCGTCTCGACGTGCACCCGGCCGAGGCCTGCGTGATCGGCGATTCGTCGAACGATGCCGAGGCGGCGCGCGCCGCAGGGTGCCGATTTCTCCTCGTGCCCTACGGTTACCGCGAGGGGCGCGGGCTGCGCGAGATCGCATCCGATGGTATAGTCGCCACGCTTCGCGACGCTGCGAAGCTGCTGACGAATCCAACGCAACCTACGTCATCAACGTAGCCAACGTAGCCAACGTGACACTCGAGCTTCAGTCCTGCCTGCCGCACTCCGGCAACGCCCTCTGGCGTAGCTGGCGCCACTGGCGCCGCTAGACCCACTCGCGTCCCCGCGCGGCCCCGGGCGGCGCGACATGCAGGGGCCGACAACCCACTTTCCGTCACGATTTTCTGGCGCCTCGAACCGAGGCTGGAGCACAGCATGAACGAGCGCGAATTCCGTCAGCTCGCAGAACAGGGGTATACGCGCGTCCCCGTCGTCGCCGAGGCGCGCGCCGATCTGTACACGCCACTCGCGGTCTACATGAAGCTCGCGGGCGGCCCGTATTCCTATCTGCTCGAATCGGTGGTCGGCGGCGAACGCTTCGGCCGCTACTCGTTCATCGGACCGGCCTGCGCCGAGCGCATCGAGGCGCGCGGGTCCACCGTGCGCCGGCTGCTGCGCGACGCGCGCGGCGCCGACGTCACCCTGGAGCGGGTCGAGAACACGGATCCCTTCGAATATGCGCGCGGCTGGCTGCAGCAGCAGCGCGTCGCCCCGGTGCCGGCGGCGCTGCGTTTCGGCGGCGGGCTGGTCGGCTACTTCGGCTACGAGACCGTGAAGCACGTCGAGCCGCGCGCGCTGCGCGCGGACAAGCCCGATCCGCTCGGCACGCCCGACATGCTGCTGCTGGTGTCGGACGAGCTCGCGGTGGTCGACAACGCCTTCGGCAAGCTCTACCTCGTGGTCTACGCCGATCCGCGCGAGCCCGAGGCCTGGCGCGCGGCGCAGGCCCGCCTCGAGGCGCTGCGCCAGCGGCTCGCCACCCCGCTGCCGGAGGGCCAGCTGCTGTCGGCCGCAGCCGAAGCGCCTCAGGGTCAGCCCGCCGCGCTTGAGCGTACCTTCACCGAGGCGCAATTCCTCGCCGCCGTGCGACGCTGCAAGGAGTACGTCTACGCGGGCGACATGATGCAGGTGCAGATCTCGCAGCGCACCACGCGCACGTTCGATGCGCCGCCGATCGCGCTGTACCGCGCACTGCGCAGCCTCAACCCCTCGCCGTACATGTACTTCTTCGATTTCGGCGACCACCATGTCGTCGGCGCGTCGCCCGAGATCATGGTGCGGCTGTCGGGAGACGTGGTGACCCTGCGGCCGATCGCGGGCACGCGGCCGCGCGGTGCGAGTCCGGAAGAGGACGAGCGCATCGCGCAAGAGCTGCTCGCCGATCCGAAGGAGCGCGCCGAGCACGTCATGCTGATCGATCTCGGGCGCAACGACGTCGGTCGCGTGGCGACCATCGGCAGCGTCAAGGTCACCGAGCAGATGGTGGTCGAGCGCTACTCGCACGTCATGCACATCGTGTCCAACGTCGAAGGCAAGATCGCGCCGGGGCTCGACGCGGTCGACGTTTTCAAGGCGAGCTTCCCCGCCGGCACGGTCACCGGCGCGCCCAAGGTGCGCGCCATGGAAATCATCGACGAGCTCGAGCCGGTGAAGCGCGGCGTCTACAGCGGCGCGGTCGGCTATCTGGGCTTCAACGGCGACATGGACGTCGCCATCGCGATCCGCACCGCGGTGATCAAGGACGGCACACTGCACGTGCAGGCCGCGGCGGGGATCGTTGCCGACTCCGACCCGCTCTCCGAGTGGCAGGAGTCGCTGCACAAGACGCGCGCCATCCTGCGCGCGGCGGAAGTGGTGGACGCCGAGCAGGCCGGCAGCGGGTCCGCGGGACGCCCCGCACGGCCCGTGGCCGCGTGAGGAGGCCGTCATGCTGCTGATGATCGACAACTACGACTCCTTCACCTACAACCTCGTCCAGTACCTGGGCGAGCTCGGTGCCGAGGTGCGCGTGGTGCGCAACGACGAGATGCGCGTCGATGAAGTGGAGGCGCTGCGCCCCGAGCGCATCGTCATCTCGCCCGGGCCCTGCACGCCGACCGAGGCGGGCATCTCGGTCGCACTCATCGAGCGCCTTGCCGGCCGGGTGCCGATCCTCGGCGTCTGCCTCGGCCACCAGTCGATCGGCCAGGCCTTCGGCGCTCGCGTGGTGCGCGCGCGAACGGTCATGCACGGCAAGGTGTCGACGGTGCGTCACGGCGGTGCGGGGGTGTTCGCCGGCCTGCCCGAGACGTTCATCGCGACGCGCTACCACTCGCTCGTCATCGAGCGGGCATCGCTGCCGGAGTGCCTCGTCGTCACCGCGGAGTCGGACGACGGCGAGATCATGGGCCTGCGCCACCGCACGCTGCCGGTCGAAGGCGTGCAGTTTCATCCGGAGGCCCTGCTCACCGAGCACGGGCACGCGCTGTTGAAGACCTTTCTCGAGGGCGCGGCGTGATCGGCGACTTCGCCGCGCGCGTGCAGCAGGGGCTGGAGCACCTCGAGCGGGAACGCTTCGCGGAGGCCGAGCAGGCGTTTCGCGCTGCGCTCTCGCTGAACCCGCGCGACGACCAGCTGCTGCACCTCGTCGGGGTCGCGCAGCTGCGCCAGGGCCGCGCGGAAGACGCGGCCCAGTCGGTGCAGCGGGCGATCTCGCTGACCAAGCGCAAGGCGGATTACCACAACACGCTCGGCTGCGCGCTGCGCGACGCCGGGCGGATCGACGAGGCGATCACGAGTTTTCAGCGCGCGCTGAAACTGGCGCCGGACGCCCTCGAAGCGCGCTTCAACTTCGGCCAGGCCCTGTTGCAGGCGCGCCGCTACGCCGAGGCGCAGGCGTTGTTCGGCAGGATCCTCGCGGTCAACCCGACCGACGTCGAGGCGCTGGCCGGATTGGCGCGCGCCCAGTGGATCGCCGGAGAGTTCGAGTCCGCGATTGCCGTTCTGCGCGACGGCATCGCCCATATTCCGCAACACCGCGATCTGCGTTTCTCGCTCGGCGAGCTGCTCCTGGCGCTCGGCGAGTACGAGGCCGGCTGGCGCGAATACCTGGAACGCCCGCCCCGTGCGCGGATGCTCGATCAGGCGGGGCGCCGCAGCGATGACACCGCGACCCTGCCCCGGCTTCCCGCGCGCCTCGAGGGCCGCACGCTGAAGCTGCACGGCGAGCAGGGGATCGGCGACGAGCTGTTCTTCCTGCGCTTTGCCGCGGAACTGCGCGCACGCGGTGCCGTCCGTATCGAAGCGGCCGTCGACCCGCGCCTCGCCGGCATGGTAAGTCGCGGCGGCATGGTCGACGCCTGCGTCGAGAAGGGGCCGCATCTCCTGCGCGATCCGCAGTGGCTGCCCGTCGGCGACCTGCCGTACCTGCTGCGGTCGAACGGCCCGGACCTGCCCCCGCCGCTGCGGCTGGCCCCGCTTGACGAGCGGGTCGCCGAGCTGCGCGCCCGACTCGCAGGGCTGGCGCAGCCCCTCATCGGCTTGACCTGGCGTGGCGGCACGCTGCCCGGAACCGTCGGTTTCCGCGGGTTGCTCAAGGCGCTGCCCTTCGAGTCGTTCGCCGAGCTGGCGGGCGGGCTGCCGGGCACGCTGCTCGTGCTGCAGCGCTATCCGTGTCCGGCCGAGCTTGCGCTGCTCTCAGCACGCGCTCCGGGCCGGGTGGTTGATTTTTCCCTGCTCAACGACGACCTCGAAGGCATGCTCGCCCTGCTCGCGCAGCTCGACGAATACGTCGGCGTGAGCAACGCCAACATGCATTTGTATGCCGGAGTGGGCGGGCGCGGCAAAGTGCTGATTGCCGGCGTCGCGGAGTTCAGGTGGATGGCCAGGGGCGTGGAATCGCCCTGGTTTCCGGGTTTCAAGGTCTACCGCCCGGGACCCGAGCGGGACTGGTCCACGGTATTCGAACAGGTCCTGCGGGACCTCGGAACAACGACCCGCGCGCCGGGCGCGCGGACACAGGGAGGCGGCACATGAAGAAGGAGATCACGGTCAGTGAAGCGATTCAGCGCACCGTCGAGCACCGCGAGGTGTTTCACGACGAGATGCTCCACATCATGCGCCAGATCATGCGTGGCGAGCTGACGCCGGCGCAGATCGGGGGGTTCATCGTCGGCCTGCGCGTCAAGAAGGAGACGATCGGCGAAATCACCGCGGCGGCGCAGGTGATGCGCGAATTCGCCACCGTCGTCCCGGTGAAGCACCCCGAGCAGGTGCTCGACGTGGTCGGCACGGGCGGCGACGCGGCGCGCACCTTCAACATCTCGACCGCGGCGACCTTCGTCTGCGCTGCGGCCGGGGCCAAGGTGGCGAAGCACGGCAACCGCGCGATCTCCGGTTCGACCGGCAGCGCCGACGTGCTCGAGGCGCTCGGCGCGAACCTGGCGCTCACCCCGGAGCAGATCGCGCGCTCGGTCGACGAGATCGGCGTGGGCTTCATGTTCGCGCCTGCGCATCACCCGGCGATGAAGCACGCCGCGCCGGTCAGGAAGGAGCTGGGCGTGCGCACCATTTTCAACATCCTGGGTCCGCTGACCAACCCGGCGGGCGCGCAGCGCCAGCTGCTCGGCGTGTTTCACCCCGACCTGGTCGGCATCCAGGTGCGCGTGCTGCAGCGCCTCGGCTCGAAGCATGTCATGGTGGTGTACGGGCTGGACGGCATGGACGAGCTGTCGATCTCGGGCGAGACCCAGGTCGGCGAGCTGGTCGACGGCGAGGTGCGCGAATACCTGCTCCACCCCTCGCAGCTCGGGCTCGAGCTCTACGACCGCCGCGCGATTCAGGTCAACACGATCGACGAATCCAGGGACATGATTCTCGCGGTGCTCGACAACCAGCCCGGGCCGGCGCTCAACATCGTGCTGTTGAATGCCGGGGCGGCAATCTACGTCGCCGGCAAGGCGAAGACCGTCGAAGCAGGGATCGACAAGGCGCGCAAGGCCATCGCGAGCGGCGCGGCGAAGGAGAAGCTCGAACGCTTCGTTGCGTTCAGCCAGAAGATGAAGGCCTAGCGCTGCGGTGAGCGACATCCTGCAACGCATTCTGGCGACCAAGCGCGAGGAGGTCGCGGCGGCGCGGCGCGCGGTGCCGTCCGTGGAACTCGAGGCGCGGGTGCGCGCGGGCGCGCCGCCGCGTGATTTCGTCGCGGCGATGCGCGCGCAACTCGATGCGGGGCGGGCGGCGGTGATCGCGGAGATCAAGCGCGCGAGCCCGTCGAAGGGCCTGCTGCGCGCGGATTACGACCCGGCCGCGATCGCGCGCGCCTATGCGCAGGCGGGCGCTGCCTGCCTGTCGGTGCTCACCGACGTGCAGTACTTTCAGGGCGCGCCGGAGCATCTCGTGGCGGCGCGTGCGGCCTGCGCGCTGCCCGCGCTGCGCAAGGACTTCGTCGTCGACCCCTATCAGGTGCTCGAGTCGCGCGCGCTGGGCGCCGACTGCATTCTGCTCATTGCCGCGGCGCTCACGACGCAGGCCATGGTCGAGCTCGAAGCGCTGGCGCAGGCGCAGGGCATGGCGGTGTTGGTGGAGGTGCATGATGGTGACGAACTCGAGCGGGCGCTCGCGCTGAGAACGCCGCTGATCGGCATCAACAACCGCGACCTGCGCAGCTTCGAAACGCGGCTCGAGACCACGCTTGGGCTGCTGCCGCGCGTCCCCGAGGACCGTATCGTGGTGACCGAGAGCGGGATCGCCTCGGCCGTCGATGTGCGCCGCCTGCGCGCGCAGGGCGTCGGCGCCTTCCTCGTCGGCGAAGCCTTCATGCGCGCGCCCGATCCGGGACAGGCGCTCGCAGAATTGTTCGATATTCGTTAACTGACTGAATATACGTAAAGTTTTATGGATCTCGGAATGTTGCACCCGCGCAACACAAGAGTCGCCATCTCGTGACATACGGCACGGCAGCGTTGCTCTAACGACACGCACCTAGGCACAATCCCAACAACTTCTCACGTGAGAGGTATGGGCGAGCGGCCCGGCCGTTCGATCAATAAACAAGTTGGGAGACTTCTGCATGCAAAAGAAACTTCTAGCCGTGGCCGTCGCGGGTGCCCTCGCTGTTCCGGGTGCCGCGCTCGCAGCTTCGAGCGTGACGATCACCGGCTTCTTCAAGCTGAGCTACGCCAGCGTCAACGTGAAGGGCAAAACGAACCGCTCGCGGGAAGACCGGGTTCAGGACGAGTCCTCGCGGATTTACTTCCGCGTGGTCGAGGACCTGGGCGGCGGCCTGCAGGCGGTTGGCCAGATCGACTGGCGTATTGCGCTGGACTCGGGCTCGGATGGCACGAGCGGCGCGAACTGGGTTGGTCTGCGCAGCAAGTCGTGGGGCGAACTCACGATTGGCCGTCATGACCTGCACTACGTCTACACGGAAGACCAGTCGTATTCGCGCGGTGGTTCGCTGAAGATGACGAACACCTCGATCATCGCCTACTCCGCCGGCGGCGGGTTTGCAGTGGCGAACGCGACGCGGACGCCGAACACGATCCGTTGGGCTTCGCCGAACTGGAACGGCTTCACGGTGGTTGCGGCCTACAGCACCAACCCCTACGGCGCGGCCGAAAACGACATCGGCAGCGCGTCGAGCCGCGGTAACGGCTGGAACATCGCGCCGCAGTACAACGCGAAGAACTGGGGCATCGGCTACAGCTACTACCAGGGCGTGGGCGACGGTGGCGCGTTCACCAACACCGCCTATGGCACGGTGGCAGCGTCGGTCGAGGGCAGCAGCCATCGCGTGAACGGCCACTACCAGTGGGGCGGCCTGCGCATCGGCCTCGTCTGGGACCGTTCGGAGTGGAAGGACAAGAGTGGCCAGTTGTCGGCCATGGCCATCGACTCCAAGTTCGCCAAGCGTGACGCCTGGTCGCTCCCGATTCGCTACGACTGGGGCAAGCACAGCGTGTTTGGCCACTACAGCGAAGCGAAGCGCGACAAGGGTTCGGTCTTCGAGAACGGCATGGCGTGCAACAACGGCGTCATCACCAACTCGCAGTGCGACAGCAAGGCGAAGATGTGGGCCATCGGTTACGCCTACAGCATGTCCAAGCGTACCAAGCTGTCGCTCAGCTACGCCAAGATCAAGAACAACACGAACGCGAACTACAACCTGTTCACCAGCGCGGGCGGCCTCGGCAGCACCGACGCCTCGGTTGCCCAAGGGCAGGATCCGGAGCAGATTGCGGTCACCGTCACGCATAACTTCTAAGCATCAAGCTATTCAGGCCGGCCCAGCCAGCCGGTCACTCATCCGAACGGGCGCCCCAGGGCGCCCGTTTTTTTTTGCCCTGCGATGACGCTGCGCGCTTCGTGTGCTGAATCGGCGAGGGCGTTTGCTACACTCGCAGGTCATGGAAACACGCGCGGCGCGCCCGCCTTATCCCTCGCTGGACTGCGTCGATCGCGCGGTCAATGAGTTCGACCGCGCGCTGCGCGCCGTCGCGGGCGTGCATCGCGCTGCCCGGAGTTCTCCGGCCGAGGGCGTCGCGGAAACCGAGCTGAGCGAGGCGCAGCGCGCGCATGCCGCGGCGCTGATGCGCGTGAACCACGTCGGCGAGGTCTGCGCCCAGGCGCTCTATCAGGGCCAGTCGCTCACTGCGCGCGATGCGTCGAACCGGGCCGCGCTCGAGCAGGCGGCGCTCGAGGAGGAGGATCACCTGGCCTGGAGCGCTGAGCGCGTGCACGAGCTCGGCGGGCGCCTGAGCCTGCTCAACCCCCTGTGGTATGCCGGTGCGCTCGCCATGGGCATCGGTGCTGGGCTGCTCGGCGACCGCTGGAACCTGGCGTTTCTCGCCGAGACGGAGGCGCAGGTCGAAGAGCACCTCGGCGGCCACCTCGAGTCGCTGCCCGAAGCCGATGCGCGCTCGCGGGCCATCGTTGCACAGATGCGCACCGACGAAGCCCGGCACCGGCGCAGCGCGGTTGCGCTGGGGGCGGCGGAGATGCCGGCGCCGGTAAAGCGCGTGATGCGCGTGGCGGCCCGGGTGATGACGACGCTCGCGCACCGAATCTGAGGTAGGACCGAACATGCTGAACGTCTACATCGGCTACGACCCCAACGAGTCGGTCGCCTTCTACACGCTGGCCCATTCGATCCTGCGCCGTGCGTCGATTCCGGTGTCCATCGCGCCGCTCATGCGCTCGCAACTGAAAGGCGTCTATACGCGCGAGCGCGGCCCGACCGAGTCGACCGAGTTCAGCCTGACGCGCTTCCTGGTGCCGTACCTGTCGGGTTACGCGGGCTGGTCGCTGTTCATGGATTGCGACATGCTGTGCCTGGCCGACGTCGCCGAGCTCGCGGCGCAGATCGACCATCAGCCCGACAAGGCGGTGCTGGTGTGCAAGCATGACTACGTGCCGCGCACCGCGCGCAAGTTTCTCGACCAGGTGCAGACCCGGTATCCGCGCAAGAACTGGTCGAGTCTGATGCTGTTCAACAACGCGCGCTGCCGTGCGCTGACGCCCGCCTATGTCAACAGCGCGCCCGGACTCGACCTGCACCGCTTCAATTGGACCGATGACGCGTCGATCGGCGCGCTTCCGCTCGAATGGAACTGGCTGGTGGGCGAGTACGACCACAGCCCGGAGGCGAAGCTCGTGCACTACACCCTGGGCGGCCCCTACTTCGACGATTACCGCGACTGCGACTACGCGGCCGAGTGGTCGGCGGAGTACGAGTCCATGCAGCGGGTGACCAATCCGGCACGCCAGTAGGTCCGATGGGCAGGCCGGGCCGGCGCGCGTGAAGCCGCGCGTCGTCTGGGTGAGTTTCGCGCCGCTGAGAAAGTCGCCCGGCGGACTGACCTCGGACATCGCCTCGGTGCGATACCGCATGACTCTTCCGTCGGCCATGCTCGAGCGTGGCGGCTGGTCGAGCCGTGTGATGTACCTGGGGCCTCAGGCGAAACGCGATTCGCTGCTCGCGCGGTTTGACGCGGCGGATGCCGTCGTTTTCGGAAAGTTCATCGGCACTGGGCCGGATTTCGCTGCGACCGCACAGCGGGTCCTTGATCTTGCCGCAGAGCTCGCGCGTCGTGGCAAGCGCCTCTTGGCGGATTTCAGCGACGATCACTTTTCTCATCCGCAGTTCGGACCCTTCTTCAACACGCTGGTGCAGGAGGTCGATTGCTCGGTCGCGTCGACGCCGGGCCTTGCCGAGGTGCTGCGCGAGGCGGGTGCGCGCCGCGTCGCGGTGGTGACCGATCCGGTGGAGGGCCGGCAGGGCGAACCCGAGGTGCGCGATATTGCCTCGAGACCCGTGACCGCAGCCGCACCCTTGCGCCTGCTTTGGTTCGGCCATCCGAGCAATCTCGATACCCTGCGCTTCGCGCTTCCTTCGCTCGAGCGTCTGGCCTTCGCTACGCCCTTGGTGCTGACGCTGGTGACGGCCCGCGGCGCGGGTGCCGAGACGCTCGCGAGCGAGGTTGCCGCGGCGTGGCGCGCGGCCTCCAGCGCGGTGCGCTTCCTGCCCTGGTCTACGGATGCGCTGTTCCAGGCACTGCGCGACACCGACGCGGTGGTGATCCCCTCGGATATCTACGATCCACGCCGCAGCGTGAAAAGCCCCAACCGCTTTACCGAGTCCGTCTGGGCGGGCCGCTTCGTCGCGGCCAATCCGCTGCCGGCGTACGAGGCGCTGGCGGATGCGGGCTGGGTGGGCGAGGATCTCGCCGAGGGAATCCGCTGGGCCCTCGGCAATCCCGGTGAGGCGTTGGCGCGCGTGCGCGCAGGGCAGGTGCTGATCGAGCGCGACTACAGCCCTGCGGTCATCGGCGAGGCCTGGAAGGCGGCGATCCTGGGCGCGCTCGAGGGGTGAGCGCGGGCGCGGCCCGGCGTGCCCGCTAGTCCTCGACGAGCTCGAAGTCCGTCGTCATCTCGGCGGTCTTGCCGAGCATGGCCGAGGCCGAGCAGTACTTCTCGTGCGAGAGCCGGATCGCGTGCTCGACGAGGTTCTTTTTGAGCGCCTTGCCGCGCAAGGTGAAATGCATGTGGATGCGCGTGAAGACCTTGGGGTCGGTCTCGGCACGCTCGGCCTCGAGCTGCAGGTCGCAGCCGCTGACCTGCTGTCCGCTTTTCTTCAGGATGACGACCACGTCATAGGCGGTGCAGCCGCCGGTGCCGGCGAGAACCACTTCCATGGGCCGCGGCGCGAGGTTACGCCCGCCGCCCTCGGGCGCCCCGTCCATTGCCAGGACGTGATTGCTGCCGGTCTCGGCGAGGAAGGTCATTCCTGCGCCGCTCCAGCGCACGGTGCAGTTCATCGGTGAGCCCCCTTTCTTGATGCTGCGTTGCAAAATGTTATTGAAAACAAAAACTTCTGTTTGCCTAAACAGGAATTGGTCCGACCTCTCATTTTCATATTTATATGATTATGTTCAAAGTGTTACGACGATATATCCATAATCTATAAAATTTATTCAGACATTCGTAATATGATTTTGCGATGCAGCAATCGTGCGGCAAGATAGGCCTGACTCAAGGTGCTGCGAAGTACCGAGAGTATGTCTCCTCCACCCTCCTCCTTTGGTGGATTCAGCGCAGCCCATCGTGGCTGCGCTTTTTTTGCGTCCCTGGCGGCGTGCAAAGCAGGCTTTGACGGCCACCCCCAAGGTCCCATAAAATCTCGCTCTTTTCCGCACCTTGAGCGCCACGAAAGACGCCATGAAGACGTATTGCGCGAAACCCGCCGAAGTCCAGCACGGCTGGTACCTGGTCGACGCCCAGAACAAAGTGCTGGGTCGCCTCGCGACGCGCATCGCGCAGCGCCTGCGCGGCAAGCATCGTCCGGAATACACGCCGCATGTGGACACGGGCGACTATATCGTCGTCGTCAATGCCGACAAGCTGCGCGTGACGGGCAAAAAGGCACAGCAGAAAAAGTACTACCGGCACACCGGTTATCCGGGCGGCATTCGCGAGACGACCTTTGCGGTCATGCATGCGAAGCATCCCGATCGGGTGCTGCAGAAAGCGGTCAAAGGCATGTTGCCCAAGGGGCCGCTCGGCAATGCGATGCTCAAGAAGCTGAAGGTTTACGCTGGCGAAGGGCACCCGCACAGCGCGCAGCGCCCCGAAGCTCTCGAAATTTAAACCCGCGAGGCGGAACGCACATCATGGTGGGTGATTACTACTACGGCACGGGACGGCGCAAGAGTTCGGTCGCCCGCGTGTTTCTCAAGCAAGGCAGCGGACAGATCATCGTCAACGACAAGCCGGTCGATGAATTCTTCGGCCGCGAGACCGGGCGCATGATCGTGCGCCAGCCGCTCGAGCTGACGAAGAGCCTTGCCTCGTTCGATATTCGCGTCAACGTCTTCGGCGGTGGCGAGAGCGGGCAAGCCGGCGCGGTGCGCCATGGCATTGCGCGCGCCCTGATCGAATACGATGCGACCTTGAAGCCGACGCTCTCGGCAGCGGGGCTTGTCACGCGCGATGCGCGCGAAGTCGAGCGAAAGAAGGTAGGCTTTCACAAGGCGCGGCGGCGCAAGCAGTTCTCCAAGCGCTGACGCCGGGCCCAAGGGTTCCGCGTTCGAAAAGCCGCCCTTGGGCGGCTTTTCCGTTTCTGGGGTGACGCAATGATCAAGGTAGGGATCGTCGGGGGTACAGGCTACACGGGCGTCGAGCTCTTGCGCCTGCTCGCACAGCATCCCGAGGCCGAGCTGATCGCGATCACGTCGCGCAAGGAGGCCGGCACACGCGTCGATGCGATGTTCCCGGGGCTGCGCGGGCGCGTCGCGCTCGCCTTCACCGAGCCCGACAAGTCGGCGCTCGAGCGCTGCGACCTGGTGTTCTTCGCGACGCCCAACGGCGTGGCCATGGGCCAGGCGCGGGCCCTGCTCGATCAGGGCGTGCGGGTCATCGATCTGTCGGCCGATTTCCGCCTGCGCGATGTCGCGGAATGGGAGCACTGGTACCGGATGAAGCACGCCGCGCCCGAGCTCGTCGCCGAGGCCGTCTACGGGCTGTGCGAGATCAATCGCGCGAAAATCGCCCAGGCGCGCCTGGTGGCAAACCCGGGCTGCTATCCGACGGCAGTGCAGCTCGGGTTCCTGCCGCTGATCGAGGCCGGCTGGGTGGACGGCGCGCATCTCATCGCCGACGCAAAGTCCGGGGTGAGTGGCGCGGGGCGCAAGAGCGAGCTCCACTTGATGTACGCCGAGGCGGCCGACAATTTCATGGCCTACGGCGTGAGCGGCCATCGGCACTGGCCGGAGATCCGCCAGGGTCTGGCGCAGATCGCAGGCCGCGAGGTCGGGCTCGTCTTTACGCCGCACCTCACCCCGCTGATCCGCGGCATTCATGCGACGCTCTATGCGCGCCTGCTGACCCCTGCCGCCGGCGCCCCCGAGCCTGACCTTGCCGCCCTGCAGGCGCTGTTCGAGCAACGTTTTGCCGCGGAGCCGTTTGTCGACGTGCTGCCGGCCGGCAGCCATCCCGACACACGCGCAGTGCGCGGGGCGAACCTGTGCCGCATTGCGGTGCACCGGCCGAACGTGACGAGCGACCGCAGTGACACCGTCGTGGTGCTCTCGGTGATCGACAACCTGGTGAAGGGCGCTTCCGGTCAGGCTGTGCAGAACATGAACCTCATGTTCGGATTGCCCGAAACCACTGGCCTCGATCAGCTGCCGGTCGTGCCCTGAGCGATTCATGATCCGGCGCCTTGCCCGCTTTCGACAACGCTTCGGCATCGCGGGCCGCAAGGTGGCGGTGCGTACCGAGCTGGCCTGGTACTGGCGCTGGCTCGGAATCCTGGTGATCCTGGCGGCGGCGTTCGCCCTCGCGGCCTGGATGTACGAAACCGGTCGGCGATTTGCCGGCTTCGACCAGCGCGAGCTTCAGCAGCAGATCCGCGAACTCGAGCGACAAAATGGTCGCGTGCGGGATGAGCTCAAGGGCACGCGCGAGGAGCTCGAGAGCCTGCGCGCCGCAACCGCCGCCTCCGAGAGCCGCCTCGCCATCGAGCGGTCGGCGCAGCACAAGCTGGCCCAGCAGATCAAACTGCTCGAGCGGGAAAATGCCCGCCTGCGGGAGGAACTGGCGACCTTCGAGAGCCTGCTCGCCTCCGAGGCGCGCGTGTCCAAGCCCCTGTCGATTCATCGCCTTACGGTGCAGCCGGACGTCCTGCCAGGCGAATACCGCTACCGCCTGCTGCTGCTCACCGGGACCGGGCGTCGCGAGCAGCAGTTCCAGGGCCGGCTCGAGCTGGTCGTCAGCCTGACCGAGGGAGGCAAGGATGCTATGATGGTCATTCCCGAGGCAACGGGTGACGCGGCGCCGGCTTTTCGCCTTTCATTCAAATACTTCCATCGTGTCGAGGGCAGCTTTCGGGTGAGCCCGAAGGCGAAAGTGAAGGGCGTTCAGGTGCGCGTTTACGAAGGCAAGGCCGCGCAGGCGCGCGCCACGGCGGACGCGACGATCGAGTAACAGGAGGGCGACGATGTTCGGAAAGACGAGCAAACCGCAAAGCCGGGTCGACAGCTGGATCGGATCGACGACCAGCATCGAGGGCAATCTCTATTTCAGCGGCGGGATGCGCGTGGACGGCGTGATCCGCGGCAATGTCACCGCGCAGCCGGACCAGCCGGGCACGCTGGTGGTGTCCGAGAACGCGCGCATCGACGGCGAGGTGCATGCTGCGCACGTCGTCGTCAGCGGAACGATCGTCGGACCGGTGCATGCGACCGAGTCCCTGGAACTCCAGGCGGGGTCACGCATCAAAGGGGACGTGTACTACAAGTCGATCGAGATGGTGCAGGGATCCGTCGTCGAGGGCCGCATGGTCCACCAGGGCGACGAGGTGAAATCGGTCGAACTGAAGCTCGCGACGGGCAGTTAAGCGCGACGAATTGCCACGTTGACCGCATGGAATTTGTAACGGGATAATTTCAAGTCGTTGCGTCGAATCAGATCATTGGAGCGCAAGTCATGAATGCAGTCACCGAGATGCCCGCCCCGCTGCTGTTTACCGACAGCGCGGCGCACAAGGTCAGGGAGCTGATCGAGGAGGAAGGCAACGCCGAGCTCAAGCTGCGCGTGTTCGTTAGCGGGGGCGGATGCTCCGGCTTTCAGTACGGCTTCACGTTCGACGAAGTGCAGAACGACGATGACACGGCGCTGGAAAAGGGCGGCGTGACGCTGCTCATCGACCCGATGAGCTATCAGTATCTGGTGGGCGCGGAGATCGACTACCAGGAAGGTCTCGAAGGCGCCCAGTTCGTGATCAAGAATCCGAACGCGCAAACCACCTGCGGCTGCGGATCGTCGTTCTCGGTCTAGCGCGTCGGCAGCGAATTCATGGAAGCGGGGGCTGCGGCCCCCGTTTTCTTTTTCAGGCTGGGTAGATCGCGCCCAGCACGCGCGCCGCGTGCGCGCCCGTGACGCTGGGCAGGCTGGCAGGCGTTGCGCTCAGCGTGCACCGGGCGAGCCAGGCGAAGGCCGTGGCTTCGACCTGCTCGGCATTCAGACCCCAGCTGTCGCTCGCCTCGACCGGTCGCGGCGCGAGCAGGGCCGCGAGCCGGCCGCGCAACGCGTCGTTGCGCGCACCACCGCCGCATACGATGACCCGCGCAGCGGACGGCGCATGCTCGAGAATCGCGCCAGCCGCGGATTGCGCGGTGAGCTCAAGCAGTGTGGCCTGTACGCCCTGCGGCGGCAGTGCGCCGTCGAGGCGGCGATCCAGCCACGCGGCATTGAACAACTCGCGCCCCGAGCTCTTGGGCGGAGGCTGGGCAAAAAAAGGCTCATCCAGCAAGCGGCCCAGCAGTTGCGGGTCGGGTGCCGCCCCAGCAGCCCAGGCGCCGCCCGCGTCGAAGCGTTTGCCGAGCGTGCGCTGAATCCACAGATCGAGCAGGCAGTTCCCGGGGCCGGTGTCGAACCCGCGCACGGCGCCGTCGCGGGCGAGCAGCGTCGCATTCGCAATGCCGCCCAGGTTCAGCACGGCGCGGTCCTCGTCGGCCGAGCCGAACACCGTCGCATGGAACGCCGGCACCAGCGGTGCCCCTTGGCCACCGGCGGCGATGTCGCGACTGCGAAAGTCGGCGACTACCGTGATCGCCGTCAGCTCGGCGAGCAGCGCCGGATTGCCGATCTGCACCGTATAGCCGCGCTCGGGGCGGTGCCGCAGGGTCTGTCCATGACAGCCGATCGCGCGCACCGCGCGCGGCGCCACCCCTGCCGCATCGAGCACGGCGCGTGTCGCACTGGCATAAAGCCGGGCGAGCTGGTTGCCGGCCTGGGATGCGCGATCGATCTCGTTGTGATCCGGCGTGCACAGGGCAAGCAGTTCCGCGCGCAGCGCGTCAGGAAAGTCTTGCCGCGCATGGGCGCGCAGGCGTGTGCCGAGTTCGCCAATCTCGGCCAGCACAGCATCGATGCCATCGAGACTGGTGCCGGACATGAGCCCGACGAAGAGCGCAGCCTCGCGGTCGCCCCTGTCGCTGCGCGCTGCGCCGCTCACTGCAGCAGGGCGAGGTTCGTGCTTCCGAGCAGGTCGAGTTGCGCCACGCGTTCCGCCGCGTGGCCGCGGAACGCCGCCATCTGCGCGGCAGGCACGGGATGCGCTGCGGGCAGCGCGATCGTCAGCGGGTTGCGCGGCACCCCGCCGACGCGGAACTCATAGTGCACGTGCGGGCCGGTGGCCCACCCCGTGCTGCCGACTGCACCGATCGCCTCACCCTGGGCGACCCGCGTACCCCTGCGAATGCCGCGCGCGAAATGGTTGAGATGCCCGTAGAGCGTCGTGTTCTGCCCGCCGTGGCGCAGGATCACCGTGTTGCCGTAGCCGCCCTTGCGCCCGACGAAGTCCACCACGCCGTCGCCCGTGGCGCGTATCCGCGTGCCGGTCGGCGCGGCGTAGTCGACGCCGGTATGCGCGCGCCAGTTGTTGAACAGCGGGTGCCGGCGCGCGCCGAAGCGCGAGCTGATCCGGGAGAACTCGAGCGGTGAGCGCAGAAATGCCTTGCGCATGCTGCTGCCGTCGGGCGCATAGTAGCCGCCCTGGCCGCTGTCGCTGGTCGCGAAGAACACGGCGCGCAGCGCCTTGCCCTTGTTGACGAACTCCGCCGCGAGCACCCGACCGGTACGCACGGGCAGGCCGTCGCGATACAGCATCTCGAAGACCACGCTGAAGTGGTCTCCCTTGCGCAGGTCGCGAATAAAGTCGATGTCACCGCCGAAGATATCGGCCATCTGAATCGCCACGCTGTCCGGGACGTCCGCGTCGTCGGCCGCGCCGAAGAGGGACGAGCGAATGACGCCCGCGCGCGCCACCGGGACGATGTCGTAGCGCACTGCGTCCTCGGTCACGCGGATGTCATCGCCGCTGTGTTCGAAGCGGACCGTCTTGTCGCTGTCGACCAGGAAAGACAGGTTGCGGAACCGGCCGCTAGGCTCGATCTCGGCACGCACCATGGTTCCCGGCCGCAGGCGGTGCATGGCGTAGAAGGTCGTCAGCCGCTTGCTCTCCACCGCATCAATGCCGAGGCGCTCGAGGAACTCGCGCAAGCCGTCGCCGCGCACGAAGCGGTCTTCGCGGATGACGAACTCGGGGGCGGGCAGCAGCGCGGAATCGAGGTCGATCGGGTAGGGCTCGCGCACCACCGCCTGTCCGGGGACGACGGCGTCGGGCGCGGGCGAGATCGTGGCGAACGCGCCGACCACGCCGGATAGCGCGAGGACGAAAACCGCAACGATCCTCAGCAGGCGGGTCCGACGTGTCTGCGGAACTTGGGTCACAATCGAATCTCGGCTATGATCGGGTGCTGAAAATCCCTTTTATTCAGTCGCCTGCCGCCTTTTCTTAAAGCCAGGCGCAGTGTAACAAAGATCGCCCGGGGCGCAAACCACCGCGCAGGGCAGGTGGTTTAGGCATGGCCTCGGTCCAGGAAGCACTCGAACTCATCCGGCGCGGCTGCGACGAGCTCATCGTCGAGGACGAGCTGGCGAAAAAGCTCGCGCAGGGCAGGCCCCTGCGCGTCAAGCTCGGGCTCGACCCGACGGCGCCGGACCTGCACCTGGGCCACACCGTGGTGATCAACAAGCTGCGGCATTTCCAGGGCCTCGGGCACCAGATCCAGTTCCTGATTGGCGATTTCACCGGGATGATCGGCGACCCGACGGGCAAGAACCAGACGCGCCCGCCGCTGACGCGCGAAGAGATCCTGGCGAACGCGACGACCTATCGCGAACAGGCATTCAAGATCCTCGATCCCGACAAGACGCAGATCCTGTTCAACTCGGAATGGTCCGACAAGCTCGGTGCCGAGGGCATGATCCGCCTTGCCGCGCGCTACACGGTTGCGCGCATGCTCGAGCGCGACGACTTCGGCAAACGCTACCGGGCGAACCAGCCGATCGCGATCCACGAATTTCTCTATCCGTTGATGCAGGGCTACGATTCGGTGGCCATGAAGGCGGACGTCGAGCTCGGCGGCACCGACCAGAAGTTCAACCTTCTCGTCGGGCGCGAGCTGCAGCGCGATTTCGGGCAGGAGCCGCAGGTCATCGTCACGACCCCGCTGCTCGAGGGGCTCGATGGCGTCAACAAGATGTCGAAGTCGCTCGGCAACTACGTCGGCATCTCCGAGCCACCGCAGGAGATCTTCGGCAAGCTGATGTCGGTCTCGGACGCGCTGATGTGGCGCTACATCGAGCTGCTGTCGTTCGAGCCGATGGCGACGGTGCGGCGCTGGCGCGACGACGTTGCGGCGGGCCGCAACCCGCGAGAGATCAAGGTGCTGTTCGCGAAGGAGATCGTGGCGCGCTTTCACGGTGCCGCGGCGGCGGGGCAGGCCGAGGCGGCGTTCGAGGAGCGCTTCCGCCACGGCCGGCTGCCGGACGACATGCCGCAGGTCACCCTGCAGGGCACGGCGGAGGGGCTGCCGGTGGTGCAGGCGCTCAAGCAAGCGGGCCTGACGGCGAGCACCACCGAGGCCGCGCGCATGATCGAGCAGGGCGGCGTGCGCCTGGACGGCGCGCGGCTCGAAGACCGCGCCCTGCGCCTGAGGCGCGGTCAGACCGTGGTGGCGCAGGTGGGCAAGCGCAAGCTGGCACGCATTACGGTGACCTGAGCGCCGACCCGAGCGGCGAGGGAGGAAGGCATGTCGGAATTGCCCCAGTATGAGCTCTACGCGGTGAAGTACGCGCACCATCCGCGGCGCGCGTCGGAAAACTTCATCGGCGGCGACCTGCATGACGGCCCGATGCCGCTCGACTACTTCGTCTGGCTGATCCGCGACGCCGAACGCACGGTGGTCGTGGATACCGGGTTCTCGGCGGCGACCGCGGCGAAACGCCAGCGCAACCACATCCGCTGCCCGACCGACGGCCTGCGCCTGCTCGGCGTCGAGGCGGCCGAGGTGCCGGACGTGGTGATCACGCACCTGCACTATGACCATGTCGGCAACTTCGACCTGTTCCCGAAGGCGCGGTTTCACCTGCAGGACCTCGAGATGCAGTACGCGGCCGGCCGCCACATGGGCCACGACGTGTTCCGCAACGCCTACGAGGTCGAGGACGTCGTAGGCATGGTGCGCGAGGTCTATCGCGGGCGCGTCCGCTTCCACAACGGGGATGAAGCCCTGCACCCGGGAATCACGCTGCACCTCATCGGCGGGCACACCATGGGCATCCAGGTCGTGCGGGTGATGACGCGGCGCGGCTGGGTGCTGCTGGCGGCGGATGCGACCCATCTCTACGCCAACATGGGCGAGACGCGACCCTTCCCGATCGTCTACTCGGTTGCCGACATGGTCGAGGGCTACCGCAGGATGCAGGCGCTGGCCGAATGGCCCAGCCATGTCATCCCGGGGCACGATCCGCAGGTGATGACGCGTTATCCGGCGCCATCAAAGGCGCTCGAGGGGATCGTCGTGCGGCTGGACTGAGGGCGCCGAGCGCGCGCTAGCCGAAGACGACCTTCGGCAGCCAGGTCGCCATCGCGGGGAACATGGAAAGCACGCCGAGCATCATGAGCTGGATGATCACGAACGGAATCACGCCGCGGTAGATGTGCATGGTGGTGACTTCGGGTGGCGCAACGCTGCGCAGGTAAAAGAGCGCATAACCGAGCGGCGGTGTGAGGAACGAGGTCTGCAGGTTGACCGCGATCATGATGCCGAGCCAGACCGGGTCGAATCCGAACTTGAGCAGCACCGGCCCGACCACCGGCACGACGATGAACAGGATCTCGATCGTGTCGAGGAAGAATCCCATCACGAACATCATCGCCATCACGACGAGCATTGCGCCGACTTTTCCGCCAGGCATACCGGACAGGAACTCGTGCACCATATCGTCGCCGCCGAGTCCGCGGAACACCAGTGAGAAGAGCTGCGCCCCGACGATGATGATGAAAATC
Organism: Betaproteobacteria bacterium SG8_39; assembly: GCA_001303445.1. Taxonomy (GTDB): domain Bacteria; phylum Pseudomonadota; class Gammaproteobacteria; order Burkholderiales; family SG8-39; genus SG8-39. The sequence continues at coordinate 676 of LJTQ01000004.1, read as the reverse complement.
ATCGAGCTGAGGCGCGCCGTCGTGCGCGCAACCGGCACCAGCGTGTTGTTCCGGTAAACGCGCACCAGCGCGACGCCCAGGCCCCAGAGTATGCCCAGGGACATCACGACCGCGAGGCCGATCGAAACGTATTCCCCGGCCGTGATGTGCTCGCGCGTGACTCGCATGTCGACGAACGAGGTGAGCACGATGACCCCGATCAGGCTCGCCGCCGCGGCGTAGACCGGGACTGGCTTGCCTTCCGCGAGGCGGTGGCCGGCGAGCAGCGTCGCGCCGATTGCGCCGACGCCGGCCGCCTCGGTCGGCGTGGCAACGCCGACTACGATCGAGCCGAGCACCGAAACGATCAGCACGACCGGCGCGACCAGCGCGTGCACCACGCGCCGCGTCATATCGCCGGGCATCATGCCCTCGTCGCGCGGGATGGCGGGCGACACCGAAGGCTTGAGAATCGCCAGGCCCGCCTGATAGAGGATGTACAGGCCGACGAGGGCAAGCCCCGGGATCAGTGCGCCGGCGAAGAGGTCTCCGACCGACACGGGTTCGGGCGAAAAGTTGCCGAGCGCGCGCTGCGCCTCCTGGTGCGCGTTGGAAATCTGGTCGCCGAGCACGACCAGCACGATTGACGGCGGAATGATCTGGCCGAGCGTGCCCGCGGCCGCGATCGAGCCGCAGG
>LJTQ01000085.1 GCA_001303445.1 Betaproteobacteria bacterium SG8_39 | reverse complement strand
CAGGGTCCGACCGTCACGCTGAGGCCGGCCAGCAGCGCGGGATCCACGCTGAAATCCGCCTGGCAGCGCATGCCGAGGCGTTCGTCGAGCGCCTGCGTGATACGCGCGCGCTCGGCGTCGCCCAGCGTGCGCGCGGCCGCAATCTGCACCCGCCCCTGCACCGTGTGCAGCGCCGCCCGCAGGTCCTCGATGCGCGATTCGGGCCAGGCGCTCAGGTCGCTGGCGAAGGCGTCGATCAGGCGCGCATCGGTTTCCGGTCCGCTGAGCCGCTCGAACAGCCGGGCGGCGAACGCCGCGGCCTGCTCGAGCGCGCGTTCCTCGGTCTCGCGCGCCAGGTCGTGCGCGCGCCGGGCCTGCACCGCTGCCAGCCGGTCGCGCTCCTGCTCGGCGCTGCGCGCAACCTCGGCGAGCGCCTTCTCGCGCTGTGCGGCGAGGTCGGCGGCGAGCGCCGTTCGCGCCTGCGCGCGCTCCTGCTCCCATCCGGTGAAACGGTCCTCGTAGGCCTGGCGCAGCTGTTCGGCTTTTTCGTGCGTGCTGCGCGCCTCGCGCATCGACGCCTCGATCGCGCTGCGCCGCCGGTCGATGGCGCCGAGCACGGGCCGATACAGGAAGCGATGCAGGATCCAGACCAGGATCGCGAAGTTGATCAGCTCGAGAACGAAGGTGGTGGTGTCGATTTGCATGGTGTCACTTGAGCAGGTACTCGAGCAGAGGGTTGCGGAACAGCACGATCAGCACGATGACCAGCACGTAGATGGCGAGGGATTCGATCATCGCCAGGCCGATGAACAGCGTGCGCGTGATGGCGCGCTCGGATTCCGGCTGCCGGGCGAGCGCGTCGAGCGCCTGGGCGATCGCGCGGCCCATCGCCAGCGCGGGCAGCATGACGCCGAGCGCGATCGCGAGCAGCGCCACGACGGTCGAGATGATGACGAACTCAGAGGTCATGACTCAGATCCTTTCCGTTCCTTGGACAGGCGTTGGGATTGAATGCCGCCGGCGATGTAGACCAGCGCCAGCATGCCGAAGATGAAGGCCTGCACCAGTGCCTCGACGATGTGCAGCAGCAGGATCGGCACGGGCGCCAGGAAGCCGGCGACGATCAGCACGAGCAGCGCGGCGGTCTCCAGGCTGGTGATGTTGCCGAACAGGCGCACGGCGAGCGCGACGGTGCGCGACAGTTCGCTGATGATGTGAAAGGGCAGCATGATCGGATTGGGCGACAGGTAATGGCGCGCGTAGACGCGCAGCCCCTCGGCGCGTATGCCGTACCAGTGCACCGACAGGAACACGAGCAGCGCGAGCGCGGCCGTCAGCGACAGGTCCGCGGTCGGCGAGTGCAGTCCCGGCACGATGCCCGTCAGGTTGGCGATGACGAGGAAGATCCACAGCGTGCCGACGAAGGGCACCAGCATGCGTCCGCCCTGCGGCAATACGGCGGTGACCGCGTCTTCGATCGCCGTCACCACCCCTTCGAGCAGGGTCTGCACGGCGCCCGGCGTGTCGCGCAGCCGGCGTGTGGCCAGCGCACTGAAGGCGCCGAGGACGAGCATGATGCCCCAGGTGGTGACCACGGTCCGCGTGATCCCGAACGGGCCGATCGAAAAGACGATCGCCATGGGTTCCATCAGCCGCGCTCGCGAATGTAAAGCACGACGTTGACCACGCCGATCACCAGCCCGAGCACGATCAGGCTGACCGTCCAGCGCGTCGAATAGCCCGTCGCCTGCTCATCGAGCCAGCTGCCCAGGTAGGCACCGGCGATCACCGGAATGAGGAACATCAGCGCCAGGCTGCCCAGGTACCCGGTGAGCGCGAGCAGGCTGTCGCGCTCGCGCTCGGCGCGCTTCATGCGCGCCGCCTCGCGTTCGACGGAGCGCTTCAGGCGCGTGTCGCCTTCGCTTTTCATGCGCTCAGGCCTCGCGTTCCTGCAGCCGCCACAGCCGCCGCAGGATCTCCCGGTCGAGCCGGCCGACGCTCTGGCGCAGGCCGCGCAGCGTGCGCTCCTCCGCACGCAGCGTGTTCTCGACGGCGTCGGCGACGACGCGGTAATCGTCGCTCAGCACGTAGCGCCGCGTCGCCAGATGCAGCGCGTTGTCCACGAAGTAGGCGACGGCGCCGGGCAGGGCGACGTAGTGCCAGCGATCGTCCGCGGTGCGGAAGCGCGCCATGCCGAACTCGAGCACGGTGAGCAGGCGCGCGTGGTGCGCGAGCAGGCCGAAGGCGCCCGAGGCGTCGTTGCCGACGAAGCTGACGACGTCGTCGACGCGCTCGCTGCGGTTCGCCGACTCCAGATGCAGGCTGAAACCCGCGGCCATCAGCCGGCCTCCATCGAGCCGCGCATGTAGCAGCGCGCTTCGTCCAGGCCGTCGAAGTCGCCGCGCAAAAAGGCTTCGCAGTCGCTGAGCGTGCGCTCGAGGGGCACCGACACGCCGGGCAGCCCGGTGTGCTCCGCCACCACGTGGAACGGCTGGCTCAGGTAGCGCTGCAGGCGCCGCGCCCGGTGCACCACGCTGCGGTCCTCGGCCGAGAGCGACTCGATGCCCAGCATGGCGATGATGTCCTGCAGCTCCTCGTAACGCGCGAGATGGCTGCGCACGGCCTGCGCGATCTCGTAGTGCCGCGCGCCCACCGTGCGCCGGTCGAGCAGGCGGCTCTGCGATGCAAGCGGATCGACCGCCGGGTAGATGCCGCGCCCGGCCTGGTCGCGCGACAGGATCACGCGCGTGTCGAGGTGCGCGAGGATCGCGCTCACCGCCGGATCGGACATGTCGTCCGCGGGTACGTACACCGCCTGCACCGAGGTAATCGTGCCGCGCCGCGTCGAGGCGATGCGCTCCTCGAGCTCGGCGACCTCGGTGAGCAGCGTCGGCTGGTAGCCGACGGTCGCCGGCATGCGCCCGAGCAGTCCCGAGATTTCGCTGCCGGCCTGCACGTAGCGGTAGGCGTTGTCGATCAGTACCAGCACTTCCTTGCCGATCACGTCGCGCAGGTATTCGGCATAGGCCAGCGCCGATGCGCCGGCGCGGTAGCGCACGCCGGGCGACTCGTCCATCTGGCCGAAGACCATGACCGTGCTGGGCAGCACGCCGGCGCGCTCCATCTCCCGCCACAGCTCGTGCGCCTCGCGGATGCGCTCGCCGACGCCCGCGAACACCGACACGCCCTGGTGCAGCGCCGCGATCGCGTGCATGAACTCCATGATCAGCACGGTCTTGCCGACGCCAGCGCCGCCGAACAGGCCGGTCTTTCCGCCACGCACGAACGGGCACAGCAGGTCAACGACCTTGATGCCGGTCTCGAGAATGGCCTCGGGGCCGCGCACCTCGGAGATGGGCGGTGGCGCGGCGGTCACGGCACGCTGCGCGTCGGCGGCCAGCGCTGGCCCGCCGTCGAGCGGCCGGCCGAAGATATCGAGCACCCGGCCGAGGCAGCCGCGGCTCACCGGAACGCGCAGCGGGCCTCCGGCGGCGAACACCGGCGCGCCGCGCCGCATCCCCGCGGTCCCGTGCAACGCGACGCTGCGCAGCCGGCGCGGGTCGAGATGACGATGCACCTCGAGCAGGCACTCGCCGCCGTCCAGCGGTACGCGCAAGGCTTCGTTCAGCGGGGGCAGGACGGCGGTGCAGAGGACGTCGACCACCGGTCCCGAGATGCGCTCGACGGACCCGACCGGTCGTGCCCCCGGTTGGCCGTGTTCCACGCGATTCAGACTAGGGGCTGGACACGCCGCGGTATTGATCTGCCGCAAAAAACGCAGTGGCGCGCGCGGGCGCCGCCGCGCGTCCCTAGAAGCGGTTGAGTCGCTGCAATTCCTCGACCCAGCGCTGGGTCGTGGCCCGCAGCCACTCGGCGTCCTGCGGGCTGGCATAGCCGGTATAGATCGACAGGCTCAGCGCGCGATCGCGCAGCAGCAGCAGCGTGGTCGTCGAAAGCAGGTACTGCGCGGGGTCGTCCGGCACGCCGATGAAGCGACTCTCGCGCCCGGGGAACCGCGCGCCCTGCATGAACGAGAGCAGTGCCGGCTCGCGGCGCAGCTCGGCGAGCACCACGGGCCGACCGGTGGGGGCGGCGTCGAGCAGCTTGCGGTAGTCCATGTCCTGCGTCGGCTTGCCGAGGTCGCGCGTCACGTCGGCCACGTAGCGCTCGAAGTCCTTCGGCGAGACGTAGTAGCGCTCGAGCGCGCGCGGCGTCACCGCGATCAGGTAGCGTCCCATCTCGGGCGTGTCGCCCACCGAGAAACGCCGGAAGTCGGCGTCGGTGATGCCGAACAGCAGGATGCGGTTCGACGCCGAGGTGAGCGACTCGGCCAGCTCGAGCACGCTCGGCGAACCGGTTGCGGCGGCGTCGGAGAAGCCCGGCGGCGTATCGAGCGCGATGCGCGTGTCGCCGAGCTGGACCGCAAACGGTGCGGCGAGCGCCGGCGCCGGCGCCAGCAGCAGGGCGGCGAGCGCGGCGAGCACGGCGACCACGGCGCACAGGCGCGCCATCATGCCCGTGCCTTCCTGCGGCGCTGCTTGGCGGCAATGCGCATGCGCAGCGCGTTGAGCCGGATGAAACCTGCCGCGTCCGCCTGGTTGTAGGCGCCGGCGTCGTCCTCGAAGGTCGCGATCGTCGGGTCGAACAGCGAGTCGCTCTTCGAGCTGCGCCCGGTGACGATCACGGTGCCCTTGTAGAGCTTGAGCCGTACCGTGCCGTTCACCGGCGCCTGCGATTCGTCGATCAGGGTCTGCAGCAGCTGCCGCTCGGGGCTGAACCAGTAGCCGTTGTAGATCAGGCGCGCGTAGCGCGGCATGAGGTCGTCCTTCAGCGCGAGCACCTCGCGGTCCAGGGTGATCGACTCGATCGCGCGGTGCGCTTTGAGCATGATGGTGCCGCCCGGTGTCTCGTAGCAGCCGCGGCTCTTCATGCCGACGTAACGGTTCTCGACGAGGTCCAGGCGCCCGATGCCGTGCCGGCCGCCCAGCCGATTGAGCGTCTCCAGCACCCGCGCCGCCGACAGGCGCCGGCCGTTGACCGCGACGATATCGCCGCGGCGGTATTCGAGCGTCACATGCTCGGGGCGGCTCGGCGCGCGCTCCGGCGATACGGTGATGCGCCACATCGACTCCTCGGGCTCGAAGTCCGGATCCTCGAGGATGCCGCCCTCGTAGGAGATATGCAACAGGTTGGCGTCCATCGAGTATGGGGCGCCGCCCTTGCGCTTCTTGAAATCGACCGGGATGCCGTGCTGGTCGGCGTAGCGCAGCAGCTTTTCGCGCGACAGCAGGTCCCACTCGCGCCAGGGCGCGATGATGCGCACGTCCGGCATCAGGGCGTAGGCGCCGAGCTCGAAGCGCACCTGGTCGTTGCCCTTGCCGGTGGCGCCGTGCGAGACGGCATCGGCGCCTGTCTTGCGGGCGATCTCGACCATGCGCTTGGCGATCAGCGGCCGCGCGATCGAGGTGCCGAGCAGGTACTCGCCCTCGTAGACCGCGTTCGCCCGGAACATCGGGAAGACGAAGTCGCGGACGAACTCCTCCTTCAGGTCCTCGATGAAAATGTTCTTGCGCTTGATGCCGAGCGCGAGCGCCTTCTTGCGCGCGGGCGCGACTTCCTCGCCCTGGCCGATGTCGGCGGTGAACGTCACCACCTCGCAGCCGTAGCTGTCCTGCAGCCACTTGAGGATGACCGAGGTGTCGAGCCCGCCGGAGTAGGCGAGCACGACCTTGTTCACCTTGTTCACCTTCTTGTCCGTGTTGCGCTTTTTCATGTGCGGCGTCTTCGTGTCTTCGGATGGATGAAAGCGGGCGGCGCGGCGCCGGGGGCGCGGGCTCACGGCGCCTGCACGGCGCCGAGCAGCAGGAACTCGAGCAGCGCCTTCTGGGTGTGCAGGCGGTTTTCCGCCTCGTCCCAGACGACGCTCTGCGGGCCGTCGATGACCTCGGCGGCGACTTCCTCGCCGCGGTGCGCGGGCAGGCAGTGCATGAACAGTGCGTCCGGCTTCGCGGCGCGCATCATCTCGGCGTCGACCTGCCAGTCCTGGAACGCCGTGCGGCGCGCCCTGTCCTCGGCCTCGAAGCCCATGCTGGTCCACACGTCGGTGGTCACCAGGTCCGCATCGCGCACCGCCGCGACCGGGTCGCCGAACGGGGTGTAGTGATCCGATCCCTGCAGGCCGGCGCGCGCGGGGTCGACCTCGTAGCCCGGCGGCGTCGACACGTGCACGTTGAAGTCGAGCACCTCCGCGGCCTGCAGCCAGGTGTTGCAGACGTTGTTCGAGTCGCCGATCCAGGCCACCGTGCGCCCGCGCAGCGCGCCGCGCTGCTCGATGTAGGTGTAGACGTCGGCGAGGATCTGGCAGGGGTGGTATTCGTTGGTCAGGCCGTTGATCACCGGCACGCGCGAGTGCGCGGCGAAGCGCTCGAGCACCGCCTGCTCGAAGGTCCGGATCATGACCCCGTCGCACATGCGCGAGATGACCCGCGCCGAGTCCTCGACCGGCTCGCCGCGGCCGAGCTGCGAATCGCGCGTGCTGAGGAAGATCGCCGTGCCGCCGAGCTGATGCATGCCGGCCTCGAACGACAGGCGCGTGCGCGTCGACTGCTTCTCGAAAATCATCGCCAGCGTGCGGTCGGCGAGCGGCCAGTAGCGCTCGTAGCGCTTGAAGCGGTCCTTGATCCAGCGCGTGCGCTCGAACAGTTGCGCGTAGTCCTCGCGTGAGAAGTCCCTGAACTGGAGGTAGTGGCGTGCGTCCATGCGCGCGCCTCCTCTAGCGCGCCGCGGCGCTTGGCGCGGCCCCGGCCTGCGCGAGGAAGTCCCGGATGATCGGCACCAGGCGCTCGATCACCATGCGCGCCTCGGCCTCGCTCATGACCAGCGGCGGCAGCAGCCGCACGACTGTGTCGTTCGTGACGTTGACGATCAGGCCCGCGTCGAGCGCGCGCCCGACGATCTCGCCGCAGGGGCGATCGAGCTGGACGCCGATCATCAGGCCCATGCCGCGGATCTCCTGCACGCCGGCGAGGCCGTCGAGCCCCGCGACCAGGCCGTCGCGGATCACGCGTCCGACGCGCTCGGCATTGCCGAGCAGGTCGTCGCGCTGCATGGTCTCGAGCGTCGCGACCAGCGCCGCCATGGCGAGCGGGTTGCCGCCGAACGTCGAGCCGTGATGCCCGGGCTTGAACAGCCCCTTGGCGCGGCCGCCCGTGATGCAGGCGCCGACCGGCACCCCGCCGGCGAGGCCCTTGGCGAGCGGCACCACGTCGGGCATGAAGCCCGCGTGCTGGTAGACGAACCACTTGCCGGTGCGTCCCAGGCCGCATTGCACCTCGTCCGAGATGAACAGCCATTCCTTTTCCTGGCACAGCGCGTGCAGCGCGCGCAGGTACTCGAGGCGTGACACGTTGATGCCGCCTTCGCCCTGGATCGGCTCGATCATCACCGCGACCACGCTCGCGTCGCGCTCGGCGATCGCGCGCACCGTGTCGATGTCGTTCAGCGGCACGCGCACGAAGCCCGGCACCAGCGGCTCGAAGCCCGCCTGCACCTTGCGGCTGCCGGTTGCCGACAGCGTGGCGATGGTGCGGCCGTGAAACGCGTTCTCCATCACGATGACGTGCGGCGCGGACACGCCGCGCTGGTGGCCGTAGAGGCGCGCCAGCTTGATCGCGGCCTCGTTCGCTTCGCAGCCCGAGTTGCAGAAGAACACCTCGTCGAGCCCGGTGATCTCGGCCAGCAGGTCGGCCGCGCGCTCCTGCAGCGGGATGCGGAACAGGTTGGAGGTGTGGATCACTTTCGCCGCCTGCTCGGCGATCGCGCGCGTCAGCACGGGGTGAGCGTGGCCGAGCGTGTTGACCGCGATGCCGGCCAGGGCGTCGAGGTAGCGCTTGCCGGATTCGTCCCAGAGCCAGACGCCCTCGCCGCGCACGAAGGCGATCGGCTGGCGGGCGTAGGTGTTCATCACGTGGGACATTGTCGACACCTCCCCAGAATGCAAAACGGCGGCCCGCGCCGCCGTTCGAGAAATGCTAGCACAGGCCGCAGGATCCGATGTCGACCTGCGCCTGCCTGTCTACCGGTCTGCGTCTGCGCAGGATCGGCCCGCACTGCGCCATGTCCCGCACCCGCCGCGGCCAGAGCGCGTCGCTATAATCGCGCCATGTTTCCGTCTGCGGCCGCCGCGCCGCGCGCCTGCGCGGCGCGCGCCGCCTCGTGGTGTCTACTGCATGGCCTTGACGGCCTGAGCGAGACGGCTCTTGTGACGGTTGGCGGCATTGCGATGCAGGATGCCTTTCGCCGCGACGCGATCGATGGTGCTGCTGCTGAGCGACAGCGCCGCCTCCGCGGCGGCCTTGTCGCCGGCGACGATCGCCTTCTCGACGTTCTTGATCGCCGTGCGCGCGGTGGTGCGCAGGCTCATGTTGTGCGCGCGCCGCACGTCTGCCTGACGGGCGCGCTTGCGTGCCGAAGCGGAATTGGCCATGGAGTCCGGGTGGGGCTGAAAAAGGGGCGCATTCTAGCGGCCAAACCCCTGCCGCGCAAGGAAAATTCCTGCCGCCGGCGCCCCGCGGGCGCGGCGCCGCAGCGTCCGGCCCGATGAACCTGCTGCGCGCGCTGGGCACGGTCAGCAGCATGACGCTGGTGAGCCGGGTGCTCGGCTTCGTGCGCGACCTGCTGATCGCGCGCGCCTTCGGCGCCGGGCTCGCCACCGACGCGTTTTTCGTCGCCTTCCGCATTCCCAACCTGCTGCGCCGGCTGTTCGCCGAAGGCGCCTTCTCGCAGGCCTTCGTCCCGGTGCTGGGCGAGTACCGCGCGCGCCAGTCGGCCGAGGACACGCGCACGCTGCTCGACTGCGTCGCGAGCCTGCTGTTCCTCGCGCTGGTGATCGCCGCCGCCCTCGGCGTCGCCGCGGCACCGCTGATCGTGCACATCTCGGCGCCCGGCTTCGCCGACGAGCCCGAGAAGTTCGCGCTCACGGTCCAGCTCCTGCGCATCACCTTTCCCTACATCCTGTTCATCTCGCTGGTCGCGCTCGCGGCGGGGATTCTCAACACCTGGAGCCGCTTCGCGGTGCCTGCGTTCACGCCGGCGCTGCTCAACGTTTCGTTCATCGTCGCCGCGCTGTTCTTTGCGGAGCACTTCGACCCGCCGGTGCTGGCGCTGGCCTGGGCGGTGTTCGCCGGCGGCATCCTGCAGCTCGCGTTCCAGCTGCCGTTTCTGGCCCGTCTCGGGGTGCTGCCGCGCTGGCGCCTGCGATGGCGCCATCCGGGGGTGATGCGCATCCTGACGCTGATGGCGCCTGCGGTGTTCGGCGTATCGGTGAGCCAGATCTCGCTGCTCATCAACACCATCTTCGCCTCGTTTCTGGTTTCGGGCAGCGTGTCCTGGCTGTATTACGCCGACCGGCTGATGGAATTCCCGGCCGGCGTGCTCGGCGTCGCGGTTGGCACGATTCTGCTGCCGAGCCTGTCGCGGGCGCATGCGAAGACCGACGCCGACGCCACGGCGCGCCTGCTCGACTGGGGGCTGCGCGTGAGCCTGCTGCTCGCGATTCCCGCCGCGGTGGCGCTTGCCGTGATTGCGCTGCCGCTGATCGCGACGCTGTTCCACTACGGCCGCTTCGGTCCGGAGGACGCCTGGATGACGCGCCAGGCGCTGATCGCCTACAGCGTGGGACTGGTCGGCATGATCCTGGTGAAGATTCTCGCGCCGGGCTTCTACGCGCGGCAGAACGTCGCCACGCCGGTGCGCATCGCGGTGCTGACGCTGCTGGCCACCCAGGCGATGAACCTCGCGTTCATCGGGCCGCTCAAGCATGCCGGTCTGGCGCTGGCGATCGGGCTGGGCGCCTGCCTGAACGCGGGGCTGCTGTTCCGCATGCTGCGCAAGCACGGTATCTATCGCGCGCAGCCCGGCTGGGCGCGGTTTCTGGCGCGCGTGCTGGCGAGCGTGGCGCTGATGGCGCTGGCGCTGGTTTTCGCGATGGGCGAGGCGCAGTGGTGGCTCGCGGCGCCGGGCCTGCAGAAGGTGCCCGCCCTGGCCGGGCTGGTGCTGCTCGGCGCTGCGGTGTACGGTGGCAGTTTGCTGGCGTTGGGGGTACGGGTGAAGGATTTCGCCCGCCAGGCGGTCGACTGATGGCGCGCGGCGCCATGGGCATCGGCCCGCAGGGGCTGGACGCGCGGCTGCCGGGGGCGCAGGACGTGCTCGAGCCGTTCCGCACACTGATGGCGCAGGCCGATACGCGCATCGAGCTCGCGCGCGCCTGCCTGATGATCGCGCGCGACGCCTATCCGGAGCTCGACATGGCGTATTACCTCGGCCAGATCGAGCGCTTCGGCATGCGCCTGCGTGCGCAGGTCGGGCAGCGCGGCGTCGAGGAAAAGGTGATCGCGCTGAACGAGTTCATGTTCGGCGAGCTCGGCTTCGCGGGCAACTTCGACGCCTACTACGACCCGCGCAACAGCTACCTGAACGAGGTCATCGACCGGCGTACCGGTATTCCGATCAGCCTGTCGATCCTGTACATCGAGCTCGGCCGGCGCATCGGGCTGCCGCTCGAGGGCGTGTCGTTCCCCGGCCATTTCCTGGTGCGCCTGCGGCTGCGCGGCGGCATGCTGGTGCTCGATGCCTTCGCCGGCGGCGCGCCGCAGTCGGAGGACGACCTGCGCGAGCGCATCGAGCGCGTCGTGCCGAAGGGTGCGGCCGGCGGCATTCCGCTCGAGTCCCTGCCGCTCGAGCAGTTTCTCGAGCCGGCGAGCCACCGCCAGATCCTGGCGCGCGTGCTGCGCAACCTGAAGTCGATCTACCGCGACGCCGACGAGCCGGCGCAGCTGCTCAAGGTGCTCAACCGCATCCTGGTGGTGACGCCCGACGCGAGCGCCGAGCTGCGCGACCGCGGCCTGCTGTATCAGCGCCTGGAGTGCTGGCAGCCGGCGCTCGCCGACCTCGCGGCCTACGTCGAGCGCGCCCCCGACGCGCCCGACGGCGAGGACGTGCGTTTGCAGCTGATGGCGCTGCGCGCGCAGTGCGCGCGCATGAACTGAGCCGCGCCGCGCGCGGTGGCCGGACCGCCCTCGAGGGCCGCGCGGCTTCGGCGCGGTGCAGCAAAGTCACTA
>LJTQ01000084.1 GCA_001303445.1 Betaproteobacteria bacterium SG8_39 | reverse complement strand
TCGAGGACATCCGCATGCGCGGCTTCTGCGTGTCCTACGGCGAGCTGCGGCGCGAGGTCCACTCGGTCGGCGTGCCGATGCGCCGCACGGTCGACGGCGAGATTGTCGCCTTCAACTGCAGCGTGCCCTCGTTCGTGCTGAAGAAGGGTCAGCTCGAGGAGGACCTCGGTCCGCGCCTGGTCACCATGGTGCGCAACATCGAGGCCGGTCTGGGCATGCACTGAGACCGTGTGAGGGAACCGCAACCGGTTCCCTCCCCCGGACGCCCTCCTTCCCCGCAACGGCTGTACTCCTTGCCGCACACGAGCCATGTCTGACGTTGAACCTCGGATTGAAGTTGAACGCCATGGGCGCGTGCTGGCGCTGGTGATGAACAACCCAGCGCAGCGCAATGCCCTGCGACCGGACTTTTCCCGGACCCTTGCGCGCGAACTGCGCCTCGCTTCGGACGACGACGCCATCGGCGCAGTCGTACTCTCGGGCGCAGGACCGCATTTCTGTGCCGGCGGTGATCTGCGCACGCTGCACGAAATGCGCCGCGAGCAGCCGCGCCAGGCCCTGTTCGAGCGCATCACCAACCTGAACGAGTTCATCCGCGCCATCCGTCAGTGCGCCAAGCCGGTGATCGCCGCGGTCGAAGGCCACGCCGCGGGCGCTGGTTTCTCGATCGCTCTTGCCTGCGACCTGATGGTCGCCGCCGAGGAGGCGCAGTTCACCATGGCGTACGTCAAGGTCGGCCTCAACCCGGATGGCAACGGCACATTCTCGCTGGCGCGTGCGCTGCCGCCGCAGCTTGCAGCCGAGCTCGCCATGACCGGCGCCGCGGTCGCCGCGCGCCGGCTGGCGGACCTCGGTCTGGTGAACCGTATTGCCCCCACCGGCAAGGCCATGGCCGAGGCGCTCGACTGGGCGGCGCAGCTCGCCAACGGCGCCACGCAGGCGATCGGACGCATCAAGCGCGAGCTGGTAGAAGCGCAGACCAACGACTACAACCGCCACCTTGACCTCGAGCGCGCGATGTTCGTCGATGCGCTGTTCGGCGACGAGGCGGGCGAAGGTATCGGCGCCTTCCTCGAAAAGCGCCGCGCGCAATTCCATCGCTGACGCGACGCCGATGAGCGCGACAGGACGTGGTCCGCTCGCGGGCCTGCGCGTGCTCGAGTTGTCGACCGTGATCGCGGGGCCGTTCGCCGCTTCGCTGCTCGCCGACTTCGGCGCCGACGTGATCAAGATTTCGCTGCCGCGCGGTGCCGGTCAAACAGATGACCCGCTGCGCGGCATGCCGCCGCACAAGGAGGGCAAGCCGCTCATCTGGAAGGTGACGAACCGCAACAAACGCTCGATCACGCTCGACCTGCGCAAGCCCGAGGGGCACGAGCTGTTCCTGCGCCTGGTCGCGCGCTCAGAGGTGCTGGTCGAGAACTTCCGCCCGGGCACGCTCGATCGCTGGGGACTCGACAAGGCGACCCTGTGGCAGGCACAGCCGGGTCTCACCATCCTGCGCGTCACCGGCTTCGGCCAGGACGGGCCCTACCGCAGTCACCCGGGCTTCGCGCGCCTGTTCGAGGCCTACGGCGGCCTGACCTACATCACCGGCGAAGCCGACGGTCCGCCGCTGCACCCCGGCTATCCGATCGGCGACCCGATCGGCGGCGCGTTCGGCGCGCTCGGCGTGGTTGCCGCGCTGTATCACCGCGCCCGGCACCCGGACGCGCCCGGCCAGGAGATCGATCTGTCGCTCACCGAGGCGATGCTCAAGATCCTGGAGGTTCTCGCCATCAAGGCGGATCAGTTGGGCGAAGCGCACGCGCGCAGCGGCAACGAAAATGCCTTCGTGGCCCCCGCCGGCGTGTTTCGCGCGGCCGATGGCCATTGGGTCACCGTGACCTGCGCCTCGCAGTCGATTTTCGAGCGCTTCTGCACGCTGATCGGGCGGCCCGAAATGATCACCGATGCACGCTTCGCCAGCAACGCGGCGCGCATGCAGCACCGGCAGGCGCTGAATGCGCTCCTCGAGGCCTGGGTGGCTGCGCGACCGGTGAAAGACGTCGTGGCGACCCTGATGGACGCTGGCGTGTCGGCCGCGCCGGTCTACGACGCGCGCCAGATCCTCGAAGACCCGCATTTCGCGGCGCGCGCCGCGGTCACCACGGTGCCCGATGCCGACTTCGGCGCCGTAAAGATGCCGGGCCTCGTGCCGCGCTTCTCGGCCACGCCCGGCGAGATCCGCACCACCGGGCCCGAGCCGGGCGCGCACAACGACGAGATCTATCGCGACCTGCTCGCCCTGTCCGATGCCGAGCTCGCCCGGTTGCGCACCGCGGGCGCGATTTAGGCGTCCGGCGCCGCTAGACGGCGAGACGCGGCAGCAGCAGCGTCGCGAAGCTCAGCACGAGAAAGAAGCCGAACATATCGGTCACCGTGGTGAGGATCGGCCCCGAGGACGCGGCCGGATCGAAGCGCAGGCGCTTGAGCACCAGCGGCACCACGCCACCGAGCGACACCGCGACCATGGTGTTGACCGCAAGCGCCCCGCCCACCACCAGGCCGAGCCAGGGATTGCCCTTCCACAGCTGGGCCGCCAGGCCGAGCAGCACCCCCAGCACCACGCCGTTGATGACGCCCACCTTGATTTCCTGCAGCCAGACGCGCAGCACCTCGAACGGCTTGACGATGCCCAGAGACAGCTCGCGGATGCTGACCGCGACCGCCTGGTTGCCGCTGCAACCGCTCATGTCGGAAACGATCGGCAGGAACACCGCGAGCGCGATGACCGCCGAGAGCGTGTCCTCGTAGAGCGCGATGACGCTCGCCGCGATGATATTCAGCACGATGTTGACGCTCAGCCATGACAGGCGTCGGCGCGCACGCACCAGCAGCGGCAGCGTGCGGATTTCGTCGCCGCCGACGATGCCCTGCGTCTTGAGGTAATCCTGCTCGGCGCGCTCGGAGAGCGCCTCGGTGACGTCCTCCTGGTACACCACACCAATCAGCATCTGGTGCGCGTCGACCACCGGCACCGACGGCTGCTCGGTGCGCTCGAAGAAATCCTCCAGGTCCTCGAGCGCCATGTCCGCGGCGACGTAGGGCGCCGGCCGCACCACCGCCGCAAGCTGCGCCTGACGGCGCGACAGCACCAGGCTGCGCAGATCGAGGCGCCCGACCAGCCGACCGGCGGGCGACACCACATAGGCGTGCGTTTCCGGGCTAAGGCCCTCCTCCGCGCGCCGACTCAGATCGTCGATCACGCTGCCGACTGCGGCATTCTCCGGATAGGCGAGGTACTCGGTCACCATCAGGCCGCCGGCCACATCGCGCGCATAGGGCATCAGGCGGCGGACGTCCGCCGCCTCCTCCGGCGCCATGTGCGCGAGGATCGCCTCGGCGTCCTCCGGATGCATGCTCGCCAGGACGTCGGCCTGGTCGTCGCTTTCCATCTCGTTCAGGATCGAGGCGGCATCCGATGCGGGCAGTTCCTCGATCAGGTCGGCGGCATGCTCGTCCGGGATTTCTTCGATCAGGTCCGCCGCACCCTCGGGCGAGAGCGTCGTCAGCACCCGTTCGCGCGCATCCGGCTCGAGACGCAGCAAGGCGCGAAACGCCTCGCTCGGACCGATCTTCTCGAGAAAGGCTTCGAGTCCCCGCCGGTTTCGCGTCGCGGCCAGCGCTTCGAGCTGTTCCCAGGGTTGGACGACTTCGCTCGCTTCCATGACACGCTCTCCTTTGCGCCCCGTGCAGCGCGGGCGTAGGCCGATTCTATCGAGCGCGACCGCCGAGCGGCGGATTAGGAGTAGGTAATTGCGGCGCGCCGCTCGGGGCGGTCGAGGTGCGGCACGCCGTTGAAGCTGATGAAGTGCACGCTATGGGCGTTGAAGGCGAGCTCGCTGATGGCGGCGTTTCGCGTCTGCAGGTTGAGGTTCATCATCATGCGCGGCGCAAGTTCCAGCACCCCGCCGAGCAGGGTCGAGATCGGGCCGCCCGAGCTGACCACCAGCACGCGACGCGCGGCGCCCTCGCGCATGCGATCGAGCGCTGCACGCACGCCGGCTGAAAACGTCTTGAACGATGGGTGCGCATCGGTCTGCAGGCTGCCGTCGGCCCAGGCGTAGAGCACCTCGCGCAACAGCCGGAAATGGGTTCGGCGGTCGGCGCCATGGTCTACCGGCGGAAGGCCGCGCGCCGCCTGGTAGGCCGTGATCAGCGCATCGGCGCGGTACTCGTTCAGTCCTTCGAATACCTCGGCAGAGGGAAGCGCCGTATCCGTCTCGGCGATGCCCGCGAGCGTCTCGCGATGCCGTCGCAGCGTGCCACTCAGAACACGGTCGAACGCCATGCCGCGCTCGACGAAGTATTCGCCCAACCAGCGCGCCTGTTGGTGACCGAGGTCGGTCAGGCGGTCGTAGTCGTCGGTGCCGAACGCGGCCTGCGCGTGCCGCACCAGGAAGAGTTCGGCCATTGAGTGCTGCAATCGAGGGGCAGGCGCCGACGATAACCGCTCGCCGCATGATCGTCCAGGCAGGCGCGGTTCGCTATGCCTGCCGGCCTGTCCGGCGAGCCCCCTGGACCGTATAGTGGAGCGATCGCGTCGTGACGGAGGAATCACCATGAAACTGGCCGACAAGGTATGCGTTGTGACGGGCGGCGGCCGCGGCATCGGGCAGGCGCTCGCCACCCGTTTCGCGGCCGAGGGTGCGCGCGCGGTCGTGGTCGCCGACCTCGCGCTGCCCCAGGATCAGGGCATCGCCTGCGATGTATCGAAGGAGGAAGAGGTCGCCCGGCTGGTCGAGACGGTCATCGCGCGGCATGGCCGCATCGACCTGTTCTGTTCGAACGCGGGGATCATCGAGCGCAGCGGTCTTGATGCGCCGCTCGAGGCCTGGCGGCGCACGATGGACGTCAATTTCATGGCGCACTTGTATGCCGCGCGCGCCGTCATTCCGCACATGCTCGCGCAGGGCGGCGGCTATTTGCTGCAAACCGCGTCTGCGGCGGGCCTCTTGATGCAGGTCGACTCGGCGACCTACACCGTGTCGAAGCACGCCGCGGTGGCCTTCGCGGAATGGCTGTCCGTCAACTATCACGAGCTTGGCATTCGCGTCTCCTGCCTCTGCCCGCAAGGCGTACGCACGCCAATGCTGCTCGGCCCGAGCGGCGACCGGAAATCGTTTCTGCTTGAAGGCGCGGTGTCGGCCGAGGCGGTTGCCGAATGCTGCGTCAAGGCGATCGAGTCGGAGACCTTCCTCGTCCTGCCGCATCCCGAGGTCGCCGACTACGAGCGCCGCAAGACCACTGACCGCGACCGCTGGCTCGGCGGCATGCGACGCATGAAGGCGAAGATCGACGCCGACCCGTCGCTGCAGGGACGCGACTGAGGCGCGCGCGGAGGTCGCCATGCGATTGCTGCACGTACTGCGCCTGTTGCTCGATGTGATGGGCGCGCTGTTCCTCGGCCTGATCGCCATTGCCCCGGTCGTATTCGGGGTCTTGCCCTACGAGGGCCTCAAGCGACTCGGCACGATCCCGTTCTACGGCCTGCTGGCGGCCGCGTTCGCGGTGTGGGCGTGGCTCGCCGCACGCAGCCTCGCTGCGCGCTCGGCCCGCGACCCGCGCACGCCAGGCATGACGGATTGATATCATCGGGGGCCTGTGGCGCGCGCCCGCGCGCCGCGCTTCCTCACAATCCACTCTTGCCTCGGGAGAACAGACGATGGACGCGCTGCGCTCATTCATAGCCATGTTCGAGGCTTCCGAATGGAAGTCGTTCCTTTCAACCGCCCTGAGCATCATCCTTATCCTGGTGCTCGCGGTGATCGTGCGCGCGCTGGCGCACCGCCTGATCCGCGCCTTCCGTGAAGCCGTGCAGCGCCGCGCCGACGATCCGGGACGCGCGCAGCGCATCGAGACGCTCGGCCGCACGTTTCGCTACATCGTGACCGTCGTCATCGCGATCGTTGCCGGATCGCTCATCCTCGGCGTGCTCGGCATCTCGGTGGCGCCGATCCTTGCCGCCGCAGGCGTCGCCGGCATTGCCGTCGGCTTCGCCGCGCAGAGCCTGATCAAGGATTACTTCAACGGCTTCTTCCTGCTGCTCGAGGACCAGATCCGTCAGGGCGAGGTGGTGCAGATCGCGGGCATCGGGGGGCTGGTCGAGGCCATGACGCTGCGCTACGTGCGGCTGCGCGATTTCGACGGTCACGTGCATTTCGTGCCGAACGGCGAGATCACCGCGGTCACCAACCGGACGCGCGACTTCGCCCAGGCCGTGATTCGCGTCGGCATCGCCTACCGCGAGGATGTCGAGGAAGCCCTGGAGGTGATGCGCGAAGTCGGGCGCGAGCTGCGCGCCGACCCGACCTTCGGCCCCAACCTGGCCGACGATCTCGAGATCATTGGCGTCGACGAGTGGGGCGATTCATCGGTCAACCTGGTCTGCCGGCTCAAGATCGTGCCGCCGCTCCAGCAATGGACCATGCGGCGCGAGTACCTCAAACGGCTGAAGAAGGCCTACGACGCGCGCGGCATCGAGATCCCCTTCCCGCACCTCACCGTGTACGCCGGCGAGCTCAAGGACGGCAGCGCGCCGCCGTTCCGCGTCAGCGGGCTGCTGCCTTCGCAATAGCGCCCATGGGGTCAGACCCCTGTGGATAAGTCCGGCGACTAGCCTCGCAAACCGAAGGACTTATCCACAGGGGTCTGACCCCGTAGTCGCCCGTTCCACGCGGATAGGATTGCGTGGATCCGCGCCACGCCATCGGTCAGCGCGGCAGGACCGGGCTGCAGGATGTCCACTGACTTGATCTCATGCAGCTCGCCGTCGCGTACCGCGGGAACCGCGTCCCATCCGGGGCGTGCGCGGACCCGCTCGGGGCGAAACTTCTTGCCGCACCATGAGCCGAGGATCAGGTCGGGTGCGCGCCGTATGACTTCGGCACCGTCGGCGATGGTCCGCCCCGCGGCGCCGGGCGAGCGCGCGCGCTCGGGAAACACGTCCTCGCCGCCCGCGATCGAGACGAGCTCGCTCACCCAGCGGATGCCGCTGATCATCGGTTCGTCCCACTCCTCGAAATAGACGCGTGGCCGGCGGGCGAAACGCCTGCCGGCGGCGCGGATCCGATCGAGATTGCGCTCTAGACGGGCGACCAGCCGCTTACCCTTCGCAGCGGCGCCGACCATGGCGGAGAGCGTCAGGATCATCGACAGGATCTCGTCGACCGAGCGCTGATTGAAGATCACCACGTTGAGACCGGCTTTCGCCAGATCACGCGCGATGTCGGCCTGCAGGTCGGAAAAGCCGAGCACCAGATCCGGCTCGAGCGCGACGATCTTGTCGGTCTTCGCCGATAGAAATGCCGAAACGCGCGGCTTGTCGCGCCGCGCCTCGGGCGGGCGCACCGTGTAGCCCGAGACGCCGACGATGCGACGCTGTTCGCCGAGCAGGTACAGTGTCTCTGTCGTCTCCTCGGTGAGGCAGACGATGCGCTCCGGAAAGCGTGCCGGCATGTTTCGAAAACGAGGGAAGGGCTCAGGATATCATTCGCAGCATGGGACCTCTCAAAGGCATCAAAGTCCTCGAACTCGAGGCAATCGGACCCGGGCCGTTCTGCGGCATGGTGCTCGCCGACCTGGGCGCGGATGTGCTGGTCATCGACCGGCCGAGCGACCCGGGCCTCGGTCTCGGCCGCGGCCGCAACGTCGAAGTCATGATGCGTGGCAAGCGCTCGCTGACGCTCGACCTGAAATCGAAGGATGGCGTCGCGGCCGCGATCGAACTCGCCTCGCACGCCGACGCACTGATCGAGGGTTTTCGTCCGGGCGTGATGGAGCGCCTCGGACTCGGGCCCGATGTGCTGCTGGCGAAGAACCCGAAGCTGGTCTACGGGCGCATGACCGGATGGGGCCAGGACGGACCGATGGCCGCGCGCGCCGGCCATGACATCAACTACATCGCGCTCTCGGGCATGCTGCATGCCATCGGCCGCGCAGGGCAGCCGCCTGCACCGCCGCTCAACCTGATCGGCGATTTCGGCGGCGGTGGCATGCTGCTCGCGCTCGGCATCGCCTGCGCGCTGGTGGAGACGGGCCGCTCGGGCAAGGGCCAGGTGGTCGATGCCGCGATGGTCGAAGGCGCGGGGCTGCTGGGCGCGATGTTCTCCGGGATGCTCGCCTCGAACCGCTGGAACGAGCAGGCGCGCGGCGTGAACCTGCTCGATTCCGGCGCGCCCTGGTACGACGCCTACGAGACGAAGGACGGCAAGTACGTCAGCATCGGCTCGATCGAGCCGAAGTTCTATGCCGACCTGCTGCTGCGCCTCGGCCTCGACAAGGAATCCCTGCCCGCGCAGATGGACGTTGCGCAGTGGCCGGTGCTGCGCAAGCGCTTCGGCGAGGTGTTTCGCGGCAAGACGCGCGACGCCTGGTGCGCGGCGTTCGAGGGCTCGGACGCCTGCTTCGCGCCCGTACTCACCTTCAGCGAGGCGCGCAGCCACCCGCACAACGTCGCGCGCCGCGGTTACGTCGAGGTCGGCGGTATCCCGCAGCCGGCGCCGGCGCCGCGCTTCTCGCGCACGCCCGGCGCGATTTCGCGCAAGCCGCCCGAGCGCGGCGAGGGCGGGCGCGCCGCGCTCGCCGACTGGGGCCTCGGCGAAGCCGCGATCAAGAAGCTGACCGGGCTGGGCGTCGGCTTCGCCGACTGAGGTCGCCGCGTTCCGCACGGACCGTACGGTCCGTACGGGCTGTACCAGACAGACCGCGTTCGCTCAGTGTTTCATGCCGCCGCCATGGCCGGTGCCCGCCGGACCCATGGCGCCGAGACCACCGACCCGGTACTCGGCCTGCACCTCACCCGCCTTTTCGAACGTCAGCGTCACCGGGATCTTTTCGCCCTCTTTGATCTGGCGCGTGATGTTCACGAACATCAGGTGCGCCCCGCCCGGCTTCAACACGAGCTGTCCGTCGGCGGGAACGTCGAAGCCCGGCACCTGGCGCATCTTCATGACGCCGCCCTCGTGAATATGGACGTGCAGCTCGACGCGCTCGGCAACCGGGGACGCCGCTGCAACCAGCCGGTCCGGCGCATCGCCCTTGTTCTTGATGGTCATGAAGCCGCCGGCCACCTTCGCGCCGGGCGCCGTCGCGCGCATCCACGGCTGATCGATGCCGACCTGTGCCAGCACGGGGCTCGCCGCAAAGGCGAGGGCGAGGACGAGGAACAAGGCTCTCATTCGGCTCGATCTTGCGAAAAGTGTCGTTGCGCGACCTTGCGCCAGATCAAGCGCGCGCCGCGAGCGCGCGATTTTCCGCCTCCTGGAGCTCGCGCCAGAACACCTTGCCGGTCGCCGTCTTGGGCAGGTCTTCGACGAACTCGACCACCCGCGGCACCTTGAAGGCCGCCATGTGATCGTGCGCCCAGGTGCTGATGTCCTCCGGTTTGACACGGCCGCGCGCAGCAGGCTCAAGCACGATGAGCGCCTTGACGGTTTCGCCGCGGTACGGATCACGGGTACCGATGACGCAGGCCTCGCGTATGTCCGGATGCGCATAGAGCATCGCCTCGACTTCCGCCGGCCAGACCTTGAAGCCCGAGGCGTTGATCATGCGCTTCAGGCGGTCGGTGATGAAGAAATAGCCTTCCTCGTCGAAGTAGCCGAGATCGCCGGAACGGAAGAAGGTCTTGCCGTCGTGCTCGAGGAAGGCCTCGGCGCTCGCTTCGGGCTGGTTCCAGTAGCCCTTGAAGATCTGCGGCCCGTGCATCACCAGCTCGCCGATCTCGTTCGACCCGAGCTCGCGTCGCGTCTCCGGATCGAGCACACGCGCATCGGTGTCGAAGATCGGGATGCCGGCGCACTGCTTCTTCGGCCTGTGCGGTGGATTGACGTGAGTCGGCGCCATCGTTTCCGAGAGGCCGTAACCTTCGATGAAATCCAGCCCGAGCCGGCTGGCGAGCTTCTTGGCCAGCGCCTCGGGCATCGCCGCCCCACCGCCGCCGAGCGTATTGAGCGACGACAGGTCGTACTTCTCGAGATTCGGATTGCCGAGAAAATCCACCATCATCGTGGTGATCGCGGTGAACGCCGTCACCCGGGCACGCTCGATCTGCATCGCCGCGCACTCTCGATCCCAGCGCGTCATCACCACCATCTTGCCGCCGGCCTGAATCGGCGTGTTCATGCCGGCCTGCATCCCGGTGACGTGAAACATCGGCAGCACCGCGAGCACCACGGTTCCGCTCGACGAGCCGCGCCAGTGGCAGGACGCGGTGCTCGTCGACAGCACCGTCGAATGCGTATGCATGCAGCCCTTCGGCTTGCCCGTCGTTCCCGAGGTGTACGGCATGACCGCAAGGTCATCCGGTCCTGCACGGTGCAGACCCGGCTTGAGCGCTGCCGCCATGACCGTCGACCAGGGCGTTACGCCGTCGGCCTCGGCGATCGCGGCCGGCGCACGCACGAACGCCGGCAAGGGCAGGTCGGTGTCCCGCGGCAGATACTCGGCATGTGCGCCGACGATCGCATGATCGAGCAGCCCCGGGCCGATCAACGGTGTCGCGCGCGGCGCCAGCTCCTGTGTCGTCACCAGTACGCGCGCGCCGGCGTCCTTGACGTAGTGCTCGAGCTCCTCGGTCAGGTTCATCGGGTTGACCGGCACGACGACCGCGTCCGCTCGCAGGATGCCGTAGTAGCCGGCGATGAAGTGCGGGCCGTTCTGCGCGTAGATCAGCACCCGGTCGCCCTTCTTCACGCCGCAGCGCTGCTGCAGCCAGCCGGCGAGCGCATCGACGTCACGCCTCAGCTGCGTGTAGGAAATCTCTCGGCCGTAATAGTCGATCGCCGCCTTGTCCGGGTAGCGCGTCGCGCTCACCTCGAGGTTGTAATAGACGCTGGTACGTGGCACGGCCAGCGTTTTCGGCACGAAGGGTGGCCAGTGCGAAAAATGTCGCGTGAACGTCGCCATGGGGCGTACCGACCGGCTGCCTCAGCGGATGAGAAATTTCTTTACCGCGCGCTCGTTCCAGCGCATGCCGAAGCCGGGCCGCTCGGGGACCCGCACATGGCCGTTTTTCAGCCGTGTCGGCTCTTCCAGCACCGGGTCGGCCCAGTCGACGTACTCGAGCCAG
>LJTQ01000083.1 GCA_001303445.1 Betaproteobacteria bacterium SG8_39 | reverse complement strand
GCTCCTCTCCCGTTTGCTACGCCGCCGAGTTCGCGCCCGGCTACGTCGGCGAGGATACGCGCTGACGCCGGGTCAGGCGAGGAACATGCGGTAGGCGGGGTTGCGCGACTCGTCGACCCAGGGATAGCCGAGCTTCGCCAGAAAGCGACGGAATTCGCCGACCTCGCGCGGCGGCACCTGCACGCCGACCAGCACCCGGCCATAGTCGGCGCCGTGGTTGCGGTAGTGAAACAGGCTGATGTTCCAGTCGCTGCGCAGGTTTTCCAGGAACTTCATCAGCGCGCCGGGCCGCTCGGGAAATTCGAAGCGATAGAGCAGCTCGTTTGCCGAGCGCGTCGCGCGCCGATTGCCCGACCAGGGCGCGCGCCCGCCGACCATGTGGCGCAGATGCAGCTTGGCCATGTCGTTGTCCGACAGGTCGAGCGCGTGCAGTCCGTGGCGCTCGAGGTTGCGCACGATGCGCGCCGTCTCGGCGCGGTTGGCGACCTCGACGCCGACGAAAATGTGCGCCTCGCGCGAATCCGCGATGCGGTAGTTGAACTCGGTGATGTCCTTCGCCCCGAG
The DNA here is from genome assembly GCA_001303445.1 of Betaproteobacteria bacterium SG8_39. GTDB lineage: Bacteria > Pseudomonadota > Gammaproteobacteria > Burkholderiales > SG8-39 > SG8-39. The sequence goes on along the minus strand of LJTQ01000083.1, from coordinate 10,551 downwards.
CGTCGCGCAGAATTTCTTGAAGCTGCCCGGACGCTCCGGGATGCTGACCGCGAGAATGGCTTCGCGATGCTCGCCGACCTCCGCTTCCTCGGCGATGAAGCGCAGGCGGTCGAAGTTGGTATTCGCACCCGACGCGACCGCGGCCAAGTTCTTGCCGCGCGCGCCGGTCCTTGCGACCCAGGCCTTCGCGCCCGCGATCGCCAGCGCGCCGGCCGGCTCGAGCACCACGCGCGTGTCCTCGAATACATCCTTGATTGCCGCGCACATCTCGTCGGTATCGACGCGCACCACGCCGTCGACCAGATCACTGCACAGGCGAAAGGTCTCGCGCCCCACGCGCTTGACCGCGACGCCATCGGCGAACAGCCCGACCTGATCGAGAATCACGCGCCGACCCGCCTTGAGCGAGCGCGCCATCGCATCGGCGTCCACCGGCTCGACGCCGATCACGCGCACCGATGGACGCAGCGCCTTGACGTAGGCCGCGATCCCCGAGATCAGGCCGCCGCCGCCCACCGGGACGAAGATTGCGTCGAGGGGTCCGGTGTGCTGGCGCAGGATCTCCAGGCCGATCGTGCCCTGGCCGGCGATCACGTCGGGATCGTCGTAAGGGTGCACGAAGCTGAGCCCGCGGCGCCGCTTCACACGCATGGCATGTGTATAGGCTTCGTCGTACGAATCGCCGTGCAGCACCACGTCGGCGCCGCGCGCCGCGACGGCGTCGACCTTGATGCGCGGCGTGGTCACCGGCATGACGATCACCGCGCGGCAGCCGAGCTTCTGCGCGGCGAGCGCGACGCCCTGCGCGTGGTTGCCGGCGCTTGCGGCGATCACGCCGCGCTTGAGCTTCGGCAGCGGCAGCCTCGCCATCTTGTTGTAAGCGCCGCGCAGCTTGAACGAGAACACCGGCTGCAGGTCCTCGCGCTTGAGGTAGAGCCGGTTGCGCAGGCGCTTGGACAGCCCCGGCGCAAGCTCGAGCGGCGTCTCGATCGCCACGTCGTAGACGCGCGCCTTGAGGATGCGCTCCAGGTAGTCGTTTCGCTTGGCTGCCATCTATGCCTCTCCCTTGGCCTGCTCGAGCCGCGCCTCGAGCGCATGGCGCTGAATCTTGCCGCTCGTCGAGCGTGGAAACTCCTCCAGCGCGATGAAATGCACCGCCTTCGGCTGCTTGTAGCCCGACAGGGCCTCGCGGCAGCGCGCGAGAATTTGCGCCTCGTTCAGCCCCTGCCCGCGGCGCGCGACGAATGCCACCGGCACTTCGCCCCAGCGCGCATCCGTCTTTCGCACCACCACCGCGTCGGCGACGCGCGGATCGGCGAGGATCACCTGCTCGATCTCCGCCGGGTAGATGTTCTCGCCGCCCGACTTGATCATGTACTTGACGCGGTCGACGAAGTCCAGCGTGCCGTCGGCATTGCGGCGAAAGACATCGCCCATGTGAAACCAGCCGTTGCGGAAGTCCTGCGCATTGGTCTCCGGCGCATTCCAGTAACCGGAGAACAGCGTCGGCGCGCGGATCGCGAGTTCGCCCGGCGTGCCGTCGGGCACCTCGTTATCCTCGGCATCGACCAGGCGGATCTCGCAGAACGCGCTCTGCCGTTTCGACAGCCGTTGCGGCACCTCGCCCGGCGGGATCAGCGCGCCGGTGGCCGGCGGCAGGCCCGTCTCGGTCGAGCCGAACGAGTTGAGATAGGGTGCGCGGAGCAGCGCGCTCACCTCGGCGATCTGCTGGCGCGGCACGAGGTCGGCCATCGCGCCGCAGCAGCCGATGCCCGCGGGCTGCACGCGCCGTGCGCGCAGCGCTTCGATCATCGCCTCGACCATGCCCGGAATCAGGATGAACCAGCCCATGCGCAACTGCGCGATCGCGTCGAGCAGCGGCCCGGGCTGGAAGCCGTCGACGATGACGACCGTGCCGCCACGCAACAAGGTCGAGAGCGCCTGGTCGGTGGAGGCCATGTGGTACAGCGGCGGCCAGGCGACGAAGGTATCGCCGGGTGGAATCGAAAGCTCGGCTCCGAAGCACAGGCCGCGCGCAATCATCGCGCGGTGGCTGATGACCGCGCCCTTGGGCAGGCCGGTGGTGCCACTGGTGTAGAGGATCACCAGTCCATCCTCGGGATCGAGCGCGGCCTGAAAGGCACCGGCTGCAGCGCCTTCGATCGCCGCCTCGTATTGCGTGCCGAGCATGATGCGTTCGTGCGCGCACAGGTCGAGGCCGTCCAGGGTCGGCGCAAACTCCGGCTGCACGATCACCACCCGCGGCTCGACGAGATTGATGCAATGCGCCAGCTCGCGCCCGGCCAGGCGCCAGTTCAGCGCCGCGGTGATCGCTCCGAGCTTGGCGCCGGCGAGCTCGACTTCGACGTACTCGAGGCAGTTGCGCGCGAGCAGCGCGACGCGATCGCCACGGCGCACGCCACGCGCCGCAAGTGCATGCGCGAGCCGGTCGCTGCGCGCATCCAGCTCGGCATAGGTCCGCTGCCGCGCGCCGTCGATCAGCGCGGTACGCGAACGGCAGGCGCGCGCGCGATCGCGGAACAGCGCGCCGACGCTCGCGCGCGCCGCATCGAGCGCAGGGTTCAGGCTGCCTGCAGCTTCGCGACGTTCACCGCCAGCCACTTGACGCCTTCACGGCCGAAGTTCACCTGCACCCGCGCATCGTTACCGCGGCCTTCGGCGTCGACGATCACGCCGGCGCCGAACTTCGGGTGCACGACATTCTGTCCGATGCGAAAGCCGTTGACCTCGGCGGCCGCGCCGAATCCCGCGTGATGCGCACGTCCGGCCGCCGCGCCGCCGAACGCCGTTTTGCGCGGGGCACTCCAGCCGCTCGACGCCGCGCGCATCGCCTCGCGCGCGCGCTGCCCGGCGAAGCGCGGCGTGAGCCATTTCGTCACGCCCTCGGGAATTTCCTCGAGGAAGCGCGACGGCAGGTTGTAGCGCGTCTGGCCGTGCAGCATGCGGGTCTGCGCGAACGACAGGTACAGGCGCTGGCGCGCGCGGGTGATCGCGACGTAGGCAAGGCGCCGCTCCTCCTCCAGCCCGTCCTTTTCCAGCGCGCTCTGCTCGTGGGGGAACAGACCCTCCTCGAGCCCGGTGAGAAACACGGTGTCGAACTCGAGCCCCTTCGCCGAATGCACGGTCATCAGCTGCAGCGCGTCCTGCCCTTCGCCTGCCTGGTGTTCGCCCGCCTCGAGCGCGGCATGCGTCAGGAACGCCGTCAGCGGGTCGATCGCGGGTGCGTCCGCCTCGCCCTCGCCGGTCTCGAGCCCGCTCGCGTGCTCCTCGACGTCGAACCCCGCGGCCGCGGTGACCAGCTCGCCGAGGTTCTCGATGCGGTCGGCGCCCTCGCGCTCGTGGCGGTAGTGCTCGATGAGGCCGCTTTTCGCCACCACGTGCTCGGCCAGCTCGGCGAGCGGCAGGTCGTCTGCAGCCGCACGCATCTCCTCGATCAGGGCGCGAAACGCGGCGAGCGACTGCGCCGCGCGCCCGCCGAGCGACTCGGCCGCGCGCCACAGGCTCGAGCCCTGCGCGCGCGCGGCGTCCTGCAGTTGCTCGACCGAGCGCGCGCCGATGCCGCGCGGCGGGAAGTTCACCACCCGCAGCAGCGCATTGTCGTCATCCGGCGAGGCCACCAAGCGCAGGTAGGCCAGCGCATGCTTCACCTCGGCACGCTCGAAGAACCGCAGGCCGCCGTACACCCGGTACGCGACCCCGGCGGAGAACAACGCGTGCTCGATCACGCGCGACTGCGCATTCGAGCGGTAGAGCACCGCCATGTGATCAAACCGCGTGCCTTCGCGCGCCAGGCTCTGCGCTTCGTCGACGATGCGGCGCGCTTCGTCGATGTCCGATTCGCCCTCGTAGACGCGCAGCGGCTCGCCCGCACCCGCCGCGGTCCACAGGTTCTTGCCCAGGCGCTTGCGGTTGTTCGCGATCAGCGCATTGGCGGCGTCGAGGATGTTGCCGTGCGAGCGGTAGTTCTGCTCGAGACGCACGACATGCGCGACGGCGAAGTCGCGCTCGAAATCCGCCATGTTGCCGACGTTCGCGCCGCGGAAGGCGTAGATCGACTGGTCGTCGTCGCCGACCGCGAACACCGCCGCACCGCCGGGCGCCGGCCGCGCACCCTGCCCCTCGCTCGCGCCGGCAAGCAGCTTCAGCCAGCGGTACTGCAGCCGGTTGGTGTCCTGAAACTCGTCGACCAGAATGTGGCGGAAGCGGTTCGCATAGTGCGCCCGCAGGAGCTCGTTGCGCGCGAGGAGCTCGAAGCTGCGCAGCAGCAGTTCCGGGAAGTCGACCACGCCCTCGCGCTGACACTGCGCGTCATAGGCGGCATAGAGCTCGGCGAAACGGCGCGACGTCTCGTCGTACACCTCGACGTTGCTCGCGCGAACGCCCTCTTCCTTGCGCGCATTGAAGAAATACTGGACCTCGCGCGGCGCGAAGCGATCCTCGTCGACGTTGAGCGACTTGAGCAGCCGCTTCACCGCAGCGAGCTGGTCCTGCGTGTCGAGGATCTGGAACTGCTGCGGCAGCCCGGCGTCGCGATGGTGGGCGCGCAGCATGCGGTTGCACAGGCCATGGAAGGTTCCGATCCACATGCCGCGCGGGTTCACCGGCAGCATCGTGCTCACGCGCGTGTACATCTCGCGCGCCGCCTTGTTGGTGAAGGTGACGGCGAGCACGCCGCCGGGCGAGACGCGGCCGCTCTTCACCAGCCAGGCGACGCGCGTCGTCAGCACCCGCGTCTTGCCGCTCCCCGCGCCGGCCAGGATCAGCGCGTGCTCGTCCGGCAGGGTGACCGCGGCAAGCTGCTCGGGATTGAGGTGTTCAAGATGCAGCGACACAGGGCTCGCATTCTAGCGTCCGGCCGTCGCGGCTGCGCGGAGCGAACCGTATAATTTCCAGCTTTTCCGGACTCTCGAGAGCTTTTCCCGGCATGCAAGAGCGCTACGACCCGCAGAGCGTGGAACGCGATGCGCAGGCCTACTGGGAGGCGCAGGCCTCGTTCCGCGCGGTCGAGGATCCGGCACGCCCGAAGTTCTACTGCCTGTCGATGTTCCCCTACCCCTCCGGGAAGCTGCACATGGGGCACGTGCGCAACTACACCATCGGCGACGTGCTCACGCGGACCTACCGCATGCGCGGCTACAACGTGCTGCAGCCGATGGGCTGGGACGCATTCGGGCTCCCGGCCGAGAACGCGGCGATGGCGAACAAGGTGCCGCCGGCGAAGTGGACCGACGACAACATCGCCTACATGAAAGGCCAGCTGAAAAGTCTCGGCTTCGCGCTCGACTGGTCGCGCGAGCTCGCCACCTGCCGGCCGGACTACTACAAGTGGAATCAGTGGCTGTTCACGCGACTGTTCAAGAAGGGCATCGCGTACAAGAAGACCGGCGTGGTGAACTGGGATCCCGTCGATCAGACCGTGCTCGCCAACGAACAGGTCATCGACGGCCGCGGCTGGCGCACCGGCGCGCTGATTGAAAAGCGCGAAATCCCGATGTACTTCCTGCGCATCACCGACTACGCCGAGGAGCTGCTCAGCGCGCTCGACGGCCTGCCGGGCTGGCCCGAGCAGGTGAAGTTGATGCAGAAGAACTGGATCGGCCGATCCGAGGGCGTACGGCTCGCCTTCCCGTACGCGCTCGACGGCGAGGCGAAGAAGCTCTGGGTGTTCACGACGCGTGCCGACACGCTGATGGGCGCGACGTTCTGCGCGGTCGCCGCGGAACACCCGATCGCCACCTGGGCGGCGGCGCGCGACGCGAAGATCGCCGCCTTCGTCGACGAGTGCAAGCGCGGCGCGGTGATGGAGGCCGAGCTCGCGCAGCTCGAGAAGAAGGGCATGCCGACCGGCCTTTACTGCACGCACCCGCTGTCGGGCGAGCGCGTCCCGGTGTGGGTGGCGAACTACGTCCTGATGGGTTACGGCGAAGGCGCCGTCATGGCGGTGCCCGCGCACGACGAGCGCGACTACGCCTTCGCACAGGCCTACGGCCTGCCGATCAAGCCCGTGATCCGCCATCCGCTGGGCAACGATGTGCCGGCGCCGTGGAAGGCGGCGTACGCCGAGCCGGGCGCGTGCATCAACTCGGGCAAATACGACGGCCTCGACTACGACGCAGCGGTCGACGCGATCGCCGCCGACCTCGCCGCGCAAGGCCTGGGCGAAAAGCAGGTGCAGTGGCGGCTGCGCGACTGGGGCATCTCGCGGCAGCGCTACTGGGGCTGCCCGATTCCGATCGTGCATTGCGACAGTTGCGGCGACGTGCCGGTGCCCGACGAACAGCTGCCGGTGGTGCTGCCCGCCGACCTGGTGCCCGACGGCACGGGCAATCCGCTGGGCAAGCGGCCGGCGTTCCTGCAAACGCAGTGTCCCGCCTGTGGCAAGCCGGCGCGGCGCGAGACCGACACGATGGATACCTTCGTCGACTCGTCCTGGTATTTCGCGCGCTTTTGCTGTCCGGGACAGGACGACGCGATGGTCGATGAACGCGCCGACTACTGGATGCCGGTCGACCAGTACATCGGCGGCATCGAGCACGCCATCCTGCACCTGCTCTACTCGCGCTTCTTCCAGCGCGCGATGCGCGACGAGGGCCTGTCGAGCGTGGCCGAGCCATTCACCAACCTGCTGACCCAGGGCATGGTGCTCGCCGAAACCTACTATCGCGATACGCCGCAGGGGCGGCGTGAGTGGGTGCATCCCTCGGAGGTCGAGGTGCAGCGCGACGTGAAGGGCAAGTTCGTCTACGCGCGGCGCCGCGGCGACGGCGCCGAGGTCGCCTTCGACGGCATCGGTACGATGTCGAAATCGAAGAACAACGGCGTCGACCCGCAGGCGTTGATCGAGAAGTACGGCGCGGATACGGCGCGCTTTTTCATCATCTTCGCCTCGCCACCGACGAACACGCTCGAATGGAGCGACGAGGGCGTGGAGGGCGCATACCGCTTCCTCCGGCGCCTGTGGGCTTACGCCGCCAGGCTGCAGGCGGGCGCCCCGCAGGCCGCGGATCCGACGGCCGAAAAAGCGGCGCGCTTCGAGGTGCATGCGGTGCTCAAGCAGGCCAATTACGACCTCGGCAAGCACCAGTTCAACACCGTCGCCTCGGCGGCGATGAAAATCCTGAACGCGCTCGAGAAGCTGTCCGGGCGCACGCCCGCGGCCGACGAGGGCTTCTCGATCCTCGTGCGGCTGCTCGCGCCGATCACCCCGCACGTCTGCCATAGCCTGTGGCGAGCACTCGGCTACGGCGAGGACGTGATGCAGGCGGCGTGGCCCGAACCGGATCCCGCCGCGCTCGAGCAGGACGAAATCGAGTACGTCGTACAGGTCAACGGCAAGAAGCGGGGAACGATCGTCGCCCCAAAGAGCCTTGACCCAAAGGGGCTCGAGTCGTTCGTGCGCGCCAGCGACATGGCCTCGAAAGTGATCGCCGACGCCGCCATCAAGCGCATCATCGTGGTGCCGGGACGCCTGATCAACATCGTCGTATGAGGCGCGCACTCCTCGCAGCTGCACTTGTTCTGGCGCTCGCCGCCTGCGGCTTCCAGCTGCGCGGCTCGGCCCGCCTGCCGTTCGAGACGATTTACCTGCCGAACGCCACCGCCGGCATCGCGCTCGACCTCAAGCGCACCATCCAGGCAGGCACGAGCACGCGCGTCGTCGATGCGCCCAAGGACGCGCAGGCCGTGCTCGAGTTCACCGAGGAAGCGCGCGAAAAGGAAATCCTCTCGCTCACCGGCGCCGGGCGCGTGCGCGAATTCAATCTGCACTACCGCGTGCGGTATCGGGTGCACGATGGCAAGGGCCGCCAGTACATCGCGCCGACGACTCTGGCTCAGGTGCGCAACATCTTCTACAGCGACAGCATCATTCTCGCCAAGGAATCCGAAGAGCAGCTGCTGTATCGTGACATGCAGAACGACATGGTCCAGCAGATCATGCGGCAGCTGGCGGCCGCCCAGCTGAAGTAGCCGGCGCCCGCCCCGCATGCCCTTGCGCGCCGAGCAGCTCGAGGCCCATCTCGAAAAGACCCTCGGGGCCCTCTACGTCATCCATGGCGACGAGCCGCTGCTGGCGCTCGAGGCCGCCGACGCGATCCGCGCCACGGCGCGCGCCAGGGGACACGCAGAGCGCGAGGTGCTGCAGGTCGAGCGCGGGTTCGACTGGAGCGCGCTGGCCCATGCGGGCGCGAGCCTGTCGCTGTTCGGCGGCGCCAAGCTCGTCGAGCTGCGCATTCCCTCGGGCAAGCCGGGCACGGAAGGTGGCGCAGCGATCGTCGCCTACTGCGCGCGCCTCGCGCCGGAGGTGGTGACGGTTGTTTCGCTGCCGCGCCTCGATCGCGCGACGCAGTCCAGCGCCTGGTTCCGCGCCCTGTCCGAGAACGCGGTCGTGATCGACGTATTCCCGGTCGAACGCGCGCGTCTGCCGGCGTGGATCGGTGCACGCCTCGCGCGGCAGGGCCAGCGCGCCGCGCCGGAGGTGCTCGAGTTCATCGCCGATCGCGTCGAGGGCAACCTGCTCGCGGCGCACCAGGAGGTGCAGAAGCTCGCCCTGCTCGCCCCGCGCGGCGAGCTCTCGCTCGAGTCGGTGCGCGAAGCGGTGGCAAACGTCGCACGCTACGACGCCTTCGACGCCTCGAATGCACTGCTCTCGGGCGATACCGCACGCTACGCGCGCGTCATCAGCGGACTGCGCAACGAAGGCGAGGCACCGACGCTGGTGCTGTGGGCGATCGCGGAAGACCTGCGCGCGCTGGCGCGCGTGCAGGACGGCATGCGTGGCGGACGGGCGCTCGATCAGCTGCTGCGCGAGAACCGTGTCTGGGGTGCGCGCCAGAACGCGGTACGCGCCGGGCTGCGCCGCATCGCGCGTGCGTCGATCAATCGGGCTATTCGCCGCGCCGCCGAAATCGACCGCGCCATCAAGGGCGTGGCGAAGGCCGATCCCTGGGAGGGCTTCATTTGCCTGGGGTTAGAATTGGCCCATGGATCAAACGCTTGAAGCACGCGGGGTCGATGTCGGCAGCTACATGCGCGAGCTCGGCGTGGCCGCGCGGGCGGCCGCGCGGGCGCTCGCTCGGGCGACGACCGAGAGCAAGAACCGGGCGCTGCGCGCGATGGCCGCGGAGATCCGTGCGCAAGCCGCGCAACTGCTCGAGGCGAACCGCGCCGATGTCGATCACGCCAGGGCCCAGGGGCGCGACGCAGCCTTCGTCGACCGGCTGACGCTGAGCGATACCGCCATCGAGCAGATGGCCGCCGGCCTCGAGCAGGTCGCCGGGCTGCCCGACCCGATCGGCGTGATTACCGACCGCCAGCGCCGCCCGACGGGGATCGAGGTCGGCCGCATGCGCGTGCCGCTCGGCGTGATCGGCATCATCTACGAATCCCGCCCGAACGTGACAGCCGATGCCGCCGGACTGTGCCTCAAGGCGGGCAATGCCTGCATCCTGCGGGGCGGCTCGGAAGCGCTGCACTCGAACCAGGCCATCGCCGCCTGCGTGCGCGCGGGGCTGAGGGCCGCCGGACTGCCCGAGACCGCTGTGCAGGTCGTCGAAACCGCCGATCGCGCGGCGGTCGGCGCGCTCATCACGATGAACGAATACGTTGACATCATCGTGCCGCGTGGCGGCAAGGCGCTGATCGAGCGCTTGATGCGCGAATCGCGCATTCCGATGATCAAGCACCTGGACGGCATCTGCCACGTGTACGTAGACGACCGTGCCGATCTCGACATGGCCGTGCGCATCGCGGACAACGCGAAGACTCAGCGTTACGGAACCTGCAACACGATGGAGACGCTGTTGGTCGCCGAGTCGATCGCTGCCGCGTTCCTGCCGCGCATCGCCGAGATCTATCGTGCGAAGGGCGTCGAAATGCATGGCGACGATGCGACGCGGCGCCTGGTACCCGAGGCCAAGCCGGCCACCGACGCGGACTACGGCACCGAATGGCTCGCGCCGGTGGTATCGGTGCGGGTGGTGGCGGGACTCGATGCAGCGATCGACCACATCGAGCGCTTCGGTTCCAAGCACACCGACGCAATCGTCACCGAGGACGCGTCGCACGCGCAGCGCTTCCTGCGCGAAGTCGATTCGGCGTCGGTCATGGTCAATGCATCGACGCGCTTTGCCGACGGCTACGAGTACGGCCTCGGCGCGGAAATCGGCATCTCGAACGACAAGCTGCACGCGCGCGGCCCGGTGGGACTCGAGGGCCTGACCTCGCAGAAGTTCATTGTGCTCGGCCACGGAGAAGTGCGCGGTTGAGTGCCCACCGTGCCGACACTGCGGCCGGCGGCGCCGGTCCGCTCGGCATTCTCGGCGGCACCTTCGATCCGGTCCATGCGGCTCACCTGCGCATCGCCCAGCTTGCGCTCGACGTGCTGCGGCTGGCAGGCGTGCTGTGGATCCCCACCGGCCAACCCGGCTATCGCGACGCGCCCGTTGCGCGTCCTGCGCATCGCGTCGCGATGCTGCGACTCGCACTCGTTGGCGAACCACGCTACAGCATCGACGAACGCGAACTCGGCTC
>LJTQ01000082.1 GCA_001303445.1 Betaproteobacteria bacterium SG8_39 | reverse complement strand
CCGGAGGAAAACACCAAGGATCTCGCCGAGATCCCGGAAAACGTCAAGAATCGCCTCGAAATCATCCCGGTGAAGTGGATCGACAAGGTGCTCGACATCGCGCTCGCCGGGAAGCCGGAGCCGCTGCCGGAACCGGCGCAGGCCGTACCGGTCCCCGAGAAAGAGGAAGCCAAGGCGGGAACCGGCGTCGCCACGCATCACTGAGACGTTTAAATTAATTGAGAGGAGGGCTCAAGTGAACAAGGCTGAAATGATCGATGAGATTGCGCAAGCCGCCGAAATTTCCAAGTCGGCGGCGGAGCGGGCAATCGACGCACTGGTGGGCGCGGTGAAGTCGAGCCTGAAGAAGGGTGATGACGTCACCCTGGTGGGCTTCGGAACCTTTTATGCCAGTGAGCGCGCGGCGCGCACCGGCCGCAACCCGCGCACCGGCGAGGCCTTGCAGATCGCCGCGTCGCGCGCGCCGAAGTTTCGCGCTGGCAAGGCGCTGAAGGATGCGATAAACTAGCGTGCTTTTTCGCGCCGTTTCGGCGGCGCGCGAAGGCCGCGCCGGTCTCCGGCGCGCGGGTGACCAGAGGGTGCTTAGCTCAGTGGTAGAGCGTCGCCCTTACAAGGCGAATGTCGGGAGTTCGACCCTCTCAGCACCCACCATGCAGTCGTCCGCAGCGCGTTTGACGTGCCGCGGAGCGCGAAAAAAAGGAGTGGTAGTTCAGTCGGTTAGAATACCGGCCTGTCACGCCGGGGGTCGCGGGTTCGAGTCCCGTCCACTCCGCCAGACTTCGAGCAAAGGGCGAACCGCGGTTCGCCCTTTTTTCTCCCGGGATCCGTTTTCATGTTTACACTGGTCCAGAAGAACAAGCGCCTGATCCAGGCGCTGATCATCCTGCTCATCATCCCGTTCGCGTTCTTCGGCCTCGAGGCCTATACGCGGGCGACGCGCGGCACCGACGTCGCAACGGTCGACGGCGACGGCATTACGCCGCGCGAGTTCAACGAAGCACTGAGGGTGCAGCAGGATCGCTTGCGCACCGCGTTCGGTGGCCAGGTCGACATCTCCGCGTTCGACACGCCGGAGATGCGCGAGGCAATCGTCGATTCGCTCATCGCCGAGCGGCTGGTCGCGACCGAGGCCGTGAAGTCGCGGCTGCTCGTTTCCGACGATACGCTGCGTGGCGTCATCATGGCGATGCCCGCGTTTCAGCGCGACGGGCACTTCTCCAAGCCGGACTACGAGGCGCTGCTGCGTGCGCAGGGATTGACCGAGGCTCAATTCGAGGCGCGTCTGCGCTACGACCTGTCGGTCGGGCAACTGCGCCAGTCGGTGGCCGAGACCGCGATTGCGTCGAAGACTGTGGCCACGCGTCTGGCAGCGCTCGAAAACGAGCAACGCGAGCTCTCGGAGTCGCTGCTGCCCGCCGGGCTGTACCTCGACAAGGTGACGCTCGATGCCGGGCAGGCGCAGGCATACTACGAAAGCCATAAGGCCGAGTTCCTGACGCCCGAGCGGGCCCGCGTCGAATATCTCGTGCTGTCGTCAGCCGAGCTCGGCAAGAACATCACGGTCACGGCCGAGGAGCTGCAGAAAGCCTATGCGGCCGCCGGCTCGAAGTATCGTGTGGGCGAGCAGCGCCGCGCGAGTCACATCCTGTTGCAGCTGCCGGCCGACGCGGACGAGGCGGCACGCGCTGCAGTCCGCAAAAAGGCGGAAGCGGTTCTTGCAGAGGTGCAGAAGGCACCGGCGCGGTTCGCCGAGCTCGCCAAGCAGTACTCCCAGGACACGGGTTCGGCGGCGAGCGGTGGCGATCTCGGTCTGTTCGGGCGCGGCATGATGGTCAAGCCGTTCGAGGAGGCCGCGTTCGGGCTGAAGGCCGGCGAGACCAGCGGACTCGTCGAGAGCGAATTCGGTCTGCACATCATTCGCGTCACCGAGGTGCAGCCCGAGCGGGCACGTCCTCTGGAAGAGGTGAAAAAGGAGCTGACCGAGGCGCTGCAGCGCGACAAGGGGCGGCGCGGCTTCGTCGAGTCCGCCGAAGCCTTCGCCAACCAGGTCTATGAGCAGGCCGATGCCCTCAAGCCGGTCGCCGAGCGCTTCAAGCTCGAGCTCAGAAAGTCGGACTGGATCACGCGTTCGCCGCGTCCCGAATACGGCGTGCTGAACAATCCGCGCCTGCTGGCGGCGCTGTTTTCGCCCGACTCGCTCAAGGAGCGCCGCAACACCGATGCCGTCGAGGTGGCGCCGGACACGCTGGTCGCGGCGCGCGTGACCGAACATCAGGCGGCGCGCCAGCAGTCGTTCGACGAGGTGCGCGCAGACATCGAACAGAAGCTGCGCCGCGAGGCCGCCGTGAAGCGCGCGACCGAAGCGGGCGAAGCGATTCTCGCCAAGCTGAAGCAGGGCGAGGCGCGCGACATCAAATGGAGCGCAGCGCGCATGGTGTCGCGCCGCGACCCGGGCGGCGCCGATCCGGCGGTCGTGCGCACCGCGATGGGGCTGGACGCGTCACAGCCGCCCGTGTACTTCGGCGAGATCCGGGCAGGCGAAGGCTATGCCGTGTACCGCGTGAGCAAGGTGCTCGCCGCGCAGCAGCGCGCCGACGATGCGCTGCGCCAGGACCTCGAGCGCCTGCGGCGCCGTGCTGCTGCGTCCGAGTACGGCAGTTACGTCGCGAGCCTGCGCGCGCGCACCGAGGTCACCATCAACCGCGAGAATTTCGCCAAGCCGCAGTAGAGCGCCGCTAGGCGTCGGCGTCGCCCATGCCGCCGACCACCTGGTTGAAGCCGGCGTCCACGTACATCACTTCGCCGGTCACCCCGGCAGCGAGGTCCGAGAGCAGGAACGCTGCCGCATTGCCGACATCGTCGATGGTCACATTGCGCCGCAGCGGCGCATGCGACTCGACGAACCTGAGGATCTTGCCGAAGCCGGCGATGCCGCTGGCCGCGAGCGTCTTGATCGGGCCGGCGGAAATGCCGTTTACCCGGATGCCGCGCGGCCCGAGGTTCGCCGCCAAGTAGCGCACGGCCGCCTCCAGGCTGGCCTTGGCAAGGCCCATGGTGTTGTAGTGCGGGACGACGCGCACTGCGCCCAGGTAGCTCATCGTCAGCAGCGCGGCGCGGCGCCCTTCCATCATCGGCAGCGCCGCCTTGGCGAGCGCCGGAAAGCTGTAGGCCGAGATGTCGTGCGCCTCGCGAAACGCGTTACGCGAAAGACCGTCGAGCAGCTCGCCGCTGATGGCTTCGCGTGGCGCATAGGCGATCGCGTGCACCAGACCGTCGAGCCCATCCCAGTGCTCGCGCAGCGAGACGAACAGTGCGTCGATCTGCGCGTCGTCCGAGACGTCGCAGGGCAGGACGATCGAGCAGTCGAATTCCTTCGCGAAGCCTTCCACCCGCTCGCGAAAGCGGTCGCCGACGTAGGTCATGGCGAGCGCGGCGCCTTCGCGATGCGCGGCGCGCGCGATGCCGTAGGCGATCGAGCGGTTGCTGAGCAGGCCGGTAATCAAGACCCTTTTGCCGGAAAGAAGGCCCATGCGCTGTCCTGCGTTTTTAGGTTGGGCATTATAGCCAATGGGTCGAAGTCATCGATTTCTGTGCGGCGTGCAGCGTTCGGCTAAACTTTTTCATGCGTCTGATGTTCCCGGTAGCGCTGGTGCTTGCCCTCTCGGCCTGCGGCGAGGTCTGGAACGATCCTTACCCGGCAGCGACGCGCGGCGAGAACATCCTGTTTACCGCGTTCGTGCAGCGGCCGAAGCACCTCGATCCGGTGCAGTCATACACCGAGGACGAGGGGCAGTTCACGCAGCAGATCTACGAGCCGCCGCTGCAGTACCACTACCTTAAGGAACCCTACACGCTCGTCCCGCTGACGGCCGACGGCATGCCGACGCTGCGCTGGCTCGAGGCGAAGGGTGATGCTGGCCGCGAGGGCGCCGCGGGGGGCACGCAGAGCGTGTACGAGATCCGCATCCGACCGGGGATCCTCTACCAGCCCCACCCGGCGTTTGCGCGCGACGCAGCGGGGACGTTCGCATATCACGACCTGTCGCGCGCACGCATCGACAGTCTGCGCAGTCCCTATGCGCTTGCGCTGCGCGGCACGCGCGAGCTGGTCGCCGATGACTACATCTACCAGATCAAGCGCCTTGCGCACCCGCGTCTGCATTCGCCGATCTTCAGTCTCATGGAGCAGTACATCGTCGGACTCGACGCCTTTGCCAAGCGTCTCGACAGTGCAAACGCCGAGCTGGTGAAGCGGCGAGGTGCCGAGGCCTGGCTCGACCTGCGCGAGTTTCCGCTCGAAGGGGTCGAGCGCGTGGATGCCTACACCTTCCGCATCCGGCTCAAGGCCCCGTATCCGCAGTTCCTGTTTTGGCTCGCGATGCCCTTTTTTGCGCCGATGCCGTGGGAGGCGGAACGCTTCTTTCAGCAACCGGGCATGGCGGCCCAGAATCTGACCCTCGACTGGTGGCCGATCGGCACCGGGCCTTACATGCTCATCGAGAACGATCCGAACGCGCGCATGGTGCTTGTGCGCAATCCGAACTTTCGCGGCGAACCCTACCCGAGCGAGGGCGCGCCGGGCGACGCCGCCGCGGGGCTACTCGCCGATGCGGGCAGGCCGATGCCGTTCATCGGGCAGGTGATCTTCAGTCTCGAGAAAGAGGGCATCCCGTACTGGAACAAGTTCCTCCAGGGGTACTACGACTTCTCGGGCATCAGTTCGGACAACTTCGATCAGGCGGTGCGGGTGGCGGTTGAAGGCGAGGCCACCCTGACGCCGGAGATGCGCGAGCGCGGCATCGAGCTGCGCACTTCGGTTGCGGCGACCATCATCTATCTGGGCGCGAACGCACTCGATCCTGTCGTTGGCGGAGAATCAAACGCGGCGGCGCGCACGCGCGCCCGGTTGCTGCGCCAGGCGCTTGCCATCGCGATCGACTGGGAAGAATATCTTTCGATCTTCGCCAATGGCCGGGGGGAAGTGGCGCACAGTCCGCTGACACCGGGCATCTTCGGCTATCGCGCCGGGCGTGCCGGCATCAATCGGATCACGCACGAATGGCGCAACGGCGCCGCGCGCCGCAGGTCGCTTAGCGCGGCGCAGGCGCTGCTCGCCAAGGCGGGTTACCCCGACGGACGCGATGCCCGCAGTGGTGAGCCACTGGTGCTGTATCTCGACACCGTCGGCCGCGGACCCGGAGACAAGCCGCGCTTCGATTGGTGGCGCAAGCAGTTCGCCACGCTCGGCATCCAGCTCGAGATTCGCGAAACCGACTGGAATCGGTTCCAGGAGAAGATTCGCAAGGGCAGCCAGCAGCTGTTCATCCTGGGCTGGAACGCGGACTATCCGGATCCGGAGAACCTGATGTTCCTGCTGCACGGTCCGCAGGGCCGCGCACGGGGACAGGGTGAGAATGCCGCCAACTATCGCAATCCCGAGTTCGATGCGCTGTTCGGGCGCATGAAGAACATTCCCAATTCACCGGAGCGCGCTCAGCTCATCGACCAGATGGTGGCAATCTACCAGCGCGATGCGCCGTGGATTGGCGGTTTCCATCCCAAGGACTTCATGCTGTTCCATTCCTGGCTGGGCAACGTGAAGCCGAACAACATGGCGCGTAACAATCTCAAGTACCTCAAAATGGACCCGGTGCGGCGCGAGGCCCTGCGCGAGGCCTGGAACCAGCCCGTGCTGTGGCCGCTGGGCCTGATTGCGCTCGCGCTGCTGGTGACGATCCTGCCAGCGCTCGCCAGCTACCGCCGCCGCGAACGGAAGGTCGCGCGGCCGCCGCGCCGCGTCGACGCCGCTTAGGATCGGCTGCCCATGTTTGCCTACATCGTCCGCCGCGTTCTGTACGCGATTCCGATTCTGATTGGGGTGAATCTCATCACCTTCACGCTGTTCTTCGTGGTCAATACGCCCGACGACATGGCGCGCATGCACCTCGGCACCAAGCGTGTCACAGCCGAGGCGATCAGCAAATGGAAGCTCGAGCGCGGCTACGACAAGCCGCTGCTGTGGAACACGACCGCAACGGGTAGCGCGAAGCTGACAAGCACCATCTTCTTCGAGAGATCAATGCGTCTGTTCAGATTCGACTTCGGCGCTGCTGAGGACGGTCGCGACATCGCGCGCGAGATCAGGGGGCGCATGCTGCCGAGCTTCGCGCTGGCGCTGCCGGTGTTTCTCGTCGGCCTGGCGGTCAATATCAGCTTTGCGCTGATGCTTGCGTTCTTTCGTGCGACCTATCTGGACACCTGGGGCGTGGTGTTTTGCGTTGCCATGATGTCGGTGAGCACGCTGTTCTACATCATTGGCGGCCAGTACCTGATTTCGAAGTTGTGGCATCTGGTGCCGATCTCGGGCTACGCGCGTGGACCCGATGCGCTGCGCTTCCTCGTGCTGCCGGTGATCATCGGTATCGTCAGCGGCTTCGGCACCAGCGCGCGCCTGTACCGCACCCTGTTTCTCGAGGAAATGTCGAAAGATTACGTGCGCACTGCGAAGGCCAAGGGGCTGGCCGAGCGCGTCGTCATGTTCCGGCATGTGCTGCGCAATGCGATGATCCCGATCCTTACGGGTGTGGTGGTCGTCCTCCCGGCACTGTTCTTCGGCAGCCTGATCACCGAATCGTTTTTCGGCATTCCCGGGCTCGGCAGCTACACCATTGACGCCATCCAGGCGCAGGATTTCGCCGTGGTGCGGGCCATGGTGTTCATCGGCTCAGTGCTCTACATCCTCGGCCTGCTCGCCACCGATCTGTCCTACACCCTGGTCGATCCGCGCGTGCGATTCCAATAGCATGCCGTTGCTGCCCGTATTCCTGCCGACCGATGTCTTGCTGTGGCTGCTCGTGATCGCTGCGGTGGGCTACGGCATCTATTGCGCACGGCGTCCGCACCTTGCGCAGCCCTGGTCGCGGGTTTTCCGTTCGCCCGGTGCCGTGGTCGCGGGGGTGCTTCTGGGCTGCTATTTGTTGATCGGGCTCGCCGATTCGCTGCATTTCAGGGCGCGACTCGAGCAGGCGAGCGCATCGGGGCAGGCCGCGTACGCGCCCGAAGTCCTTTCGCTGCTCGATGTGGCGCTTGCTCGGCTGCGCGCGGGAACCGAGCGGAGTTATTCGGCGCCGCTTGCGACACGTGCGTTCGTTCGGGAGATGGTCGAGCAGCCGGACGGTACGACGCGGCGCGGGTTCCCGCGCCTGCGGCAGGGTGGGGCGCATCTCGAGGACGAGTCGCAGTGGACGGAAGACATCGCGCGCCGGGCGCTTCTAGGGCTTGCCTGCGGCGCCGCCCTCTGGCTGCTGCTCCTGTGGTCGATACGCCCGCTGATGCGACGCGCCCCCGCGGTGCCGTGGCGAGCCGGGTTGATTACGGTCGGTGTGCTGCTCGCGCTGAGCGGCCCGGTGGTGGTGCTGGCGGGCGGCTATCACGTGCTCGGAACCGACAAGGTGGGGCAGGACGTCCTGCTGCTGTCGCTGAAGTCGGTGCGCACCAGCCTCGTGATCGGGACGCTGACGACGCTCGTGATCCTGCCTTTCGGCATCACCTTCGGCGTGGTCGCGGGCTACTTCAGGGGCTGGGTCGACGACGTCATTCAGTATGTCTACACGACCTTGAACTCGATTCCCGGCGTTCTTCTGATCGCGGCGGCGGTTCTGATGATGCAGGTCTACGTCGATTCGCACCCCGATCTCTTCCCGACCGCGGCGCAGCGCGCGGATCTGCGATTGCTGTTCCTCTGCATCATCCTCGGTGTGACGAGCTGGACCGGGCTGACGCGCCTGCTGCGCGGCGAGACCCTCAAGCTCGCCGAGCTGGAGTACGTGCAGGCGGCGCACGCATTCGGCGTGTCGCATGGTCGCGTCCTCTCGCGGCACCTGGTGCCGAATCTGATGCACATCGTGGTGATCTCGGTGGCCATCGATTTTTCGACGCTGGTGCTGACCGAGGCCGTGCTGTCCTACATCGGCGTCGGCGTCGACCCGACCACGGTGAGCTTCGGCACCATGATCAACGGCGCGCGGCTCGAGATGTCGCGCGAGCCGATCGTCTGGTGGTCGCTCAGCGCGGCCTTCGTGTTCATGTTTACCCTGGTGCTGTCGGCGAACCTGCTTGCCGACGCGGTGCGCGATGCCTTCGATCCGCGGGTTCGGATCGGGGTGGCCTGAGGCGGAAAAGCCGAGATGAGCGACGCAACCCAGAGAACCGACAGGGCTGGACCGACCGCATCGGGCGCAGCCGGTGAGCGCGTGCTCGAGGTCGATGGGCTGCAGACCGATCTCGCCTCGGGCGCAGAGATCGTGCATGCGGTTGACGGCGTCAGCTTCGAGTTGCGTCGGGGCGAGTGCTTCGCCCTGGTCGGCGAATCCGGCTGCGGCAAATCGATGACCGCGATGTCGCTCATGCGTCTGCTGCCGGCTGCGGGCGAGATCACCGGCGGCGCGGTTCGCCTCGAGACGCAGGATCTGCTCGCGCTTCCGGAAGTGGCGATGCGTGCGGTCCGCGGCCGGCGCGTCGCGATGATCTTCCAGGAGCCGGCGACCTCGTTGAATCCGGTGCTGACCGTCGGGCGGCAGATCACCGAGGTGCTCGAGCGCCATCTTGATATGACGGGGCAGGCCGCGCGACGCCGTGCGCTCGAGCTGCTCGATGCGGTCGGGGTGCCTGACGCCGCGCGCCGACTCGAGGAATATCCGTTTCAGCTTTCGGGCGGACTGCGCCAGCGGGTGATGATCGCGGCGGCGCTCGCCGCGGACCCGGAGGTGCTGATCGCCGACGAAGCGACGACCGCGCTCGACGTGACCATTCAGGCGCAGATTCTCGAGTTGCTGCAGGGCCTGCAGGCTGCGCGCGGCATGGCGATCCTGCTCATCACGCACGATCTGGGCATCGTCGCCCGTCTGGCCGATCGGGTCGCCGTGATGTATGCGGGCGAGATCGTCGAATTCGGCACGCGCGAGGGGGTGATGCGCGCGCCGCAGCACCCCTACACGCAGATGCTGTTCGCATCGCTGCCGAGCGCGAGCCGGCGCGGCATGCCGCTGGCTGCGATTCCCGGGCAGGTACCGTCGCTCGCACGGGTGCACACGCTGCCGGGCTGCCGCTTCGAGGCGCGCTGCAATCAAGCCCTTGCGCGCTGCCGCGACGTGAAGCCGCCGATGATTGCGCTGGGGCAGGGCGTGGACGCCGGCCGGGTGCGCTGCCACTTGCGCAGCGAGGGGCGCGCCGCGGCGCGCGCGCCGCTCAGCGCGCCCGAGATCTGGGCCGAGGCCGAAGCGGGTGAGGCGTCGGCGCCCACGCTGCTGCGCGTCGAGAATCTGCAGGTCCATTTCCCGATCCAGCGCGGCATCCTGCGGCGCACGGTGGGGACGGTGCGCGCGGTCGACGGCGTGGACTTGCTGCTGCGCGAGGGGCGCACGCTGGCGCTGGTCGGGGAGTCGGGCTGCGGCAAGACCACCGCCGGCAAGGCGATCCTGCGGCTGATCGAGCCGAGCGGGGGGCGCGTGACGCTGGCCGAGTCGGGTGCGCAGGTCGACCTGGCGACGCTCTCGCGTGCGGCGCTGCGCGGGCGCCGCGGCGTCATGCAGATCGTGTTCCAGGATCCGTTCGCCTCGCTCAATCCGCGCATGCGCGTGCGCGAGATCCTGGAGGAGGGCATGGTGAGTCTGGGGCGCGGTGGCGCGGACGCGGCGGCCCGCGCGCAGCGCGTGGCTGCGCTGCTCGAGCAGGTCGGCCTGCCGGGCGAAGCGCTCGCACGCTATCCGCACGAATTCTCCGGCGGCCAGCGCCAGCGGATCGCCATTGCGCGCGCCCTGGCGGTCGAGCCGCGCCTCATTGTCTGCGACGAGCCGACCAGCGCGCTCGACGTCTCGGTGCAGGCGCAGATTCTCAATCTGCTCAAGCAGCTGCAACAGGACCTCGGGCTGAGCTACCTGTTCATCACGCACAATCTTGCCGTGGTCGAATATCTGGCGCACGAGATCGCGGTGATGTATCTGGGCCGCATCGTCGAGCGAGGCGCGGTACACGAGGTGCTGCGCCGCCCGCAGCATCCCTACACGCGGGCGCTGCTGTCGGCGGTGCCGGAAGTGGACGGCGTGCGCGAGGTCATCCGCCTGGGCGGCGAGCCGCCGTCGGCGGCAAATCCGCCTGCCGGCTGTCACTTCCATCCGCGTTGCCCGCAGGTTCGGCCAGACTGTCGCGCGGCGTACCCGCCGGCCATCGCGGCGAGCCCGACGCACACCGCGCGCTGCGTGCTGCTCGCGCCCTCGCCGGGCTCGGCCCGGGCCTAGATTTCCTCGGGCACCATTTCGATGGCGCCGCAGGGGCACTCGGCGGCGCAGACGCCGCAGCCCTTGCAATAGTCGTAGTTGAACTCGAAGCGCTGGCCGGGGCCGCGCTTGATCACCGCGTTGTCCGGGCACATGCCGTAGCAGTTGTCGCACTCGAAGCAGTTGCCGCAGGACAGGCAGCGGCGTGCCTCGAACTGGGCGCTCGACTCGTCCAGCCCGCCCTGCACCTCGTCGAAGGTGGACTGGCGGCGAACGGCGTCGAGCACCGGCAGCACCGTCTTCGGCGCGTCGGAGTAGTACCAGGTATTCAGCTTGTCGAATGCCGCCAGGGCGTGCGCCGGCGGCTTGGCGTAGGCCGCGCCACGCAGCCAGGCGTCGATATGGCGCGCGGCCTTCTTGCCGTGGCCAACCGCCACCGTGACGGTGCGCTCGGAGGGCACCATGTCGCCCCCGGCGAAAATTCCGGCGTGGCCGGTCATCATATTCGGCCCTACCTTGACCACGCCGCCGTCGACCTCGAGCCCGGGAACGTTCTCGAGCAGCGACAGATCGACGTCCTGGCCGAGTGCGAGAACCAGCGAGTCGGCCTCGAGCGTCTCGAGCTCGCCGGTGGGCTGCGGGAAGCCGGTCTCGTCGAGCCGCATTTTTTCTACCACCAGCGCACCCTCGCCCGCCTGCTTGATGGTCGAAAGCCACTTGATCATCACGCCTTCCTGCAGCGCTTCCTCGACCTCGAAGTCGTGCGCCGGCATTTTCTCGCGCGTGCGGCGATAGACGATGATGGCGTCGGTGGCGCCCAGGCGCTTCGCGGTGCGCGCCATGTCGATGGCAGTGTTGCCGCCG
>LJTQ01000081.1 GCA_001303445.1 Betaproteobacteria bacterium SG8_39 | reverse complement strand
GGGCTTCGCGCCGGAGGAAATCGAGCGTCTACGCACCGCCGGCGTGGTGGGCGGCAGCTGAGGCGCGGGAGACGGGCGCCATGACCGAACCGAAGACGCACTGGGCCGCGGCCGACCCGAGCCAGAAGGACGCCGAGCCGGCGACGCGGCGCGCCAACGCGGCGCTCGCCGCGCAGCTGCCGTTCGACGACCAGGCCGACTTCGGCGACGCGCGCCGCGGCTTCATCGGCACGCATGTCGACGGCGTGATCCGCTCGGCCGGCGGAACGCCGCTGTGGAACCTGCCGGCCTACCGCTTCCTGGATGGCGAAGATGCGCCGCCGACGGTCAATCCGAGCCTGTGGCGCATGGCGCGGCTGAACATGAACCACGGCCTGTTCGAGGTGGTGCCCGGGGTCTACCAGGTGCGCGGCTTCGACATCGCCAACATGACCATCATCGAGGGTGCGAGCGGGATCATCGTCATCGACCCGCTGACTGCGACCGACACGGCGCGTGCCGCGCTCGAGCTGTACTACGCGCACCGGCCGCGGCGGGCGGTGGTTGCGCTGATCTACAGCCACAGCCACGTCGATCACTATGGCGGCGTGAAGGGCGTGATCTCGGATGCCGACGTGGCGGAGGGACGCGTGCAGGTGATCGCGCCGGCGGGCTTTCTCGATGCGGTCGCCGGCGAGAACGTGCTCGCCGGCAATCCGATGGCGCGCCGCGCGCAGTTCCAGTTCGGCGGCCTGCTGCGGCCCGGGCCGCGCGGTCAGGTCGACGCGGGGCTCGGCAAGGCGGTGGCGCGGGGTATGGTGAGCCTGATCGCGCCGACCCGCGACATTGCTGCGCCGCTGGAGACGCACCGCATCGACGGCGTCGAGATCGTCTTCCAGCTCGCGCCGGGCACCGAGGCGCCGGCCGAGATGCACCTGTTCATGCCGGCGGGCGGCGTGCTCAACATGGCGGAGAACGCCACCCGTCACCTGCACAATTTCTGCCCGCTGCGCGGCGCGGTGGTGCGCGACCCTCGCCTGTGGGCGCATTACCTCGCCGAGGCGCTCGAGCTGTTCGGTGCGCAGGCCGACGTGCTGATCGGCCAGCACCACTGGCCAACCTGGGGCCGCGCGCGCATCCACGACTTCCTCGAGCAGCAGCGCGACCTCTACAAGTACGTGCACGACCAGACCGTGCGCCTGATGAACCACGGCTGGAAGCCCGCCGAGATCGCCGAAGTGCTCGACCTGCCGCCCGAGCTCGCGCGCGAATGGCCGATGCGCGGCTACTACGGCACCGTCAGCCACAACTCGAAGGCGGTCTACCAGCGCTACCTCAGCTGGTACGACGGCAACCCCGCCAGCCTCAACCCGCTGCCGCCGGTCGAGGCGGCGAAGAAGGCGCTCGCCTACATGGGCGGCGCCCAGGCGGTGCTTGCGCAGGCGCGCGAGGATTTCGCGCACGGCGAGTACCGCTGGGTGGCGCAGGTGACGAACCAGGTGGTGTTCGCCGAGCCGGACAACCAGGCGGCGCGCGCGCTGTGCGCCGACGCCTTCGAGCAGCTCGGCTACCAGGCCGAGTCGGCGACCTGGCGCAACGCCTACCTCACCGGCGCGCAGGAGCTGAGGCGCGGCGTCGCGCAGCTCCCGCCGCGGCCGATGCTGAGCCCGGAACTGCTGATCGCGGTGACGACGTCGACGCTGTTCGATTTCATCGCGGTGCGGCTCGACCCGGCGCGCGTCGAGGGCCGCAGCTTCGTGCTCAACTGGGTGCTGACCGATACCGGCGAGCGCATCGCGCAGACGCTGAAGCACAGCACCTTGACGCAGCGCATGGACCGGATCGCCGCAGACGCCGACGCGAAGGTATCGACGACGCGCGCGGTGCTGGTCGATTTGATTCTGCGCAAGATGAACGTCGCGCAGGCCGCGGCGGACGGCGCGCTCAGCGTCAAGGGCGACCCCGCGCCGCTCGAGGCGCTGTTCGGGATGCTCGACGACTTCGCCCTGCAGTTCGAGGTGGTCGCGCCGCGCAAGCCCTAGGCACTCGAGGGACCACCCGCACGCCGACGCGTCGGCGCGCTCGAGTCTTACTCGGGCAGGCCTGCCTTGCGTAGGCCTGCCGCAAGATGCTCTCGGTCGCTTGCCTTGCCGTAGAAGAGCCCCTGCACGAAGGTGCCGATGGTGAGCCCGGGCTTCCGCGCGACCGCGGCGGCGACCCGCTCGCGCGCCTCGTCATCGCGGCCGAGCTGTGCCGCGCATGCGGCCATGAACGCGAGATGGCCGTGGCGCGGGGACCGGATTCGCCTGAACGCCTCGAGCGCTTCGCCGTACTGCCGCGCGCCGAACAGGGCGCGCCCGAGCAGATGTGCGCGCGCCGGCGCGCCGTGCGGGTCGAGGCGCATGGCCGTTTTCAGCCACTCGACGGCCTCGGTCGGCTGGCCGAGCCAGGTCAGGACCTCTCCCTTCTGCGCGACCAGACGTGGATCGTTCGGATTCATGGCGAGCGCCCGCTCGTTGTGCATCATGGCCTGATCGAGCTGGCGCGTTTCGATGCACACCTCGCACAGGAGCCGGTGGCACTCGACGTCGTTCTCGTCCAGCGCGACGGCCTTGTTGATCTCTTCCCAGGCCAGCATGAGGAACTTCTCGGGCGGATCGCGAAAGCCGCGCTCCGCCGCCTGTCCCAGGGTGCAGGCTTTCCAGGCGTGGGCCTGCGCGAACTGGGGGTCGAGCGCGATCGCCTTGTCGAGCAGGCGCAGCGCCTCGTCGTTGTCCTCCGGGGTGGCGCGATGGTGGTGGATCTTGCCGGCGAGCAGGTAGTCGAACGCCGCCATGTCGCTCGGCGGCTTGCGGCGCAGGCGCTCGACCTCGGCCGCGCCCAGGCGCCCCGGCAGGGTCGCGACGATCGCGCGCGTGAGCTCGTCCTGCAGATCGAAAAGGTCGACGAAATCCCGATCGTAGCGCTCGGCCCAGACGTGGTTTCCGGTGGTCGCGTCGATGAGCTGCACCGTGACGCGCACCCGGTTGCCGGCGCGCCGCACGCTGCCCTCGACGACGTAGTGCACGCCGAGGTCGCGGTGCACGTCCTGCACCTTCACCGCGCGCCCCTTGTAGGTGAAGGTCGAGTTGCGCGCGATGACAAAGAGCTCCGAGTAGCGCGAAAGCTCGGTGATGATGTCCTCGACGATCCCGTCGGCGAAGTATTCGTGTTCTGCGTCGCCGCCCATGTTGGTGAACGGAAGCACCGCGATCGAGGGCTTGCCCGGCAGCGGCAGCGCGGCCGGTGCGCGGGCCGGTGGCGCGGCAGCCGAGGCGTCGCGCGCAACGCGGAACGCGCGCACCGGCGTGGCGATGTTCTTGACCGACTGCTCGCCGAGATCCGCAAACTGCGCCGCCACGCGGTTGCGCACCGCCTCGTGCACCATGCCCGAGACGGTGATGCCGCCCGGTTCCGCGAGGCCTTCGAGCCGCGCGGCGATGTTGACGCCGTCCCCGTAGACCGTGCCGTCGGACTTCTCGATGACGTCGCCCAGATGAACGCCGATGCGAAAGCGCATGCGCCGCTCCTCCGGAAAGGCCTCGCTGGTAATCGCAAGCGCCTTCTGGATCTCGAGCGCGGCGCTGACGGCGCCGCTTGCCGAGTCGAACGCCGCGAGCACCGAGTCGCCTGCCATGTCGATGACGCGACCCTGGTTCGCGTCAATGCGGAGCTTGAAGACGCCGCGTGCGGCATCGAGCGCGGCCAGCGTGGCGCGCTCGTCTTGCGCCATGAGGCGCGAATAGCCGGCAACGTCCGCGGCAAGGATTGCCACCAGCCGATGCCGGAGTCCGTGATCGCTCACGATGAAGTCCGAGGCGCCTTGCTGCGCGGTGCCGACGCGGACGCTAGGCCGGCGAGAGCACGTGGATCACGCGGTTCGCGAGCAGCTCCTTGGTCTTGGCGGCGTAGGCGGCCATGTGCGGCGCGGCGGCGTGCGCCTTGAGGGCGTCGATGCTTTCCCATTTCTCGACAACCACGAAGCTGTCCGGGCCGAACTTCGTCTGGATCTTGAGGTCGCCCGGCGCATCGACCGCGGCGCCGTACTCGATGCAGCCCTGCTCGGCGCGCACCGCGGGAACGTTCGCGCGGAAGGCTTCGAGAACGGCTTCGCGCTTGCCGGGCTTGGCGGTGATGATGGCAATGACGTGGATCATGGGGGCTCGCTCCTGGGTCGGGTCATCAATAGTCGATCGAATTGCGTCAAGCCTACACGGATCGGGAACGTGATTCACCGTTCACCGCGGGCCGGCGCCCTGCGCGGCGCTCACCTCATGCGTCGGCTCTGACGCGCTCAATAATTGATCGCGCGCCCCGAGCCGCCGTCGACCGCGATCGACTGGCCGGTGACCGCGGCCGCAGCGTCGGAGCAGAAGAACAGCACCAACTGGGCGATGTCGCCGGGCTCGATGAATCGCCCGATCGGGATTTCGGCCAGGCGCAGGCGCGTTTCTTCCTCGATCGAGTGCCCTTCGAGCTCGGCGCGGCGCCGGATCATCGCCTCCATGCGCGGCGTCTGGGTGTAGCCGGGGTGGATCGCGTTCACGGTGATGCCGTGCCTGCCGACCTGCTCGGCGAGGTGCTTGGTGAAGTTGCTCACGCCGGCGTTTACGACGCCGTTGGTGATGCGATAGGCGCTGACGTCGCGCGCGGTCATGCCGCCGATGTTGACGATGCGCCCCTGGGCGCTCTTTTCCAGCCAGGGCAGGGCCTCTCGCGCGCAGCGCACGTAGCCCAGGAGCTTGACGTCGACGTGGTGCCGCCATTCCTCGTCCGACAGCGCGCCGAAGCTGCCCTGCGTCGAGCTGACCGCGTTGTTGACCAGGATGTCGATCGCGCCGAAGCGCGCCGCCGCAGCGGCGACAAAGCGCGTGATGTCGCCGCTGCGCGTCACGGCGTCACGTCGGCCACCTGGACCAGCGCCTCGGCGCCGATCGCGCGCAACTCGTTGGCGGCCGCCTCGAGTGCCTCCTGGCCGCGCGCGCAGAGCGCGAGCTTCGCGCCCGCCTGCGCGAGCGCGGTGGCGACCGCCCGGCCGATGCCCTTGCTGCCGCCGGTGACCAGGGCGACGCGGCCCGCGAGCGCGGTACTCATGCCCCTTTCGCGCCGAGATGGGCGGGGGAGGGCCGGATCTCGCCGCGCTCCAGGCGCAGCACGAGCGCGGTGAGCGTCTCGTGGCTCGGTGCGGGGACGCCGATCTCGGCGCCCTTCGCCGCGATCACGCCGTTCATCATCTCGATCTCGGTGCGCCGGCCCTTGAGGATGTCCTGCGCCATCGACGGGCGCTGGATGTCCGCGCGTGGATTGCTGCCCGCCTTCGGTGTGAGGATCGCCTCGACTGCGGCGCGCGCCGCGGCATCGCCCTCGGCAGCGCGCGCCATCTGCTCGGGCTCGACGCCGCGGATCTTCTCGAGCGGAAAGCCGAGCGCCTGGCCGATGCGCACGCCCTCGCCGGCGAGCTGGATCTGGAAGCGGCGGATGGTCTCGTTCGCCAGGCAGCCGGAGGACGACAGGCCGGTGAGCGCGGTGACGCCGTTGCCCATGCCGTTCTGCACCAGCTTCGACCAGCGCTCGCCCCACAGGTTGGGCGTCGCCTTCGCGCTGTCGATCAGGCTGAACATCTCGACCAGCTCTTCCACGCGCGGCGTCACGCGGCCATGCGGCTCGCCGACGCGAAACACGGTGTGCTGTGCGCCTCCTTTGGGCATGGTGCGCCGTACGCGGCCCGCCGCGTGCAGGTCGACCGAGATGAGCGATGCGATCACGCCGACGGTACGGCCCCAGCCGACGATCGCCGCGATCTTCTCCTCGTTGAGGCAGTTCTGCAGCGAGACGACGTATCCGCCGGGCGCGAGATAGGGTCGAATCAGCATCGTCGCCCATTCCGTGTCGTAGGACTTCACTGCGACCATGGCGATGTCGATCGATGCGCGCGGCAGAGACTGCACTTCGGTGACGTGCATCGTCTTCGCCTCGGTCACGGTGAACTGCTCGTCCGGCGTCAGGCCGTCGAGCTCGAGCCCGCGGCTGCGAATCGTCTCGATGTTCTCCGGCCACATGTCGATCAGCGTCACGTCGAGGCCGTGCTGTGCCAGCGTGCCGCCGACGTAGCCGCCGAGCGCGCCCGCGCCGATGATTGCGATCCGTTTGCCCATGGGCCGCCCCTTGTATCGAACCGGGCGCATGATAGGCTGTGGCGCCGCGTCTGGATACACGAGAGGGAGGCGCCGCTGTCCCTGCCACTATCCCTTTGTCACCGGGATGGCGGACTATCCCTACCTCTTCGAGATCATCAAGGAGCCGCACGAGACGCAGAATTTCGGCGGCGGCTGGCATTCCGATACCACCTACCTGGCGCAGCCGCCGCTCGCGACGCTGCTCTACGCGATCGAGACGCCGGCGCGCGGGGGCGACACGCTGTTTGCCAACACCGGCGCGGCCTACGATGCCCTCTCGGGCGGGATGCAACGGCTTCTCGACGGGCTGGTCGGCGTGAACAGCGCGGGGCTGAAGTACGGCGGCGGCCGCAGCGCGATGCACAACAGCATCGGGGCGATGAAGATCCACGGCACGGACGGTGCGGACGCGTTGCAGGCCGAGCACCCGGTGGTGCGCAGGCATCCGGAGAGCGGGCGCAAGGCCTTGTACGTCAGCCGCAGCCACACCATCCGCTTTCGCGACATGAGCGAAGCAGAGAGCACGCCGCTCGTCGAATGGCTGCAGGCGCACCAGACGCGGCCGGAGTTCACCTGCCGCGTGCGCTGGGCGCCAGGCACGCTGACGATCTGGGACAACCGCTGCACCCAGCACAGCGCGATCAACGACTACCACGGCCAGCGCCGCCACATGCGCCGGCTGACGGTCGGGGCGCAGACGCCGGTCTGAGAGCGTGGGAGAGACGCGATGAGCGAGTATTGCAAGATCGAACGCGACGGCCACCTGCTGACGGTTACGATCAACCGGCCCGAGGTGTACAACGCGCTGCATCCGATGGCCAACCAGGCGCTGTCGGACGCCTTCGATGCCTTCGCCGCCGATCCGGAACTGTGGGTCGCGATCATCACCGGTGCGGGCGACAAGGCGTTCTGCACCGGCAACGACCTGAAATATCACGCCGAGCAGCGCGCCAAGACCGGGGCACGGCCGCAGCATCCGCCCAAGGGCTTCGCCGGGCTGACCCACCGCTACGACCTCGCCAAGCCGGTGATCGCCGCGGTGAACGGCTTCGCGATGGGCGGCGGCTTCGAGATCGCGCTCGCCTGCGACCTCATCATCGCCTCGGACAAGGCGCTGTTCGCGCTGCCCGAGCCGCGCGTCGGCCTCGCCGCGGGCGCCGGCGGGCTGCAGCGCCTGCCGCGCATGATTCCGCTGAAGCAGGCGATGGGCATGATGCTCACCGGGCGTCGCGTCAGCGCGGAGGAGGGCTACCGGCTCGGCTTCGTCACCGCGGTGGTGCCGCACGACGAGCTGATGGCGGAGGCGCGCCGCTGGGCGGGCGAGATCCTCGAGTGCTCGCCGATGAGCATCCGCGCCACCAAGCAGGTGGTGATGCGCTCGCTCGACGTGCCCGCACTCGAGATGGCGACGCACAACCTCGATTACCCGGCCTACGTCGACATGACGCGCAGCGAGGACACCGTCGAGGGGCCGCTCGCCTTCGCGGAGAAACGCAAGCCGGTGTGGAAGGGCCGCTAGCGTCGCGGCCGCCGGCTAGAGCCGCTTCGCCGCGTCCTTCCAGTAGCGCTCGCGCAGCAGGCGCTTGTAGAGCTTGCCGGTCGGGTGGCGCGGCAGCTCGGCGTCGAAGTCGACCGACTTCGGGCACTTCAGGTGCGACAGGTTGGCGCGGCAGTAGGCGATCAGCTCTTCGGCCAGTGACGGACCGGCCTGGGCCATGTCAATCGGCTGGACCACCGCCTTGACCTCCTCGCCGAATTCCTCGTTGGGCACGCCGATCACCGCCACGTCGGCCACCTTGGGGTGGGTGACGAGGAGGTTCTCGACTTCCTGCGGGTAGATGTTGACGCCGCCCGAGATGATCATGAAGTGCCTGCGGTCGGTGAGGTAGAGATAGCCCTCCGCGTCGACCGAACCGACGTCGCCCAGCGTCGACCAGCCTTCCGCGCTGCGCGAATCCGCAGTCTTCCGCGGGTCGTTGTGGTACTCGAAGGCCGGCCCGTTGGCGAAATAGATGGTCCCGGTCTCGCCCGGGGGCAGCGGATGGCCCTCGTCGTCGACGATGCGCAGCTCGCCGACCAGCGCACGGCCGACGGTGCCGCGGTGCGCGAGCCATTCCTCGGAATTGCAGGCGACGAAGCCGTTGCCTTCGGTGCCCGCGTAGTACTCGTAGAGAACCGGCCCCCACCAGTCGATCATGCGCTGCTTGACTTCGACCGGGCAGGGTGCCGCGGCATGGATCGCGCAGCGCAGCGTATCGTGCCGGTAGCGCAGGCGCGCTTCGGGCGGCAGCTTGAGCATGCGCACGAACATCGTCGGCACCCACTGGCTGTGCGTGATGCCGTGGCGCTCGATCAGCGCCAGCGCCTCTTCGGCGTCGAAGTGCTCCATGATTACCGCGGTGCCGCCGAAGCGCATCACCGTCATGTTGAAGCGCAGCGGCGCGGCGTGATACAGCGGCGCGGGCGACAGGTACACCGCGTCGGGGCCGAGTCCGTAGAGCGTTGCGGCGACGTTGAGCAGCGGCGTCGGCGCGTCGATTGCCTCGTCGAGCAGCTCGGTCTTGACGCCCTTCGGCCGCCCCGTGGTGCCCGAGGAATACAGCATGTCGCGCCCGGCGCTCTCGTCGGGAATGCGCGTGGCCGGCTGGGTCGCGACGGCGCGTTCCCAGGATGCGTGCCCCGGCAGCGCGCCGCCCACCGCGTAGCGCTCGCGCACGGCCGGGGTGCGGCCGAGCAGCGCGGCGGCCTGGCCGGCGAGGCTCGCCGAGACGATCAGCAGCTTCGCACCGCAGTCGCCGATGATGTACTCGGCTTCCTGCGGCGAAAGGCGCGTGCTCATGGCGGTGAAGAACAGCCCGGCGCGCTGCGCCGCCCAGCAGATCTCGAAATAGCGCGCGTTGTTGTCGAGCAGCAGCGCGATTGCGTCGCCGCGCTTGAGGCCGAGGCCGCGGAACAGGCGCGCGCCCTGGTTGGAGCGCGCTTCGAGCTGGCCGTAGGTCACGACCTCGCCCGAGCGCGCCATCCGGTAGGCGGGCTTTTCGGGGTTGCTGCGGGCGTGATGGAAGGGGTGAAACACCGTACTTTTTGCCTCGGCCCTGTGCGAAGATTTCGGCTCGACAGCCGGCGCGCGCGACAGTGTTCAAGCCGGGACTGTCAAAGTCAAGCGGCGCACCCTTTCACCACGGCATCCTCATTCGCACCATGGCAAAAGACATCGGCCTTCTCTCTTTCGGCGCCTACATCCCGCGCGCGCGCCTGCAGCGCAAGGTGATCGCGGACGCCAACGCCTGGTTCGCGCCGGCGCTCAAGGGCCTCGCGCGCGGCGAGCGCGCGATGGCGAACTGGGACGAGGACGCGGTCACGATGGCCGTGGAGGCAGCGCGCGACTGCCTGGGCGGCATCGAGCGCGCCTCGGTCGGGGCGCTGACGCTTGCCTCGACCACCCACCCCTTCGACGACCGGCAGAATGCGGCGATCGTCGCCACTGCGCTCAACCTGAATCCCGCGCTGCGCTCGATGGACGTCGGCGGCAGCCTGCGCGCGGCGACCTCGGCGCTGGGGGCGGCGTTCGATGCCGCCGTGGGCGGCACGATGACGCTGCTCGCGGCGGGCGAGCATCGCCTGGCAAAGGCTGCGAGCACGCAGGAGATGCAGTACGGCGACGGCGCGGCGGCGCTGCTCGTCGGGCGCGGCCAGCCGGTCGCGCGGCTGCTTGCGGCGCACACCGAAACGGTGGATTTCGTGCACCAGTTCCGCGGCCGCGACCGGGCGCACGACTACGCCTGGGAAGAGCGCTGGATTCGCGACGAGGGCTACATGAAGATCGTGCCGGCAGCAGTGGCGGCGGCGCTGAAGGCGGCGGGCGTCGAGCCCGGTGCAGTCGATCATTTCTGCATGCCGTGCACGCTGGCGCGGGTCACGCCGGCGCTCGCCAAGCGCATGGGGATCGCGGACACCGCCGTGCGCGACAACCTGGCCGCGGTCTGCGGCGACACGGGTGCAGCGCATCCGCTGGTCATGCTTGCCGCGGCGCTGGAGGACGCAAAGCCGGGCCAGCGCATCCTGGTCGCCGCCTTCGGCGAGGGCTGCGACGCGCTGCTGTTCGAGGTGACCGACGCGATCAAGGGCCTTGCGGCGCGGCGCGGCGTCAAGGGGTCGCTCGCGCGGCGCAAGGAAGAGACGCAGTACCAGCGCTTCCTCGCGTTCAACGACCACATCAATCTCGAGCGCGGCATGCGCGCCGAGACCGACAAGGGCACGCCGCTCACGGTGCTGTACCGCAACCGCGACATGATCGAGGGCCTGGTGGGCGGGCGCTGCCAGAAGTGCGGCACCTTCCAGTACCCGCGCGCGCGCTATTGCGTGAACCCGGAGTGCAATGCGCTCGATTCGCAGGACCCGCAGCCCTTCTCGGACCTGTCGGGCAAGGTGATGACCTACACGGCGGATGTGCTGACCTACTGCCCCGATCCCCCCGCGTACTACGGCATGATCCAGTTCGACCAGGGTGGCCGGATGATGGCCGACTTCGCCGACATCGACGGGGGTAAACTGGAGGTCGGCCTGCCGATGCGGATGATGTTTCGTATCAAGGAAGTGGATCCCTCGCGCGGCTTCGTGCGCTATTTTTGGAAGGCGGCGCCGGCCTAAAACCGGGCGACATCGGGGTCAGACCCCTGTGGATAAGTCCGTGGGAACCTTGGTGGCGTCAGCAAGACTTATCCACAGGGGTCTGACCCCAGGGTCGCGGTGAAGGAGGCATGAAATGGCAACCGGAATCAAAGACAAGGTCGTGATCCTCGGCATGGGGTGCTCGAAGTTCGGCGAGCACTGGGACAAGAACGCCGAGCACCTGATGGTCGACGCCTTCGAGGAGGCGGTGAAGGACGCGGGCATCCAGCGCAACCAGATCGAGGCGGCCTGGTTCGGCACCGCGATCGAGGAGCAGCACGTCGGCAAGTCGGGCGTGCCGCTCGACATGACGCTGCGCCTGCCGTACATCCCGGTGACGCGCGTCGAGAACTACTGCGCGACGGGGACCGAGGCGTTCCGCGGCGCGGTGTACGCCGTGGCCTCCGGGGCCGTCGATATTGCGCTCGCGCTCGGCGTCGAGAAGCTCAAGGACACCGGCTACGGTGGCCTGCCGCAGCGCGGTCGCGGCGCGCTGCAGAGCATGACCTGGGCCAACATCTCGGCGCCCGGTTCGTTCGCCCAGCTCGCAGCGGCCTACCGCGCGAAGCACCACGTGAACAAGGAAGACCTCAAGCGCGCGATGGCGCACATCTCGGTGAAGAGCCATGACAACGGCGCGAAGAACCCGAAGGCGCATCTGCGCAACCGCATCACGGAAGAAACCGTGCTGAACGCGCCGATGATCGCGGAGCCGCTCGGCCTGTACGATTGCTGTGGCGTATCCGACGGTTCCGCCGCGGCGATCGTCACGACGCCCGACATCGCGCGCGGCCTGGGCAAGAAGGATCTGGTGGGCGTGAAAGCCCTTCAGCTCGCGGTGTCGAACGGCCAGGAGGTGCAGTTCGACCAGTGGGACGGCTCGTACTTCGCCACCACGCGCGCGGCAGCAGCGCGCGCCTACAAGGAGGCGGGCATCGGCGACCCGCGCAAGCAGGTCTCGATGTTCGAGGTGCACGACTGCTTCTCGGTGACCGAACTGGTGACCATGGAAGATCTCGGCATCTCGGCCGAAGGTCGGGCGATCAACGACGTGCTCGACGGCTTTTACGACGCCGGCGGCAAGGTGCCCTGCCAGATCGACGGCGGCCTGAAGTGTTTTGGCCATCCGATCGGCGCCTCGGGCCTGCGCATGCTCTACGAGATGTACCTGCAGCTGACCGGGCGGGCGGGTGAACGCCAGCGCTCGAGCCCGGTGTTCGGCATGACGCACAACCTCGGTGGCTTTCCGAGCCAGAACGTGTCTTCGGTGACCATCGTCGGCGCCTACGGGGCCTGAGCCGCGCGATTCGCCGGGGTCCGTCGCGCGGCGCAGCGGCCCCGGGTGCCGAAACTGCCGACCGCGGGGGCCCAACGTTTTTGACCGCTGGCCTCATAATCGCGCGATGCTGAAAATCCTGGCTGCCGTGCTGCTCGCCCTGCTGGTGGCCGGCTGCGGCAATGAGTCGACCGGCAAGACGGCCAAGCGGCAACGCCCGCCCCACCTCGTCGAGCTGTTCGAGGTCAAGTCCGGACGCCTCGTCTACACCGCGCAGCGCGCCGGCAGCCTGCGCGCGCTGCACGAGGTGAAGATCCTCAACGAGGAGGAGGGGCGGCTGACCGAGGTGGTGGTGCGCGAAGGCGACCGGGTCGCGAAAGGCGACCTGCTGGCGCGCTACGACGACCGCATCCTGCGGGCGCAGCTCGACAAGGCGGCGGCCACGCGCAAGCAGGCCGAGGTCGACTACCAGCGCAACCGGCAGATGAAGGCCAAGGGTTTCGTCAGCGACGACGCCGTCTCGCGCGCAACGACGGTGTTCGAGATCGCGCGCGCCGAAGAGCGCCTGCTCGCCGCGCGTCTCGAGAACATGACGCTCACTGCGCCATTCGACGGCGTGGTGTCAAAGCGGCTGGTCGAGCCGGGCAACGCCACGCCGCGCCACACGCATCTGCTCACGGTCATCGATCCGTCCCGGCTGATCACCGACGTGACGGTCTCCGAGCTGATCCTGCCCCAGCTCAAGCTGGGCGATCGCGCGCAGGTGCGCATTGATGCGCTGGGCGCAGCGCTGCACGAAGGCCGGATCGTGCGCATCCACCCCGCGATCGACCCGGCTTCGCGCACCGGCCACATCGAAGTCACGCTGGACCCGGCGCCGACGGGTGCCCGCGCGGGGCAGTTCTGCCGGGTGCTGCTCGAGACCGGCGTGAACGAGCAGTTGAGCGCGCCGCTCACCGCGCTGCAGCGCGACCCGAAGGGCGAGTACGTGATGGTGTACCGAAACGACGGCACCGTCGCGCGGCGCGGCGTGACGAGCGGGCTGCGCCTCGGCGATCGCGTCGAGATCCGCGCCGGCCTCAAAGCCGGCGAGCGCATCGTCGCCAAGGGCTTCATCGGCCTCAAACCGGGTCAAAAGGTGAAGCCGGTCGGTGGCGAGGCGGCTCCGGCGGACATGCCGCGCAAGGCGGCCGGCAAGGGGGGCTGAGGGCCGTGCGTCGCGGCGGCGTCGCGGTCTGGTGCATCCACCACCCGGTGAGCACGGTGATGCTCACGGCGACGGCGATCGTGCTCGGTTTCTTCGCGCTCAGTCGCCTGTCGATCGACCTGCTGCCGCAGCTGATCTACCCGCAGATCGGCGTGCGCATCCTCGAGCCGGGCGTGCCGACGAACATCATGGAAGACCAGGTGACCCGGCAGATCGAGGAGCAGCTGGCGATCACCGAGGACTCGACCGGCGTCGAATCGACGACCTCGGAGGGCTCGGCCGAGCTCGAGCTGTATTTCGATTACGGCAAGGACATCGACGTCGCGCTGCGCGACGCGAGCACGCGGCTCGACCGCGCGAAGCGCTTCCTGCCAACGACGATCGATCCGCCGATCATCTTCAAGCGCGACCCGGCGCAGATTCCGGTGATGGAGTTCGTGGTGAGCTCGCCGCTGCGCGGCATGACCGAGCTGCGCACCTGGACCGACGACGTGTTCGCGAAGTACTTCCTCAACCTGCCCGGCGTGGCCTCGGTCGAGGTCGGCGGCGGACTGGTGCGCGAGGTGCACGTGCTGCCCGACCAGCGCCGGCTCTCCGGGCTCGGCCTGTCGATCGAGGACCTCGTCACGGCGATCCAGCGCGGCAACGTCGATGCGCCGGCCGGCCGTCTGCAGATGGCCGGCCAGCAATACACCAGCCGCACCTCGGGCCGGGTGCAAAGCGTCGCCGAGCTCGGCGCACTGCCGGTCAGGCTGCCCGACGGCACTGCGGTGCCGCTCGCCGAGCTCGCCGAGGTGATCGATCGGCACGAGGACGAGCGCATCCGCGTGCGCTACAACGGCACGCCGGGCGTGCGCATCACGGTGCAGAAGCAGCCGACCGCGAACACGGTGGACGTCGCCGAGGTCGTCAACGCGCGGCTGGGCGTGCTCTACGAGCGTCAGCTGGTGCCGGAGGACGTGCGCGTCGACAAGGTTTCGGACCAGTCGGTCTACGTTCGCCATTCGCTCGACAACGCCGCGACCGCGGCGCTCACCGGCGCGCTGCTCGCGATGCTGATCGTTTACGCCTTCCTCGGCAGCGTGCGTGGCACGCTGATCATCGGTTCGGCGATTCCGATCTCGATCATGATCACCTTCGTCATCATGGCGCTCGGCGGGCTGTCGCTCAACCTGATGACGCTGGGCGGTCTTGCGCTCGGCGTCGGCATGCTGGTCGACAACACGATCGTCATGCTCGAGAACATCGAGCGGCATCAGCGCGAGGGCGAGTACGGGCTCGACGCGGCCGCCGATGCCGCGGCCGAGGTCAACAGCCCGATTATTGCGGCGACCTCGACCAACCTCGCGGCGGTGGTCCCGTTCCTGTTCATCAGCGGCCTGGTCGGGCTGCTGTTTCGAGAGCTGATCTTCACGATTTCCGCGGCGATCGTGGCCTCGCTGCTGGTCGCGGTGACGCTGGTGCCCGCGCTCGCCGCCCGCGGCCGGCCGACGCGACCCTCGGCCGTGACCCGTTTCGTGCAGCGTCTGGTCGCCGGCGCGCAGGCGATCTACGTGCCGCTCGTTTCAGCGTCCGCGCGCGTGCCCGCGCTGAGCGTGATCGTCGCGCTCGCGCTGCTCGCGGGCTTCGGCGCGCTGTTCGCGCATCTCACCGGAAAGCAGGCCTTCCTGCCGACGATGGACGACGGTCGCGTCCAGGTGCAGATCTTCGCCGACCCGGGCGGCTCGCTGGAGGAGATGGACCGCACCGTGCGCAGGCTGGAGGACATCGCCGTCGCCCAGGGCGACGTCGAAGGGATCTCGGTCGTGGCGGGCGGCTTCATCTTCGGTCGCACCCAGCGCGAGCGTCCGAACCGCAGTTCGATTGCCGTCCAGCTGGTGCCGGTGGAGGCGCGCACGCTCAGCGTCGAAGCCTGGGTGTCCGGCTACATGCGCGCCGTCGCGCGCGCCCAGATCGCCGGGGTGAAGGTCTTTGCGCGGCCGGCGGGCGTGCGCGGCCTGCGCACCACGCGCTCGGACGAGGAGGTCAGCATCCGCGTGCAGGGTCCGGACCTCGAGGTGCTCGCGCAGATCGGCGAGCGCCTCGCCGAAGGCCTGCGCGGGCGCCCCGGGCTGCGCAATGTGAAGCACACGGCCGAGGAGATACGGCAGGAGTTCGCGGTGCGGGTCGATCGCGGCCGTGCCGCCGAGCTGGGCGTCGACGTGACGCAGATCGGGCGCGCGATGAAGATCGCGCTCGACGGGATCATCGTCAGCGACTTCATCGAGAACGACCGCGCCTACGACGTGCGGGTGCGTCTGCCGCGACGCATGATCGACAGCCCGGCGGCCCTCGAGGCCGTGCTGCTGTTCAGTGCGCAAAACGACCGGCACGCGGTCTATCTGGGTGACGTCGCGCGTGTCGTGCTGGTCACCGCGCCGGCCGAGATCCGCCGCGAGAACCAGCGGCGCATTGTCGAGGTCGAGGCGGCGCTCACCGGCGAGCTGTCGCTCGGCGAGGTGGTGCGCACGCTGCGCGATGACCTGAAGGACTTCGAGCTGCCGGCGGGCTACACGCTGTACTTCAGCGGCGCCTACGAGAACCTGAAAAAGGGCAACGTCCTCGTGCTGACGCTCGCCGGGCTGGCGCTGTTTCTGGTATTCGTGGTGATGGCGGTGCAGTACGAATCGCTGCGCAACCCGATTGTCATCATGCTTGGCGTGCCTTTCGCGCTGATCGGCGTGGTGATCGGGCTGCTGGTGACCGACCTGCCGTTGTCGATGCCGGTCTGGCTCGGGGTGATCATGCTGATCGGCATCGTGGTGAACAACGCGATCGTGCTGGTCGAGTACATCGAGCTGCTGCGCCAGCGCGGCACGGCGGTCATCGAAGCGGTGGTCGGAGCGGCCCGGCTGCGGTTGCGGCCGATCCTCATGACGACGCTGACCACGGTGGTTGGCATGTCGCCGCTGGCACTCGGGCTCGGTGCAGGCTCGGAGATGCTGCAGCCGCTCGCCGTATGCATGGTTTTCGGGCTGCTGTTCTCGATGTTCGTCAGCTTGCTGCTGATCCCGTCGATCTACATCCTGCTGCAGCCACGCAGAGCGCGCGCGGCGCCGGCGACGATCGAGCCCGCCGCGCAGCCGGCGCCGCCTCAGGGCCGGTAGACGGGCCGCTCGCCCTTGATCGTGACGCGCAGGCCGCGGCGGCGCTGCGGGTAGTAGTCCCACAGCGCGTGGTGCTGTGCGCAGCGGTTGTCCCAGAACGCCACCGAGCCCGGCTGCCAGCGGAAACGGCACTGCAGTTCCGGCGTCTCGACGAGACGAAAGAGCATCTCCAGCACCGCGTCGCTCTCGTGCTTCTCGAGCTGCAGGATGCGGCGCGTGAAGATGCGGTTGACGAACAGCGCCTTGCGCCCGCTGACGGGATGCGTGCGGATGACCGGATGCTCGGCCGATGGGTAGGACGCCGCCTCTTGCATGCCATCGTAGCGCCCGCGATAGGTGGTTTCGCCGTCGTGCAGCGCCGTCATGCCCTCAAGCAGTCGCTTCATCGGCGTCGACAGCGCGTCGTAGGCGGCGTACATGCTGGCGAACAGCGTATCGCCGCCCTCCGGCGGCACCTCGAGCATGTAGAGGATGGTGCCGAGCGGCGGCTCGGGGTCGCAGGATACGTCGGAGTGCCAGTCCTCGCCGGCAATGCGCGTGCTGTTCGCGTCGGCGTAGATTTCCATGATTTCCGGGTGCCCCTCGAGCAGGCGCGGCCAGGCGGGGTGCAGATGCAGCTCGCCGAAGTGCCGGCCGAAGGCCTTCTGCTGCTCGGGCGTCAGGCGCTGGTCGCGGAAAAACAGCACGCAATGCTCGGCGAGGGCCCTGCGCAGCGCATCGATGCGGTCTTCGTCGAAAGACTGCGACAAGTCGAGGCCGATCACCTCGGCGCCGCACCGGGGTGTCGTCTTGCGCAGTTCGAGTCGAGCGGCAGCCATGCGAGATCTCCCTGTCGGGGTCTAGAGAACGGCGGAACTGCCGCCGTCGAGGTTGATGCTGGTGCCGGTGACGTAGCTCGCTGCGGCCGAAGCCAGG
>LJTQ01000080.1 GCA_001303445.1 Betaproteobacteria bacterium SG8_39 | reverse complement strand
ATTCCAGGATGCGGTGGTCGAGGTGCTGGTCGCCAAGTGCGCGCAGGCCATGGAGACGACGGGACTCTCCCGCCTCGTGGTCGCCGGCGGCGTCGGCGCAAACCGGGCCCTGCGCGCCGCGCTCGATGCCGAGGGTGCACGCCGCGGCTTCGACGTGTACTACCCGGCCCCCGAGCTGTGCACCGACAACGGCGCGATGATCGCGTTCGCCGCGGCGCTGCGCCTGCAGCACGGCGTCCCGCCGCAGCCGACGCGCGCGTTCTCGGTGCGACCGCGCTGGCCGCTCGGCGCCGCGGCCTAGGGCGTTACGGCTTGGCTTTCTGACCCAGCCGGCTCTCGGTGCCCGCCACCAGGCGGCCGATGTTTTCGCGGTGGCGCCAGGCGAGCATCAGCGCCATGGCGCCGACCGCCGGCGTGACCGGCGCGAGGCCGAACAGGAAGCCCGCCCAGAACACCGAAAACAGCGCCGCGATGATCGAGGCGAGCGAGATGATGCGGAAGAACGCGACGATCAGGCCGAAGCTGGCGAGCGTCCCCAGGCCGAGCCAGAGGTTGAACGCGAACAGCACGCCCGCCGCAGTGGCCACGCCCTTGCCACCGCGAAAGCCGTGGTACACGGGATACAGGTGGCCGAGAAACGCCATCGCGCCGGCGAGCGGCGGATCGACACCGGTCACCGGGCTTTCCCCCGTCATGAGCACGGTGAGGCCCACCGCGAGCGCGCCCTTGCCCGCATCGCCGATCAGGGTGAGCGCGGCCGCCAGTCGGCTGCCCGAACGCAGCACGTTGGTGGCGCCGGGATTTCTCGAGCCGTAGCCGCGCGGATCGGGCAGGCGCAACAGCCTGCTGACGACGATGGCGAAGGACACCGAGCCGAGCAGATAGGCCGCCAGCATGATCAGCGCGGTTTGCATGGCAGCGCGATTCTACGCGCCGGCGGGCGCGCTATGGTGTAATGCGCCCGGCCCATGGACCACATCTTCATCCGCGATCTGCGCCTCGATGCGCGCGTCGGCTTTCACAAGCGCGAGCGCCACACGACGCACACCCTGCGGCTCGATCTCGAGATCGGCATCGCGCAGAGCGCGGTGTTCAACAGCGACCGGGTGGCCGACTGCATCGATTACGACACCGTGGTCGAGCGCGTGCGCGCGCTGCTCGGCGAAGGCCATTTCAATCTGGTCGAGACGGTAGCCGACCGCATCGCGCGGCTGCTGCTCGACGAGTTCGGCGCCGCGTTCGCGCGCGTCAGCGTGGCGAAGCTCGGCGTGATGAAGGGCGCGGGGCTGGTCGGCGTCAGCGTCGAGCGCCAGCGCCAGCGCTGACGGCGCGATTCTTCACGCCGCCCCCAGCGCGACGTCGACCAGCACCGGCTCAAGCAGCCGCTGCAGCACGCGCGGATCGATGCCCAGCAGGAAGCCGCGGCGCCCGCCGTTGATGTAGATCGCCGGCAGCTCGAGGATCGAGCGCTCCATGTAGAGCGGGATCGGCTTGCGCAACCCGAATGGCGAGGTGCCGCCGACCTGGTAGCCCGAATGGCGCTGCGCGACCTCGGGCCGGCAGGGCGCGATGCGCTTGCGCTCGGCCTGGCGCGCCAGGTTCTTGGTCGACACGGTGCAGTCGCCGTGCATCAGCACGATGAGCGGCTGGGCACGCTCGTCTTCCATGACCAGCGTCTTCACGACGGCGTGCTCGGGCACGCCGAGCTGCTCGGCGCCGCGTTCGGCGCCGCCGTGCTCGGCGTACGCGTAGAAGTGCTCGCTGAACTCGACGCGCTGCCGGCGCAGGAACTGGGTGGCCGGTGTCTCGCTGTGGCTCG
The DNA here is from genome assembly GCA_001303445.1 of Betaproteobacteria bacterium SG8_39. Classification (GTDB taxonomy): domain Bacteria; phylum Pseudomonadota; class Gammaproteobacteria; order Burkholderiales; family SG8-39; genus SG8-39. The sequence goes on along the minus strand of LJTQ01000080.1, from coordinate 13,042 downwards.
GGCGCTTCATCCGCGCGGATGATGTTTCGCGTGCAGCGCCTTGAGGCGCTCGCGCGCGACGTGGGTGTAAATCTGCGTGGTCGAGATGTCGGCGTGGCCGAGCAGCATCTGCACCACGCGCAGGTCCGCGCCATGGTTGATGAGATGCGTCGCGAAGGCATGGCGCAGGACGTGCGGCGAGAGCGCCTTGCCGGGAATCGCGCGCGCGCCGTAGCGCCGGGTGAGGTGCCAGAACGCCTGGCGCGTCATCGGCGCCCCGCGCGCGGTGACGAACAGCGCCGGCGAGTGCCTGCGCTTGGCGAGTGCGGCGCGCGCTTCGCGCAGGTAGCGTTCGATCCAGCCCACCGCCTCCTCGCCGAGCGGCACCAGCCGCTCCTTCGAGCCCTTGCCGAACAGGCGCACCACGCCCGCGTCCAGATTCGCCTCGACCGTCTTCAGCGCGACGAGCTCGGACACCCGCAATCCGCAGGCGTAGAGCGTTTCCAGCATCGCGCGGTCACGCAGGCCGAGCGGGCTGTCGACATCCGGCGCGGCGAGCAGTGCCTCGACGTCGGCCTCGGACAGGCTTTTCGGAAAGCGCGGCGTGCGTTTCGGTGGCTCGAGACGCAGCGTCGGGTCTTCGACCACGCGGTGCTCGCGCAGGCAGTACTGATAGAAGCGTCGCAAACTGGACAGCAGGCGCGCGTCGCTCGCGCTGCGCGGCGCGCGCCCCGGGCCGCGCCGATGGCGCGCCGCGAAGAAGGCGTGCAAGCTGGCCTCGTCGACCGCGGTCAGCGCACCGCGTCGCTCGCGCAGCAGCCAGAGGCTCAGCTGCTCGAGGTCGCGCCGGTAGGCCTCGATCGAATTGCGCGCCAGACCGTCTTCGAGCCACAGCGCATCGCAGAACGCGTCGAGCAGGCCGCTGTCCTGTGCGTCGATCGCCGCGCTCATCCCGCCGCGAGGGCCTCGATTCTCTTCAGCAGATCGTCGGGCACCTCGAGACCTTCGGTTGCGGCGCGCTGCGCGGCGGCGAAGCGGCGCGCGCCCGGCAGGCGCACCTCCGGATCGGCCTGCATTGCCGTGACCACGGCCTCGACGCGCTCGAAATAGCGTGCCTGCCCGGCGAGCGCGCCCGGGTCGACGGCGAGGAAGGCCTGGCCGACGCGCGGCCGGTTGCCCTGTTCGGAGAAGAACGAATCCGCCTCCGGACCGATCGCCGCGCCGGTGAGCGCGCTGCAGATCAACTCGAACATCAGCGCCAGCATCGCGCCCTTCAGCCCACCGATCGGGAACATGCTGCCGTGCTCGATGGCCTCTTTCGGGTCGGTGGTCGGCTTGCCCTCGCGATCGAGCGCCCAGCCCTCGGGGATGCGCTCGCCGCGTTGCGCCGCAAGCATGATCTTGCCGCGGATCACCGTGGTCAGCGCGAGGTCGATGACCAGCGGATCGGCGTCGGCGCGCGGAAACACCGCGGCCACCGGGTCGGTGCCGAACAGCGCCTTGCGCCCGCCCCAGGCCGGAATCGCGGCGGGCGAGTTGGTGAACGCAAAGCCGACCATGCCCGCCTGCCCCACCGGCAGCAGGTGGATGCCGAGCACGCCGACGTGGCCGCTGTGGGTAATGCCGGCGAAGCCGATACCGTTGCGCCGCGCACGGACCACGGTCTCGTCGACCGCCCAGGCGCAGGCCTCGTAGGGCAGCGCATCGCAGTTGTCGATCAGGCAGACCGCGCCGCGCTCGGTGCGCAGCGTCGGTTTCGCGTTGCCGTCCGCGCGTCCGTTCTTCAGCATTGCGCAGTAAAACGGCACGCGCGACATGCCGTGTGTCGGCAGGCCCTGCGCTTCGGCCTGCACCAGGTGTTGCGCTGCGCGCTCCGCCATGGCGCGGCGCGCCCCGGCGCGCTCGAGTGCCCTGCGCGCGAGTTCCAGCAGCTCGGCGGACGGCTTTTTCATGCGCGCGATTCTACTCGCGCGGCCTCGGTAGAATACGGCGCGTTCAACCGAGAAGGAAACACCCATGGGCAAGTTCATCGAGCTCGTCGCCAGTGACGGGCACACGCTGTCCGCGTACCGCGCGGATCCCGCCGGCAAACCGCGCGGCGCCGTCGTCGTGATCCAGGAAATCTTCGGCGTCAACAGCCACATCCGCTCGGTGGCGGACGGCTATGCGGCGGACGGCTACCTGGCGATCGCGCCGGCGATGTACGACCGGCTCGAGCGCGGCTTCGAGGTCGGCTACGTTCCGGACGATATCGCCAAGGGCCGCGCGCTGAAGGACAAGGCGGGCGTGGATGCCGCGCTGCGCGACGTCGAGGCCGCGGTGAAGGAAGCCGCGAAAGCCGGCAAGGTGGGCATCGTCGGCTACTGCTGGGGCGGATACGTCAGCTGGATGGCTGCGGCCCGCGTCAAGGGCCTGGCCTGCGCTGCGCCGTACTACGGCGGCGGCAGCACCACCGACGAGGCGATCGCCGAGAAGCCCAAGTGTCCGGTGATGGCGCACTACGGCGAGAAGGACGAGCACATTTCCGTGGAGAGCGTGAAGAAGCTCGCCGCGGCTCACCCGACGGTCACGGTGCACCTCTATCCCGCGCCGCACGGCTTCAATTGCGACCAGCGCGGCTCCTACGACGCGCCGAGCGCCAAGCTGGCGCGCGAGCGCACGCTGGCGTTCTTCCGCCAGCACCTCGGCTGAACGCGGCGTACGCAGCGCGCAGGCTGCCTGCCCTGCGCGCGGCTACTGCAGGTCGGCGGCTTCGCCGAGCAGGGCGCGGCGGAAACGCGCCTTCAGCAGCCCCCCGTCGCGCGGCGGCAGGATGATCGGCACCTTTTCGGCGCGCACCTTCACCGTCGCGAAGTTGGGTCCCGGCTGCCCGTGAATCGCCGTGCGCAGCGCGGCGAGCTCGCCCGCCGCGCTGAGCGTGCGCGCGTCGACGAAGCCCGACGCGCGCGCAACCGCCGCAAGGTCGACGCCGTGCGCGGTGTGGGTTTCCTGCATGCCGGTCTCGCCGTAGCGCCCGTTGTCGATCACCACGACCGACAGGTTGGTCGGTCGCTGCACGCCGATCGTTGCGAGCGCCCCCAGCCCCATCAGCATCTCGCCGTCGCCGGTGATCACCAGCACGCGCCGCTGCGGCTGCGCGAGGGCCAGGCCGAGCCCCATCATCGCGGCCTGGCCCATCGCGCCCCAGAGCGGGAAGGTCAGGTCATGATCGCCCGCCGCGGTGCAGTCCCAGGCCGTCGAGCCGAGGCCCGCCACCACCAGCAGGCCGCCGCGCTCGGCGAGCAGCGCGGATACGACGTCGCGTCGATGCAGGGTCGCGGTCATTGGGCCGCCTGTTCCTGGAAGCTCTTGATGCCGATCACGCGCTGCGAGATCAGCACCGCGACCGCGGCATAGCCGTTGAACGCAAGGCGCAGCGCGGCGTCGACCGCCGGCGCGACCGCCTGCGGCTCGAGCGCGGGCTGGACGATGACGCCCATCGCCTCGAGCACGCCGGGCGTGGCCTGCCCCATCGGAATCTGCCAGGGATTGAACTCGCCGTATTCGCCGCGCATGGTGATGATCATCGGCAGCGGGATGCGGCATTCCTTGATCGTGCCGAGCACGTTGATGACGTTGCCGACGCCGCTCGACTGCATCAGCAGGACCGAGCGTTCGCCGCCCAGCCAGGCCCCGGTCGCGAGGCCGAGGCCCTCCTCCTCGGTCGTCAGCACCACGCTGCGCATCGAGGGATCGGCCTGGCACAGCTCGATCAGGCGCTTGTGTCCCGCGTCCGGCACGTAGCTCACCAGCGAGACGCCGGCCGCCTTGAGCGCGCCGTGCACCTGGAGCGGCCAGTCGATGCCTGCCGCCCGCGGGGCGTTCATGCCGCGTCCCTCAGCAGCGTCTCGCCGGGGCGCACGCGCGTGAAGCCGACCGGCTTGTGCGCGATGACGACGGCGTCGTCGACCAGGCCTGCGCTGGTGTAGGCCGAGCGCTCGAGCGCGCCCGGCTCGGGGAAGTCGGCGCGGAAATGCGCGCCGCGCGAATCCTCGCGCGCGCGTGCCGCGGCCGCGATCACGCGGCTTACCTGCGTCAGGCTCTTCAGATTCATCCAGTCATGCCAGGAAAGGTTGAACGCGCGACCGGAATCCGGCAGCGCGACGCCGTCGAGCGCATCATCGAGCGCCGACAGCTCGCGCTCTGCCGCGGCCAAGCCCGCGGCGTCGCGGATGATACCGACACGGTCCCACATCACGCCAGACAGTGTTTCGCGCAGCACTTCGAGCGCGCCGTGGCGCCCGGCGCCGCCGCTGAAGGGTCGCTCGCAGCGCGCAATGGCCGCCTCGATCGCCGTCGGGTCCGGGGTGCGCAGGGCGCCTTCGGCGCGCACCCAGGCCGCCATCGCATCGCCCGCCACGCCGCCGTAAACCGTGGAATTGGCCACGCCGTTGCCGCCCAGGCGGTTGGCGCCGTGCACCCCGCCCGAATCCTCGCCGGCGACGAACAGCCCGCGCAGCGCGGTGCCGCAGTCGGCGGTGAACTCGACGCCGCCCATCATGTAATGCGCCGTCGGCACCACCTCGACCAGCCCGCCGGCGAGATCGAAGCCGCAGTCGGCGCAGCGCTCGACCATGCCCTTGAAATCGCGCCGCACGCGCTCGGCGCCGAGATGCGCCATCGAGATATACAGGCCGCCGTTGGGCGTCACGCGCCCGGCGCGCATCTCCGCGACCATGCCGCGCGAAACGATGTCGCGCGTCGCGCGCTCGAGCTTCGGATCGTAGTGCTGCATGAAGCGCTCGCGCGCGCCGTTCAGCAGGTGGCCGCCCGCGCCGCGCAGACCTTCCTCGAGCACGGTCCCGGTCATGCGCGTGTGCGGGCCCGCGAGCAACCCGGTGGGATGGAACTGAACCATCTCCATGTCGCGCAGCGCCAGCCCCGCGCGCAGCGCCATCGCCAGCCCGTCGCAGCTCTTGTCGCCCGAGGGCGTGTGGTAGCGGTACATGGTCGGCCCGCCGCCGGTGGCGAGCAGCACCGCCTTGGCGCGCACCAACACGTATTCGCCGCTGCGCATGTCGATCATCAGCACCCCGGCGAGCCCGTCGCCGGCGCTGTCTTTGACGAGCTCGACCGCGCGATGCTCTTCGAGGCGCCCGATGTTGCGCGCCCAGACCTGCTCGGCCAGCCGGTTGATGATCTCGATGCCGGTCAGGTCGCCCTTGTGCACCGTGCGATCGAAGGTCTGCCCGGCGAAGGCCTTCTGGTGGATCGAGCCGTCGGGGTTGCGGTCGAAGAAGCAGCCGAGCTCGTTCTCCAGCTCGCGGATGCGCTCCACCGCGAGCGTCACCAGCTTCCAGGCGAGTTCCTGGTCGGGCAGCCACTTGCCACCCTCGATGGTGTCCATGAAATGGCGCTCGATCGAGTCCCCCGGCGCGAGCGCCACGTTGTAGCCGCCCTGCACCATGCGCGTGCAACCGCACTTGCCGAGCAGGCCCTTGACCGCGACCGTGATCGACAGCTCGGGCGCCGCCCGGTGCGCGTGCAGCGCGGCGAACAGCCCGGCGCCGCCGGAGCCGAGGATCAGGATGTCACTGTGGATCTCGCGCAGCGCGCGTTTCACGGCCTCACGCTCCTCGTGCTTTCCGGCTTGGCAGGCTATTTGATGCCGAGGCTGGCGAGCGCCGCGGCACGGCGTGCCTGCGCCGCCGCATTGACGGTGTCGTACAGGCTGCCGCCATGACTGTCCATGGCCACCAGCAGCGGACCGAAGCCGCGCACCCGGAACTTCCACAGCGACTCCGGATTGAGGTCGTCGAGATCGACGTCCTCGATCGCCTCGACCCAGGTCGTCTCGAGCGCCGCGGTGCCGCCGATGATCGCGAGGTACACGCCGCCCAGCGCGCCGAACGCCGCGGACGAGTCCTCGCGCAGACCGCCTTTGCCGATGATCATGCGCACCCCGCACTGCGCCATCAGCGGCCGCGTGAAGCGCTCCATGCGGTCGCTGGTGGTGGTGCCGATACACACCGAGGCGTAGCCGCTCGGATTCGCCGGGCTCTTCTCGATCTTTCGCACGTTCGGCGCGGTGTGGATCACGGCGTGCCCGTTCAGGTCGAAGCGCGTCTTGCGCCCGCGGTCGAACATGTGGATCTGCGTGGCGTCGCGGATGCCGTACAGCGTGCCGTTCAGGGTCACCGTATCGTTGATGCGCAGCGCGCGAACCTGGGCTTCGCTCACCGGCATCGTGAAATCGTGGTGCGCCATCGACTTGCGCCTCAGGAACCCGCGCCGAGCAGCCCGGCCTTGAGGTCGTCCTGCACCGGATTGAGGCCGAGCCAGACGCGCAGCAGCGCGCGGTAGAAGTCTTCGCCGACGATCGCCCGCCCGACCTGCTGACCATCGACCCGCAGCCGCAGGCTTTCGCCCTGCGCCCAGTCGATGTCGATCGCCATGCCCTCCTTCGCCTCCTTGATGTCGGCCATGATCCCCGTGAACTGCGCGATGCGCGGCCCGAAGCGCACCATCTCGGCGTCGCTGTGATTCTTGCGCAGCCCGTCGATCAGCGCCTGCGTAAAGGACTCGGCACTGACGTCGCGCAACATGCGGATGGCGACCCGCTTGGGTCCTGCGAGCAGCAGGATCTCCTCGGCCTTGCGCTTGGGCGCCGGGAGGTACAGCCCGATCGCGTAGACGTCGAGGAACAAGAGCTTGCGCAGCCCGGCGCCGTTCAGCACCAGCGTCGCGTCGCCCGGCCCGTCGATCTTTTCGGCGAACTTCACCCCGGCCACCTCGACCGCCTGCGCGAGGCCGATGATCGAGGACAGCAGCACTGCGGCGAGCACTCTCATCTCAATACCCGTATTCGATGCCCTGCGGGCTGAAGGTCGCGCGCGCGCGCCGCGCCGAGTGGCACTGCATGTTGACGGCGACCGGGTTCATCGTGATGTGCGTCGCCGCGGTCTCGACGTGGACCGCGAACGCGGTCGAGTCGCCGCCCAGCCCCTGGGGGCCGACACCGAGTGTGTTCACCGCCTGACCCAGCGCCTTCTCGAGCTTCGCGCCCTCGCGGTCGGTACAGCGCGAGCCGAGCGGGCGCGTCGCCGCCACCTTGGCCAGGTGGACGCAGAGATCCGCGGTGCCGCCCACGCCGACGCCGACAATCGTCGGCGGGCAGGTCTTGCCACCCGCGGCCAACACGCAGTCGATGACGAAGGTCTTGATCGCGTCGACGCCTTCGGCGGGGATCGCCATGCGCAGCCAGGAGTTGTTCTCCGAGCCCGAGCCCTTCGGCACCATCTCGATCGACAGGCGCTCCGCATCGTCGGAAAAATCGAAATGGATGACCGGCACGCCGCGCCCGCAGGAGGTGTGCTCGTTCTTGCGCGTCACCGGATGCACCACCGACGAGCGCAGCGGGTGCTCGCGCGTCGCCCGTGCGCAGCCTTCGCGGATCGCGGCCTTGAGTCCCGCGCCGTCGACCTCGACGCTGCGCCCGATAACCACGTTGTAGATCGGGATGCCGGTGTCCTGGCACAGCAGGTTGTCGGTCTCCTCCGCCACCTTGATGTTGGCAATCATGGTGCCGAGGATGCGCTTCGCCGTCGGGTCGCTTTCCGAGGCGTCGAGCCCGGCGAAGCCGCGCTTGATGTCCGGCGGCAGCAGCTTGACCGCGCGGATGTAGAGCTGCTTGGCGGCCTCTTCGACCTGTTGGAGATCGATTTTCATGCGGCTCGATTGTAGACCGCCATTGGACGCTACAGGGCCAGCGCGAACGCGAGGCCCACGGCGAGCGCGATGGCCGCCGCCGCAGCGGCGAGGCTCTTCTGCCAGCCGCGCCAGGGCAGCAATTCGAGCGCGAGCAGCCGCAGGCCGCCGGCCAGATGCGCGGCGAGCAGCACCACGATGCCCCACTCGGCGAACTTGACCGCGGGCAGCGCGGTCCAGGAGAGAAAGCGGTCGAACTGTTCAGCGCCCTGCAGCGACTGGCCGAGCGCCCAGAAATGCACCGGCAGAAAGAGGGCGAGCAGGACGCCGGAGATCCGGTGCACGAGAAACGCACCGTACGCCGGGTGGCGGCGCGCGCGCAGGTCGTTACGCCGCACCGCCGAACACCCCCGCCACCGCGCGCAGCCCGAGCACCGCCAGCGCCAAGGCGAACAGCAGCAGCACCGCGTCGCGCGCGGCGCCGCGCCAGCCGAGCCATTCGCCGAGGGTCGCACGCAGGCCGATCGGCGCATGCACCGCCGCAGCGAGCACGAACGTCGTGTAGAACACCAGGCCTAAAACGCTGCCGCGCGTGCGCGCGAGAATCTCCGCGGCCGACAGCCCGCCCTGCACGGCGACGATGATCGTCGCCAGGTGCACCACCACGCAGAACGCGAGCACGGCCGCGCTCGCGCGCTGCGCCAGCCAGAGCAAGGTCTCGCTGCGTGCGCTCACAGCTCGCCTTTCAGCAGCGCACGCGCCAGCGCGCGCTTCAGCCCGGCGATGCCGGCCGTCGGAGAGATCTTCTTCGGGCAGCGCTCGCTGCAGCCCATCTGCGTGTGGCAGGCGTGACAGCCCGCATCGCCGCCCACCGCGCGCAGCCGCGCGGGATTCGCGGCGTCGCGCGCATCGCAGACCAGCGTCCAGGCCCGGTTGAGCGCCGCGGGACCGAGGTAGTCCGCGCTCCAGGACACCAGGTCGCAGGCGGCGTAGCACACGCCGCAGCCGATGCATTCGATCCCCGCGTCGACCTGGCGCCGGTCGGCATCGTCGGGCGCGATGCGCGCGAAATCGTCGTGCCGCGACCGGGCGCCGCTGAACTGCCCGCGGGCGCGCGCCCATTTGTCGAAGAACGGCGTCATGTCGGTGACCAGATCGCGAATCACCGGCAGGTGGCCGAGCGGCGCAACCTCCAGCGTATCGTCCTCGGCCACCGTGTCGACGTGCGTGCGGCAGGTCCAGCGCGGCCGCCCGTTCACGGTCATCGCGCAGGAACCGCACATGCCGACGCGGCAGGCGAAGCGGTAGGCGAGCGACCCATCGAGGTGGCGCTGGATGTGCGTGATGACGTCGAGCACCGTCTGGCTCGCCTGGCGCGGCACCTCGAAGCTCTGGAAGGCGCCCTGTTCGGCGCCGCGCCAGACTTTTACGCGCAGCAACGCCATTTCGGCGCGACCCTCAGTGCGCGCCGCCCGGCGGCGTGCCGGTGCGCGAGAGCATCGGTGCCGCGAGCGGGGCGATTTCGACGTTGACGCAGGCCGGCCGGCCGGCGGCCAGCGCGCGCTCGAGCGCCGCAGCGACGTCCGCTGCGCGCGTCACATGCTCGCCATGACCACCGAGTGCCGCCACCGCCAGATCGTAGCGCGTCGGCTGCATCGTGCAGCCGATCGTGCGCGCCGGGCCGTAGCTGCGGACCTGGATCAGGTGCTCCGCGTTCCAGCGCGCGTCGTTGCCGATCACCGCGACGAACGGAGCCCCGCAGCGCGCCGCGGTCTCGAACTCGGCGAGGTAGAAGCCGAGGTAGAAGCCGGCCGAGCCGTCGCCGAGCGTGGCGATCACCGGCGCACCCGGATGCGCCAGGCAGGCGGCGATCGCATAGGGAATCGAGCCGCCGATGCCGCCGGCCGGGCCGTTGGTGATGCGCGTCGCTGCGCTGGCGCAGGCCTGCGCCCACTGACCGAACTCGCCACCGTCGCAGACCAGCACCGCGTCGGGCCGCGCGGCGAGCGCCTGCTGCACGGCGCGCGCGACGACCAGCGGATGCACCACGCCCTCGGCGGATTCCGGCGCCGCCCACTCAGCCGGACGCGCCGCGCGCGCGCGCTCGACCTGGCCCGCCCATTCCGCCTGCGCGGCGCCCGGCGCGAAGCCGCGCAGGGCGCCGGCGATCAGGGCCTCGGCCGCAGCGAACGCATCGGCCTGCGCCGCGTACAGCCGGCGGGCGGACTCGCCGATTGCAACCGCGCCGCGGCGCAGCGCCTCGGCCTCCGGATCGATATGGATGAAATTGCAGCGTGCACTGAACGCCGGCGGCCGGCCGAAGCGCAGGGTGAAATCCAGCTTGCGCCCGAGCAGCAGCACGACATCCGCCTCGGCGAGCAAATCGGGCAGCGCGCCGAGCGTCGGGTCTGCGATGCCGCGCGGGCTTTCGCTGTGCAGCACGGGTATGCCGGTCGCGGCCTGCAGCGCATCGCGCAGCCGCTGGCCGCGCCCCGCCGCCATCGCCGGCGCCGCCACGATCAGGGGGCGCGCCGCGCGCGCAAGCGCCGCGAGGATCGCGGCGACCGCCTCGTCCGCGAGCGGCTGCGGCGCGGCGCCGAACGCCGCCGCGTCCGGCAGCGCGACGTTGCCCGCGTCGAGCTTCGCGTCGAGCAGGTCGTACGGCAGGCTGACGTGCACCGGGCCGGGGCGCCCGGCCTTGGCAATGCGGAACGCGCGCGCGACGTCTTCGCCCAGGCCTGCCGCGTCCTGCGCGGTCCACGACGCCTTGCACAGCGGCGCCGCAACCTCCGCCTGGCGCAGTTCCTGGAACGTGTCGCTGCCGAGCTGAGCGAGCGGCGCATGCCCGGAGAGCAGCACCAGCGGCGCTTCGGCGCCCAGCGCGTTGGTCAGCGCGCCGACGCCGTTCGCGTGCCCGGGCCCGGCGGTGAGCAACGCCACACCCGGCTCGCCGGTGAGCCGCCCCCAGGCGTCGGCCATGTGCACCGCCGCGCCCTCGTGCCGCGTATGGACGATGTCGAGCCGCGCGTCGACCGCGGCGTCGTACAGCACCATCACCTGGTTGCCCGACAGCGAGAACAGCCGCTGGGCGCCGCCGCGCGCAAGGGCGCGCGCGACGACATCTGCGCCGCGCAGCGTCGCCATCGTCGGATGTCCTTCGGCTACGCCGATTCGTACAGCCGCGTCAGCACGAACTCGCGGTGGCCGAGCGCCTCGGCCGCGGTGAGGCGGCCGTTGGCGGTGCGCAGCATGCACTCGAGCAGCGCATCGCCCGCCTGGTCGGGCGACAGCTCCTTGCGCAGCAGCCCGGAGACGTCGACGTCGATGTGCTCGCCCATGGTGCGCACCGTGCGCGGGTTGGCGCACAGCTTGATCACCGGCAGGATCGGGTTGCCGATCACGTTGCCCTGCCCGGTCGGAAAGAAGTGCACCGCGAATCCGGCCGCCGCGCACAGCGTCACCATCTCGGCCGCCGCCGAGGAGGAATCCATGAACCACAGCCCCGGCCCGGTGGGCTCTTCGGCCTTGTCGAGCACGCCGTCGACCACGCACTTGCGCCCGATCTTCTGGATGTTGCCGAGCGCCTTTTCCTCGATGGTGGTCAGCCCGCCGGCAATGTTGCCCTTGGTCGGCTGCGACTCCGACAGGTCGCTCGTCTTGTGGCGGTCGATCACCGCCTGGTAGCGGTCGAACATGAACTGGAACTTCTTGCGCACGTCATCGTTCTTGCAGCGCGCCGCCACCAGGTGCTCGCCCCCGGTGAGCTCGGTGGTCTCGCCGAAGCACAGCGTCACGCCCCGCGCATAGAGCTTGTCGAAGGCGTTGCCCACCGTCGGGTTGGCGCCGCAGCCCGAGGTGGTGTCGGACTCGCCGCACTTGGTCGAGACCCAGAGATCCTTCAGCGGCCGTTCCTCGCGCCGCAGCTCGCCTGCGGCCTGCACGAATTCCTTCGCCGCCCTCGAGGCGCGCTGGATGGTGTCGATGTCGCCGTGCAGCTCGATGCCGAAGCCCGCCACCGGCTTGCCCGTCTTGGCGATGCCCTCGACCACCTTCTGCGTCCAGCCCTCCTCGATGCCGATCACCACCACCGCGGCCACGTTCGGGTTGCAGCCCGTGCCGATCAGCGTGCGGAAATGCAGATCGAGGTCGGCACCGAACTGCAGCCGCCCATAGGGGTGCGGCAGCGCCAGCGTGCCCTTGATGTTGTTCGCCACCGCCTCGGCGGCCGCGTTCGAGATGTCGTCGACCGGCAGGATGATGACGTGGTTGCGCACGCCCACCCGACCGTTCTCGCGTCTGTAGCCCCAGAAGCTGGCTTTCGAAAGGTCCATTGCCATGCCTGTCTCCCCGGCTTACCAGCGTTTGGTCTTGACGTTGTGCACGTGCAGGTGCTCGCCCTGCTTGATCGGCGCCACCACCTTGCCGATGTCGACGCCGTACTTGATGACCGTGTCGCCGGGCTGGTAGTCCTTGAGCGCCACCTTGTGCCCGATCGGAATGTCGCTCCGGGCCTGGACTTTGACGTCCTTGTCATCCTCCATGATCCAGCCGGCGAGCGTCTGGCCCGCCTTGACGCCTTCGACGACCACCACGCCGACGCCGTCGCCCTCCTCGTGCACCACAAATTGAATCATCGCTCGCCCCAGTGACCACCTCGATGTCCGAAGGGCACGTATTATCCACCGCAGCGACCCTTCACGCGGCGTCAGCCGTGAAGGGTTTCGCTGCGTTAACCCAGAAATGACGACGCGACGCGAATTTCTCCTGGCGCTGGGCGCCACGCTGCCGCTCGGCCTGCGTACCGCGCGCGCGGCGCCCCGCCCGCGTTTCGCGCGCGACCCCTTCGCCCTCGGCGTCGCGAGCGGTTACCCCTGGCCGAGCGGCGTCGTGCTGTGGACGCGGCTGATCACCGACTTCGAGCAGCCTGACGGCGGCCTCGGCACCGCCGTGATCCCGCTGCGCTGGGAAGTGGCGGCCGACGAATCGATGCGCCGGGTCGTTGCCCGCGGCAGCGTCGACGCCCGTCCCGAGTGGGGCCACGCGGCGCACGTCGAGGTCGCGGGGCTCGAGCCCGATCGCTGGTACTGGTACCGCTTCATGGCGGGTGACGCGACCAGCCCGGCGGGCCGCACGCGCACTGCGCCCGCGCTCGAGGCAATGCCGTCGGCGCTGCGCTTCGCCTTCGCCTCCTGCCAGCAGTACGAGCAGGGCTACTACGGCGCCTACCGGCATGTCGTCGCCGACGCGCCCGACCTGCTCGCCTTCCTCGGCGACTACATCTACGAGTCGTCCTGGGGCCGCAACCACGTGCGCGCGCACGACCCGGGCGAGCCGTACACGCTGGCCGAATACCGCATGCGCTACGCGCGCTACAAAT
>LJTQ01000079.1 GCA_001303445.1 Betaproteobacteria bacterium SG8_39 | reverse complement strand
GCTGGAACACCACGGCGAACACGGTGGTCTGGTCCTGCGACGTCAACCCGGCGAAGTACGGGCCGTCGACCTGCCGTACCGACTAAGCCAGGCAACCCCATTCGATCGAAACGCCTCCCTCGGGAGGCGTTTTTTTTTGCGATTGAAGACTAGGGTTGTATGGGCATCTGCGCAGGCGCGTGCGCGCTGCCCGAACGGCTGCGTTTTGCGTCGCCGTTGCCGTTTCCTGACAGGCGCCCATCCGCCAGAGCGGAAAGCGTTTCGCGGTCCAGGATGTAGAGCTCGCGCCGGGAGACGCTGATGACGCCCTTTTCGACCAGCTCATGCAACAGTCGCGAAAGCGTTTCCTTGGCGATACTGAGTTGCGCGGCGATCAGCGTCTTGGTCGACGGCAGTCGCACCATGTGCGTACCCGGCCCGCGCTCGCGGGCAAGCGATTCGACGTAGTGCGCAACGCGTTGCAGCCCGCGGCGCAGCGTGATGCCCTCCACTTCGTCGACCAGCGCCAGCACCCGGTGCGACAGGTGCTCGACGACGCGGCGCGCGAGCTCCGCGTCGCGCTGCATGGCATCGAAGATGGCGTTCGCCGGAATCGAGACAACGGTCGCCGGCGTGAGCGCGGCGGCTTCGAGCGCGCTGGGCCGGTCGAGAAACGCGAGCGCGCTCGCGCAGGCCTGCCCCTCCTCGACGAGCGCGACGACTTTCTGCTCGCCGTTTGCGCCGCGCACCGCGAGCTTGAGCGTGCCTTCGGCGACGACCAACAGGCCGTTGGGCCGCTCGCCGCGCTGGAAAACCATCTCGCCGCGCGCGTACTCGCGCGCGCGCGCCCGGCGCGCGAGCAGTGCAAGCTCGGCACTGTCGATGCCGCGGAACATCTCCGCGACCGCGATGTGATGTTCGAGTCCCATGTTGTTGCTATTCGCCAACACCGGGTTGGTCGTCATGTCCATGACAAGCTCCTATTTCTGCAGCCAGTGTTGCACCGCAAAAGAGAAGCGTATTGACGGACGTCAACGGGTCGCATGCGACTCGATCAGCCCAGAAATTTCCCACTAATTCAGTCGGTTTCTCATAACTCTTTGATCTTTCATCGACCAACGGGTGGCGCGGCGCGCCCGACGGCCGCGCAAAGAATTTGATAACGCTTCGCGACACCGTGTGATGCGTTCCATCGCCCCGCTTACCTCGTGCGAACCCGCGGAAATTGACCGCAATCAAACGCTTGCTGCCGCGCGACCGGATTGTTTCAATTCAGCCATAGAAAAGAATAACGATAACTAACAACGTCCGAACGAACGCTGAATCTGCAATGTCTCTGGCAACCTCGAAGCTCTGCTGTCTGACGAAAGAAGCGCGTCAGCCGTCGTGCGGTGCATCGCGTGGCTGGACGTTCCTCGCCGACTGCAGCATCGAGGCGGCCTAGCATGCCGGGATGTTCGACCCACTCCGCGAACCGAACACTGCAGCGCGCGCTGCGCGTGCTGTGCGTCGTGTTCGCGAGCGCGTTGCTCTGGGCGGGCGGCCCGGCGGGCCAGGGCGCGATCGCCGCAGAAGACCTGAGCAACGCCTCCTGCCTCAGTTGCCACGACGGCAAGAAGGAAAAGCTGGAGACCAAAGACGACGAGGGCGAGATGCGTCCCTTGCTCGTCATCGATCCGGGCAAATATGCGAAAGCGGTGCACGCGAAGATGGAGTGCATCGCCTGCCACAAGGAGATTGTCGACGCCAAGGCGCCGCACGAGAAAAAGGCCGGTGCGCCCAAGGCCAACTGCATCCAGTGCCACGCCGATCTGTGGGCCGCCGCGCAGAAGGAAGGCAAGGCGAACGAGAAGCCGCGCCTCGGCGTCGTGGTGCAGAACATCGAGGCCTACAAGCAATCGTTTCACGCCAAGCCGAGCAAGGGCGAGAAGCAGCCTCGGGCGGTCTGCAAAGACTGCCACGACACGCACTTCTTCGACGTGCCGCCGGCGGGCAGCGAGGCGCGCAAGGGACCCTGGCGCCTCGAGGTGCCGGAGCGCTGCGCCGAGAAATGCCACGAGGACGGGCTGGAAGACTGGAGCGAGTCGGTGCACGGCCAGCTGGTGGTCGAGAAGGAAGACCCCAAGGGCGCGATCTGCATCGACTGCCACACCAGCCACGCGATCGCCGGCACCGGCTCGAACGCGTTCAAGCTGAAGATCACCGGGGGCTGCGGCAGCTGTCACGAAGAGAACTACGGCAGCTACAGCGACACCTATCACGGCAAGGTGAACACGCTCGGCTACAGCTACACGGCGAAGTGTCACGATTGCCACGGCAGCCACAACATCCTCAAGGTGGAAGACGAGAACTCGAAGGTTCATCCCGACAACGTTCTCGGCACCTGCCGCCAATGCCACAGCAAGAAAGAGGGCCGGCACGAGGCGACCACGGGCTACGCGACCTTCAGCCCGCACGCGAATGCCCACGACTTCAAGCGCTATCCGCAGGTGTGGATCGCGGCGCGCTTCATGATCGCGCTGCTCGCCGGCGTATTTATCTTCTTCTGGACGCACTCGGCGCTCTGGTACTACCGCGAGTACAAGGATCGCAAGGAAGCGCGCAGCCGGCCGCACGTGCGCACCGAGGACCTGCCCAACCTGCAGGGCAAGCAGGTGCGCCGCTTCGGCCCGGTGGCGCGCCTCGCGCATCTGGTATTCGCGCTCAGCGTGATGACGCTGGTGCTCACCGGGATGGCGGTGTCGTACGCCGACACGCACTGGGCGAAGGCCGTGATGGGCGTGCTCGGCGGCCCGCAGATCGCGGGCCTGGTGCATCGCACCTCGGCGACGATCATGCTCGGCATCTTCGTCGTGCACCTGGTCTGGCTTGTGGTTCACCTGTGGAAAATCCGCAAGACCTTCCGCTGGTTCGGCCCCGATTCGCTGGTGCCTTCCTGGCAGGATCTGAAGGACATCATCGGCATGTTCAAGTGGTTCTTCGGCAAGGGACCCAAGCCGCTGTTCGACCGCTGGACCTACTGGGAGCGTTTCGACTACTGGGCGGTGTTCTGGGGCGTCGCGGTGATCGGGGGCAGCGGCCTGATGCTCGCCTTCCCGACCTACGTCGCGGCGGTGCTGCCGGGCTGGGTGCTCAACGTCGCCGGCCTGGTGCACGGCGAGGAGGCGTTCCTCGCCGCGGTGTTCCTCTTCACGGTGCATTTCTTCAACAACCACTTCCGACCGGAGAAGCTGCCGCCGCCGGACGTGGTGATGTTCACCGGGTCGATGGCGATCGAGGAGTTCCGCCGCGAGCACCCGTTGCAGTACCGGCGCATGGTCGAGTCGGGCGAGCTGGAGAAATATCTGGTCGATGCGCCATCGGGACCGATGGCGCGCGGCTCGAAGCTGCTCGGCATCGCGCTGCTCGTCGTCGGCTTGTTGCTGCTGGTCTTGGTGATCACGGGGTTCCTGCGCGAATACCTGGCGTGATTTCGGTTCCGTATTGAGTTGAGGAATTTTTGAGGAGATCGAAGGTGAAGACGGCAACGATGTTGAAAACGATGGTGGCTGCGGCGTTCGCCTTTTCAGCCGCAGCGATTCCCGTCACCGCGTCGGCGGTCGACGAGGATGCGGCGAAGGCTCTGTGGAAACGCAACGACTGCAACAAGTGCCATGCCAAGAGCCGCGACAAGAAGGGTCCCTCGCTGAAGAAGATGGCGAAGGAGCTGAAGGAGAAGGGCACGAAAGAGAGCAAGGAGCCTGTCGCAGTGGCGATCGAGCAGATGACCAAGGGCAAGAAGGTCAAGCTGCTCGACAGCGGCAAGGAAGAGGATCACAAGGTGATCGATACCAAGGACGCGGGCGAGCAGAAGAACCTCGCGGAGTGGATTCTTTCGCATTGAGTCTCGGCCGAGTCCGCAGGATGGGCGCGGCTATAGAGGTCTGAAGGCTTTTGAAAGTAGGGGGGTAGAAAAATGAAACATATACGACTGTTGTTTGCCGCGGCCCTGGCTCTGGGCCTGATGGGCGTCGCATCCGCGCAGGGGAAAGGTCCGACGAAGGATCTCATCCTCAAGGGCGACGCCAAGTGCACCACCTGTCACGACGAGGCCGACAAGCCCCAGGTGCTGAACATTGGGCGCACCAAGCACGGCACCATCGCCGACAAGCGCGTCGGCACCTGCACGGCCTGCCACGGCGAGAGCAAGCAGCACATCGCCGAGGCCGAGGGGGGCTCGAAGACGCCCGCCGCGCCCGACGTTGGCTTCGGCAAGAAATCGAAAACGCCGATGACCGCGCGCAGCGAGGCCTGCCTAACCTGCCACCAGGGCGGCGACCGCTCGCACTGGCAAGCGAGCACCCACGCCAACCGCGACACGGCCTGCACCTCCTGCCACCAGGTGCACACCTCGCACGACCAGGCGCGCGACAAGTTCGGCCAGTCGGACGTGTGCTTTGCCTGCCACAAGGAGCAGCGCTCGCAGATCAACAAGCCCTGGCACCACCCGGTGCGCGAAGGCAAGATGGGTTGCTCGGACTGCCATAACGTGCACGGCGACAATCCGAAGCAGCTGAACCGCGCCAGCACCAACGAGGTCTGCTACACCTGCCACATGGAGAAGCGCGGGCCGTTCGTCCACAACCACCAGCCGGTGACCGAGGACTGCAGCATCTGCCACAACCCGCACGGTTCGGTGATTGCCGGGCTGCTCAAGCAGCGCGCGCCATACCTGTGCCAGGAGTGCCACAGCCACACCAGCCACCCGGGTCAAACGCCCGGGATCCCCGTCGACGGGCTGCGCACTTCCAGCACGTCACGGCTGGGGACGATCGCACGCGGCTGTCTCAACTGCCACACCAACATCCACGGCGGCAACAGCACGGTGAACAGTGCGACTGCCGGACGGTTCCGTCGCTAACAGGACCGAGGGAGATCGATCATGAAAGCAACGCTGAAAAACACGTTCAGGCTGACCGCAGTGGCCGCGGCCCTGCTCGCGGCGTATGGCACCGCGTTCGCGCAGGCGCAGACGCTGGCCCAGGAGAACCCCGAGATCGGGCGCCTCGCCAGCCCGTCGACTGACGACAACCTGTCGTTGGGCTACGGCGGCTGGGACAACGACCGGCCGTTCCAGGGTCAGTACGACGGCATGTCCAGGAAGCGCGACGGCTATCTGCTGTTCGACGGCCAGGTGCGCCGGCGCGATGACGCCACCGGTGGCTGGTTCACGCTCGACATGCGCAACATGGGGCTCGAAACACGCGAGCTGCGCCTCGGCGTGGAGCGCCAGGGCGACATGGGCGGCTACATCGACTTCAACCAGATCCCGCGGGACTATCCCTGGACGATCAACACCAACCTGCTCGGCCATACGACGACGAACCAGACCGTGCAGGCGGCGCCGCCGGACTACGAGCTGCATCTCGGCACGCGCCGTGACCGCGTCGGGCTCGGATTCTTCAAGAACCTCGACGGCCTCCTGCCCGGTCTGAAGTTCAAGGTCGATTTCAGGAACGAGGACAAGACCGGCCTGCAGAACTACAGCATGGGCAGCCGGCCGGTTTTCCTTACCCAGCCGCTCGACAGCACCATCCAGCTGCTCGATGCACACCTCGAGTACTCGAAGGACAAGCTGCAGATGCGAGGGGGCTTTTACACGACCTCGTATTCGACCAACGTGAAGCAGATCCTGGGCGTGGACAACGGCGGCGGCACCACGCCGCTCTCGCAGCCGCTCGACAACCAATCGTGGGAGGTTTACCTCGATGGCGGCTACTCGTTCACGCCGACCACTCGCGCCACGTTCAAGGCGAAATACGGCGAGGCGACCATGGACGAGCACCTGCCGAGCTGGGACTTGACCGGTGGTAATGCGCCGAATCCGAACATGTCGTCGAGCATTGACGGAAAGATCAACACGACGCTGTTGCAGGCGGGCATCACCTCGCGTCCGATACCCAAGCTGTCGCTGGTCGCCAACCTGCGCTATTACGACGTAAAGGACAAGACGCCGCTGTATCTGGTCGTCGGACCTCCGGGGGGCGGCAACGGCCCGGTGCACAATACGCCGCAATCGGTCGAGACGACCTCGGGCAAGATCGAGGGCACCTACCGGCTGCCGATGGGCTTCAGCGTCATCGGCTCGATCGACGGCAAGGACCAGAACCGCTCGCAGCCGCAGTTCATCGATGAGATCTACGTGCCCTACCGCACGAGCCTCAAGGAGTGGAACTACGGCATCCAGCTGCGGCGCGGACTGTCGGAGACGATCAACGGGTCACTCGGCTACATCTACAGCAAGCGCGACGGCGGGGAGTATTCCCCGACCAACCACGCGCCGCGCTTTGCCGAAAACATGATCCGGCCGTGGAACATCGCGGACCGCACCCGCGACCGCTGGCGCCTGAAGCTCGACTGGACACCGGTCGAGAGCTTCACGCTGACCGGTGTGTTCGAGGATGCGACCGACAAGTATCCAACCGACGGCCGCCCGTATGGCATGCAAAAGGGTGAAGGCAACTTCTACTCGCTGGATGGCACCTTCCAGATCAATCCTGACTGGCAACTGGTCGGCTTTTACGCCTACGACAGGACCAAAGCGCATCGCTATCATGGCCGCTGGCAGGGAGGCTTCGGCGGCGGGACGGAAGAGTTCGAGGGCAACAAGGATGCGCACCTGACCGACAAGGGCGACACCGTGGGCTTCAGCCTGAACGGCAAGGTTAATTCGAAGTGGAAGATCGGCGCGGACGTGCTGTATACCAAGGCGAACAGCAGCTACAACGAGAGCTGGTATCCATCGGGTGGCGGCGGCGACCAGAATCAGTTCCCGGGCGCTCCGGATCTCGCCTCGCTGCCGAACATCGAGACCGAGCTGACCCGGCTGCGGCTGTACGCAGACTACGCGTTGCATAAGAAAGGCAGCCTGCGCTTCGACGTGATGTACGAAGACTGGCGGACCAACGACTGGACGTATTCCTACGACAGCGGCAGTCCGTTCGTGTTCGGCACCACAGGCGGCGCGAACGGCGACGGCACGTACTTCAGCCAGAAATCGCCGCAGAAGGCGACCTTCGTCGGCCTGCGCTACAAGTACCTGCTGGACTAAGAGACCTACAAACGAAGCAGACCAAGGGCGGCGTAAGCCGCCCTTTTTTTCGCCCTCGTTACTTCGCCGTGCCGCGCGCCGCGCGCCGCTCGAGCAGGCGCGCGAAGTTCTCGATCGACACGAGGTGCAGGTAGGCGCGCGGCAGGATGCCCTTGCGCATCAGGTTCTTCAGCTGGTTGGCGTTGAGCTCGTTGAGCTTGGCTTCCGACACGCGGTGCATGCCGGTGAGCTGCACCGCACCGCCGCCGCCACCGTCCTTCGGTGTGGCCTGCATGCTGAAGGGCTCGAGCAGCGCGTAGTCGGACAAGATCGAGCAGGCCTCGCGCGTGCGCTCGAGGTCGGCCTCGAACTCGGTGAGCAAGCGCTGGATGTTCTCCCAGCGCGGCAGCGCCTTGCCGGCGTCGTCGAACAACGCCTCGCCCGCGTCATCAAGGAAGCTTTTCTCGACGCAGATCAGCCGGTTTTCCTGCACCTTGTCCTGCACCCGCACCTGCGCCATGCAGAACGGGTAGCGCCGCGCGTAGGCCGGCACGTAGGCCTTCGGCGCCCAGCCCTCGCCCTTGAGGAACAGGTTCTCGCCGGCCGTCAGGCCGAGGACCGCGACCGGCGTGAAGGTCTTGCCCTGGTCGCCCGAGGTGAACACGATCGGGTACTCGCGCATCGCCGGCGCGAACTCGGCCAGGCTCAAGGGAATGGCATTCAGCGTGCGCGCAAACGCCGGCACCTCGCCGGCCTGCGGCAGGCGAACTTTGGCATTGCGCTGGAGTGCAACGATGTCCTGGTAGCCAAACGGGGGTGCGATGTCCATGCGCCAATTGTCCGCGACTGTCCCGGTGCTGTAAAATCCGCCCCCTGCCTATGGGGTGGTAGCTCAGCTGGGAGAGCGCTGCGTTCGCAATGCAGAGGTCGGGAGTTCGATCCTCCTCCACTCCACCAAACCCATTGCACGGGCCCCTGCGCGGGGCCCGTTTTCGTTGTGGGCTAGCGCCCGTCGTCGCGATGCCGCTCGAGTGTCTCGAGCGGCACCACCGCGATCGCCTCCTCGTGGGTGGCTTCCAGCACCACCGGCGGCGCGACCCCGGCATCCAGCGCCTCCTTCCAGCGCCCGACGCACAGGCACCAGCGGTCGCCCGGCTTGAGACCGGCAAAGCCGAACTGCGGGGCGGGCGTGACGAGGTCGTTGCCCTGCGCGGTGGAGAATTCGAGGAATTCGCGCGTCATCCGCGCGCAGACCACATGCATGCCGACGTCGTCGTAGTCGGTGTTGCAGCAGCCGTCGCGATAGAAGCCGGTACGCGGCTCGAGGCTGCAGGGCTCGAGCGCGCCGCCGAGAACGTTCTTCGATTCGTACATCGGCTCAGCCCCCGCCGCCGAGCCGCTTCTCGAGCCGGCGCGCAAAGACCGTCATTTCCTTCTCCGCCTGGCGGTCGCCCTTGTGCTGCGCGGCCGCGATCCCCTGGCGCCAGGTCTCGAGCGCCTCGGCCTCGCGCCCGGCCTCGGCCAGTGCGCTGCCGAGCGTCTTCCAGGCGGCCGAGTAGCCCGCATCGCGTGCCAGCGCTTCGCGCAGTTGCTGCAGCGCGCGCTCGGTCTGCCCGGCCTTGAGGTACGCGCTGCCGAGCGCGTAGCGCAGCAGGGCACCGTCGCGCGGCGTATCCAGCAGCTTCTCGAGGTTGCGGATTTGCTCCGCGGACATTTCGGCTACCATGTTTTGCACTGAACCAGACGACACGATTCTAACCGGGGCGAAGATGAAGACGGTGATTCAGACCCAGGACGCGCCTGCCGCGATCGGACCGTATTCTCAGGCGGTGCGCGTGGGCGACACGGTGTACCTCTCCGGCCAGATCGGTTTCGATCCGCAGACCATGCAGCTTGCCGACGGACTCGAGGCGCAGGCCCACCGCGTGTTCCGCAACCTCGAGGCGGTGGCGAAGGCCGCCGGGATGGGCTTCGAGCAGGCGGTGCGCATGACGATCTACCTCACCGACCTCGCGCACTTCCCCAAGGTGAACGAGATCCAGGCGCAGTACCTGCGCGAACCGTACCCGGCGCGTGCCACGGTCGGCGTGGCGCAGCTGCCGCGCGGTGCGCTGGTCGAGATCGACCTGGTGCTGCAGGCCGGGTGAAGCCGGGCGCGCTCGCCAAGCAGCTCGAAAAGCTCGGGCTGCGCGCGCGCGAGGATTTCCTCCTCCACCTGCCGCTGCGCTACGAGGACGAGACCGCGCTTGCGCCGCCGGGCGAGGCGCCGCCGGCGACGCCGGTCTATCTCGAGGCGCGCGTGCTGCGCGCCGAGATCGCCTACCGGCCGCGGCGCCAGCTGGTGGTGCACGCGCTGTGGGGCGAGGTGCCGCTCGCGCTGCGGTTTTTCAACTTCTACCCGAGTCAGCTCAGACAGCTGCAGCGCGCGGCCGACGAGGGGCTGCTGCTGCGCGCCTACGGCGAGGTGCGCAGCGGCTGGTTCGGCGCCGAGATGGCGCACCCGCGCTATCGCATCGTGCGCGAGGGCGAGCCGCTCGCCACCGCGCTGACGCCGGTGTACCCGACCACGGCGGGCGTGTCGCAGGCGCAGTTGCGCGCGCGCGTGCGCGAGGCGCTCGAAGCCGAGCCGCTCGAGGACACGCTGTCGGAGGCGATGCGCCGGCGCGTGGCGCTGCCGGCGTTCGACGCGGCGCTGCACGCGCTGCACGAGCCCGCGCCCGATGCGGACCGGGCGGCGCTCGTGGAGCGCACGCACCCCGCCTGGCAGCGCGTCAAGTTCGACGAGCTGCTCGCGCAACAGCTGTCGATGCGGCTGGCCTACCGCGCGCGCCGCGGCCGCGCGGCACCCGCGCTGCCGCGCGACGGTGCGCTGCTTACGGCGCTGCGCGCGCGGCTGCCCTTCAAGCTCACCGGGGCGCAGCAACGCGTGCTCGCCGAGGTGCTCGCCGATCTGGCGCAACCGCACCCGATGCAGCGCCTGCTGCAGGGCGACGTCGGCAGCGGCAAGACCATCATCGCCGCGCTCGCCTGCCTCGCCGCAGCCGACGGCGGCTGGCAGTCGGTGGTGATGGCGCCCACCGAGATCCTCGCCGAGCAGCATCTGCGAAAGTTCACCGAGTGGCTCGCGCCGCTCGGCGTCAAGCTCGCCTGGCTGCAGGGCGGGCAGCCGGCGCGCGAACGCCGCGCGATGCTCGCCGCGCTCGAGGCCGGCGAGGCGACGATCGCCATCGGCACGCACGCGCTGTTCCAGAAGGGCGTCAAGCTCGCGCGCCTCGGCCTCGCGGTGGTCGACGAGCAGCATCGCTTCGGCGTCGAGCAGCGCCTCATGCTGCGTCACAAGGCCGACGGCGGCGTGCCGCACCAGCTGATGATGAGCGCCACGCCGATCCCGCGCACGCTGTCGATGAGCTACTACGCGGACCTCGACGTCTCGGTGATCGACGAGCTGCCGCCGGGCCGCCGGCCGGTGAAGACCCGCCTGGTCGCCGCGGCGCGGCGCAGCGAGGTGCTGGCGCGCATCCGGGACGCCTGCACCGAGGGTCAGCAAGCCTACTGGGTCTGCCCGGTGATCGAGGAATCGAACGAGGGCACGCTGCAGACCGCGCTCGACACCTACGAGACCCTGTCACGCGAGCTCGCCGGCCTGCAGGTCGGGCTGCTGCACGGCCGCCTGCCGGCGGGCGAAAAGGCCGCGGCGATGACCGCCTTCGCCGAGGGGCGCACGCAGCTGCTGGTCGCGACCACGGTGATCGAGGTCGGCGTCGACGTGCCCAACGCCTCTCTCATGGTGATCGAGCATGCCGAGCGCTTCGGCCTCGCCCAGCTGCACCAGTTGCGCGGCCGCGTCGGGCGGGGCGCGCGCGACAGCGTGTGCATCCTGCTCTACGGCACGCGCCTGTCGGAGGCGGCGCGGGCGCGGCTGAAGATCATCTTCGAGAATGCCGACGGCTTCGAGATCGCGCGCCAGGACCTGCTGCTGCGCGGGCCGGGTGAAGTGCTCGGCGAGCGCCAGAGTGGCGCGCCGCTGCTGCGCTTCGCCGACCTTGAGCGCGACGCGGCGCTGATCGCGGCCGCACGCACGGCCGCCGAGGAGATGCTCGCCCAGGCGCCGCAGCGCGCCCGGCGCCACCTGGCGCGCTGGCTCGCCGGGCGGCAGGAATACGCACGCGTCTGAGCCGTGCCTCTGAGATACTGGGCGCCGCCATGGATCTCGCCTTCATCCTGCGGCGGCTCGAAGCCGATCGGCGCGCTGCTGCTGCTGTGGCCGACGCTGTGGGCGGTCTGGCTCGCGGCCGAGGGGCGGCCGAGCGCCGGGATCCTGATCATTTTCGTGCTCGGCACCTGGCTCACGCGCTCGGCCGGCTGCGCGCTCAACGATTTCGCCGACCGCAACTTCGACGCGCACGTCGAGCGCACGCGCCACCGGCCGCTCGCCGCGGGCGAGATCCGCCCGGCCGAGGCGCTGGCGGTCGCGGCGGCGCTCGGCCTCGCCGCCTTCGCGCTGGTGCTGTTTCTCAACCGATTCGCGATCCTGCTGTCCTTCGTCGCCCTGGGCATCGCGGTGGCCTATCCCTTTTCGAAGCGCGTGTTTGCCTTTCCGCAGCTGATCCTCGGCATCGCCTTCGGCTTCGGCATCCCGATGGCCTACGCGGCGATCCAGAACCAGCTGCCGCCTGAATGCTGGGCGCTGCTCGCGGCGAACGTCTGCTATTCGTTCGCCTACGACACCGAGTACGCGATGGTCGATCGCGCCGACGACGCCAAGCTCGGCATGCGTACCTCGGCGCTCACGCTGGGCGCGTACGACGTGCCCGCGGTGATGCTGAGCTACATGCTGATGCTGGCGATCCTGTCGGGTGTCGGCATCATGCTGAAGATGCCCGGACCCTATTACGTCGGCCTCGCGGCGGCCTGGAGCATGATGCTCTATCATTACTTCCTGATCCGCGGCCGCACGCGCGAGGGCTGCTTCAGGGCCTTTCGTCACAACAACTGGGTCGGCGTCGCGATCTTTCTCGGCATCGTTTTTTCCTATCCGCTCAGGCTTCCATGGCCATGAAACCAGACGACAGCTTCGGCAGCGCCCGCTTCGACTTCCGCAGCGGTCCGCTGCGCGGCAGCGCGCTCACGCTGGACCAGGCAACGCTGATTCACCGCGGCGGCTCGCGCCTCGAAACCGTGCCGCTCGCCGCGATCTCCGCGGTGCGCATCGCCTTCGAGCGCGATGCGAACAAGATCGGATGGGCGATCGTGCTGCTGGTCGTGGCCTGGGCGCTGTCGGCGGCCGCGACGCCGCTCGCCGGGCTGGCGGACTCGCTGGCGACCCGGGTGCGCGGCGACGGCGCGGCGAGCGTGCAGGACATCGCGAGCATCATGATCGCGACCTTTCGCGGCCTGAGCGCGGCTGCGCGCATGCTGCCGACACTCGGCAACCTGATCGGCGCGATCGGCGTCGTGCTGCTCGCGATCGGCCTGTGGGGCCGGACCACGCTGACCCTCACGCTCGCCGCGGTCGAGCGCAATTACCCGGTCTGGGGACGCAACCGGCGACTGTTCGACTTCGCCGAGGCGATCAGCGAGCGGCTTGCGGAGGCGCGGTCCTAGGCGGGGCCTGCGGCGCTGCCGGCACGGGCAGGCGGAAGCGACGGACGGAAGCGAATGAAGTACAGCGACCTGCGCGGGTTCATCGCACAACTCGAAACGCTCGGCGAGCTCAAGCGCATCGACGTCCCCGTTTCGCCGCGACTGGAAATGACCGAGCTCTGCGACCGCACGCTGCGCGCCGGCGGACCGGCGCTGCTGTTCGAAAAGCCCGCGGGCTTCGACATGCCGGTGCTCGGCAACCTGTTCGGCACCGTGCGCCGGGTTGCGCTCGCCATGGGGCGCGAGGCGGACGCCGCGCCGGAGCCGGCGCTGCGCGACATCGGGCGACTGCTCGCCGTGCTGCGCGAGCCGGACCCGCCCAAGGGGCTGCGCGACCTGTGGGCGCGGCTGCCCGAGTTTCGCCAGCTCGCCGCGAAGGTGCTCGACATGGCGCCCAAGCTGCGCAGCTCGGCGCCCTGCCAGGAGGTCGTCTGGGAGGGCGCGGACATCGACCTCGGCCGCCTGCCGATCCAGACCTGCTGGCCAGGCGATGCCGGGCCGTTGATCACCTGGGGCCTCACCGTCACGCGCGGACCGACCAAGCCGCGCCAGAACCTCGGCATCTACCGCCAGCAGGTCATCGCGCCGAACAAGCTGATCCTGCGCTGGCTCGCGCACCGCGGCGGCGCGCTCGATTTCCGCGACCACGCGCTCGCCAACCCCGGCCGGCCGTTTCCGGTGGCGGTTGCGCTCGGCGCCGACCCGGCGACGATTCTTGCTGCCGTGACGCCGGTGCCGGACAGCCTGGCCGAGTACCAGTTCGCCGGACTGCTGCGCGGTGCGCGCACCGAGCTGGTGAAATGCCTCGGCAACGATCTGCAGGTGCCGGCGAGCGCCGAGATCGTGCTCGAGGGCGCGATTCATCCGGCGCGCGGGCGCGACGCCCCGCCCCCGGATGCGCCGCCGCGGCCGGACAGCCCCTACGAAATGGCGCTCGAGGGACCGTTCGGCGATCACACCGGCTACTACAACGAGCGCGACTGGTTCCCGGTGATGACTCTCGAGCGCATCACGCTGCGCCGCGAACCGATCTACCACTCGACCTACACCGGCAAGCCGCCCGACGAGCCGGCGATGCTCGGCGTCGCGCTGAACGAGGTCTTCGTGCCGCTGCTCACGCGGCAGTTTCCGGAGATCGTCGATTTCTATCTGCCGCCCGAGGGCTGCTCGTACCGCATGGCGGTGATCAGCATGCGCAAGCAGTACCCCGGCCACGCCAAGCGCGTGATGTTCGGCGTATGGAGCTACCTGCGCCAGTTCATGTACACCAAGTTCATCGTCGTGGTCGACGACGACGTCGACGTGCGTGACTGGAAAGAGGTGGTCTGGGCGATCACCACGCGCGTCGATCCGGCGCGCGACACGCTGATCGCCGAGCGCACGCCGATCGACACGCTCGACTTCGCCAGCCCCGTCGCCGGTCTCGGCTCGAAGATGGGCATCGACGCGACCCACAAGTGGCCAGGCGAGACCACCCGCCAGTGGGGGCGCCCGATCGAGATGGACGCCGCGGTCAGGCGCCGCGTCGACGAGATCTGGCAGGCCCTGGGGTTCTAGGCGGCGCTGCGGCCTTCGCCTCGTCCGCCGACGGATCGTAGACCCAGCGCAGCAGCGCTTCCGTCGCCGGGCGCGTGCCGCCGGCGTTGGCGTCGTTGACGATCATCACCACCAGCTGGCGCGCGCCGCGGCGGTCGAGCACATAGCCTGCAATGCCGCGCACCCCGGAGAGCGATCCGGTCTTGATGTGCGCCTGACCGGCGACGGCGTCGCCCTTGTGGTACTTGCGCATCGTGCCGTCGACCGCGACGACCGGCAGCGAGGCCATGAATTCGGGCATCGTCGCGCTGGCGTAGGCCGCGCGCAGCAGCTGGGCGAACGACCGCGCGGTCACGCGCGAGCGGCGCGAGAGTCCCGAGCCGTTGTCGATGACCAGTTGCGAGGTGTCGATGCCACGCAGCGCGAGCGCGGCCTGCAGCGCGGCGCGCGCCGTCGTCAGGCTGGCCGGCGCCTCCGCGCCGTTCGCGCCGAGCGTGAGAAACAGCTGGCGCGCCATGACGTTGTTCGAGAACTTGTTGACGTCGCGCACGATGTCGGCGAGCGGCGGTGACTCGTGGGTGTAGACGAGCGTGGCGCTGCTCGGCACATGGCCGTCGTGCACCTCGCCCTGCCAGCGTCCCCCCATCTCTTCCCACAGCTGGCGGAACAGGCCGGCGACGTAATCGCGATGCGAGAACAGCGCGATGTTCCAGGCGCGCTCGCCGCAGCTCACCGGATAGCTGCCGCTGAATAGCGCTCGGTAGGCTTTGCGCGGTGCCACCGCGGGCGCGAACTCGGGCTTGATCTTCGCTCTCCAGTCACCGCAGCGGCCGTTCGACGGCCGCACCAGGCTGATCACCTCGAGCGGATAGGGGCGTGGCTCGGCGATGACGCGGATCGATGTGCCGTCGGCCTGCGGCACGAAGTGAAACGCCACGGCCTTGAAGTTCACCAGCAGCGCATCGGGCCCGACGTTGTACGGGCGCAGCGGCTCGTCGTCGAACGCCGCGGGGTCGTGCGCGGCCTGCTCGAAGATCGAACGATCGAGCACCAGGTCGCCGTCCAGGTTGCGGATGCCGCGCTCGCGCACGTTGCGCAACAGCAGCCAGAACTGCTCGAGGGTGAGCTTCGGATCGCCCGCGCCCTTGAGGATCAGATGACCGGTCAGCGCGTCGCCCTCCAGGGTTCCGGCCGAGTACACCTCGGTTTTCCAGCGATGTGCCGGGCCGAGGGTTTCGAGTGCGACAAAGGTCGTCAGCAGCTTGACCAGCGAGGCGGGGTTGAGCGGCGTGTCCGCATTGAGTACGAGCGACGGCTCGCGCGCATCGAGCGGTTGCACCCAGACGGCCACCGAGGACGGCGCGCTGCGGCGCGCGCCGGCACGGGGGCCAGCGACGCGCACAGGGCGAAAGCAAGCCAGCAGGCGAGGCGCAACACGCCCGCCATTCTAAAGAGCCGGCGTCGCCGACCCAGGGAGGTCCTCGGGGCGAAACGCGCCGGGGTTTTCTTTGCCGCACCCTTGAAATCGGCAAGCACCGCCACTATCATTGGCACTCGCTGAGGGGGAGTGCTAGCAGTTTCCCTGTTGCAGCGCCCAAAAAATCCCTAACGTTTTGATCTAAAAGCGAAATGATGGAGAACGCCATGAAGATTCGTCCACTGCATGACCGGGTGATCGTCAAGCGCATCGAGGAAGAGCGCAAGACGGCCAGCGGGATCGTGATTCCCGACACCGCCGCCGAGAAGCCCGACCAGGGCGAGATCGTCGCGGTCGGCAAAGGCAAGAAAGGCGACGACGGCAAGCTCGTCGCGCTCGACGTCAAGGTCGGCGACAAGGTGCTGTTTGGCAAGTACTCGGGCCAGACGGTGAAGGTCAAAGGCGAAGAGCTGCTCGTGATGCGCGAAGAAGACATCATGGGCGTGATCGAGGCCTAAGTTAGCCAGCGAATTCGAAACATTCAGGAGAGAAGTAATGCCAGCCAAAGAAGTACGTTTTCACGATCATGCGCGCGTGCGCATGGTGCACGGCCTGAACATCCTGGCCGACGCCGTCAAGGTCACCCTCGGGCCGAAGGGCCGCAATGTCGTGCTCGAGCGCTCGTTCGGTGCGCCGACCGTCACCAAGGACGGTGTGTCGGTGGCGAAGGAAATCGAGCTCAAGGACAAGTTCGAGAACATGGGCGCGCAGATGCTGAAGGAAGTCGCGTCGAAGACCTCCGACGTCGCCGGTGACGGCACGACGACCGCCACGGTGCTCGCCCAGGCGATCGTCCGCGAGGGCCTCAAGTACGTCGCCGCGGGCATGAACCCGATGGATCTCAAGCGCGGCATCGACAAGGCGGTCGAATCGGTCACCGAGGAGCTGAAAAAGCTCTCCAAGCCGTGCACGACCTCGAAGGAAATCGCCCAGGTCGGCGCAATTTCGGCAAACGCGGACAGCCAGATCGGCAAGATCATCTCCGACGCGATGGACAAGGTCGGCAAGGAAGGCGTGATCACGGTCGAGGATGGCAAGTCGCTGCAGAACGAGCTCGAGGTCGTCGAGGGCATGCAGTTCGACCGCGGCTACCTGTCGCCGTATTTCATCAACAACCCCGAGAAGCAGATCGCCGTCATCGACGATCCGTACATCCTGCTGCACGACAAGAAGATCAGCTCGATCCGCGAGCTGCTGCCGGTGCTGGAGCAGGTTGCGAAGGCAGGCAAGCCGCTGCTGATCATCGCCGAGGAAGTCGAGGGCGAGGCGCTCGCGACGCTGGTGGTGAACAACATCCGCGGCATCCTCAAGGCCTGCGCCGTGAAGGCGCCGGGCTTCGGTGACCGTCGCAAGGCGATGCTCGAAGACATGGCGATCCTCACCGGCGGCACGGTGATCAGCGAGGAGCTCGGCCTCAAGCTCGAGAACGCCACGCTGAAGGACCTCGGCCAGGCGAAAAAGATCGAGATCGGCAAGGAGAACACCACGATCATCGACGGCCATGGCGAGAAGAAGCAGATCGAGGCGCGCGTCAAGCAGATCCGCACCCAGATCGACGAGGCGACCAGCGACTACGATCGCGAGAAGCTGCAGGAGCGGGTTGCCAAGCTCGCCGGCGGCGTCGCGGTGATCAAGGTCGGGGCGGCCACCGAAGTCGAGATGAAGGAGAAGAAGGCGCGCGTCGAGGACGCGCTGCACGCGACCCGTGCGGCCGTCGAGGAAGGCATCGTGGCCGGTGGCGGCGTGGCGCTGATCCGCGCGCGCCAGACGCTGGACAAGCTGAAGACCGAGAATCACGACCAGGAAGCGGGCGTGAAGATCGTGCTTCGTGCGCTCGAAGAGCCGCTGCGCCAGATCGTCGCCAACGCGGGCGCCGAGCCCTCGGTGGTGGTGGCGAAGATCCTCGAAGGCAAGGGCAACTACGGCTT
This sequence comes from Betaproteobacteria bacterium SG8_39, assembly GCA_001303445.1. GTDB lineage: Bacteria > Pseudomonadota > Gammaproteobacteria > Burkholderiales > SG8-39 > SG8-39. Next base: position 3,274 of record LJTQ01000079.1, on the reverse strand, counting down.
CAACGCCCAGACCGACGAGTACGGCGACCTGGTGACCATGGGCGTCATCGACCCGACCAAGGTGGCGCGCACCGCGCTGCAGAACGCGGCTTCGGTCGCGGGACTCATGCTCACCACCGACGCAATGGTGGCCGAGCAGGCCGAAGACAAGAAGGGCGGTGGCATGCCCGACATGGGCGGCATGGGCGGCATGGGTGGCATGGGCGGCATGGGCGGCATGGACATGTAAGTCCGGGCTTCCCGGCGGCTGTGAAAAGGGGCGCTTCGAGCGCCCCTTTTCTTTTGGGGCGCCAGGGTTTGCATTTATAATCCGCGCTCCCTTTCGCGACGGGAGCTGCCCGCCGCGCCCGGCACGGCCAAGTAGCTCAGTTGGTAGAGCAGAGGACTGAAAATCCTTGTGTCGGTGGTTCGATTCCGCCCTTGGCCACCAATCACGCGAATTTAGGTAGAGGGGACTCTGCGCATGCCGTACCTACACCTTCGGCCCGGTGATTCGGCACCCCGCTTCGCGTTGCCCGCGGTCAATCGTGAGGGCGAGGTCTCGCTGGACGACTACCGCGGGCGCAGTCCGGTGCTGCTTGGCCTGTTCCGCGGCCTGCACTGCCCCTTCTGCCGGCGCCAGGTCGTGCAGCTGAGCACGACGCAGGACAAGCTCAAGCCGCTGGGCGTCGAGACGGTGGCCGTCGTCAACACCCCGCTGGATCGCGCGCGGCTGTACTTCAAGCACCGCCCGGTGCGCGTGCCGCTCGCTGCCGACCCCGAGGCGGCGACGCACCGGCTGTTCGGGCTTCCGGCAGGCGTGATCGTCGAGCGCGAATCCGAAGCGGCGTGGCCCCTGAGAATCACGCTCGGCCAGCTGCAGGCGGCACGGATCAATCCCACCGGAGAGTTGCCTGCGCCGCTCGACCCCTTCGCGGCGAATGACGCCCTCAACCAGCAGGAGGGATTCGAGCCGACCGAGACCGATCAGCAGGTCGCCGCCGCGCACGGCACGCAGCTGGCCGGGTATTTCCTCATCGACCGCAACGGGATCATCCGCTGGCTGTTCATCGAAGCGGCCGGGCAGATCGGCGACCTCGCCAAGTTTCCGAGCGAAGACGAGATCGTGGCTGCGGCCCGCCTCCTCGAGAAATGAGCCAAGGGCGATTCCGTCCTTGACCACCACTTAAATCGACTCAATCGCCGCTGACGGTGACGACGACCTGCCGCGCATGCCCGGCGTGGCGGTGCTCCCAGAGATAGATCCCCTGCCAGGTGCCGAGCGCGAGGCGCCCGTCGGCCACGGGGATCGTGAGCGAATTCGACGTGAGCACCGCGCGCGCATGCGCCGCCATGTCGTCCGGTCCTTCGGTGTCGTGGCGGTAGGCCGGGTCGCCGTCGGGTGCCAGGCGCGCGAGCAGCGTTTCCAGGTCGACGCGCACCGTCGGGTCGGCGTTCTCGCACAGGATGAGCGAGGCGCTGGTGTGCTGCAGGAATACGCTGCACAGGCCGGCGCGTATGCCGCTCGCCGCAACGACCCGCTCGACGTCACGGGTCATGTCGAGCGTGCCGCGGCCGCGGGTATTGAAACGTAAGCTGCGTTGTTCGATCATGCGGAGATGACGACGATGATAGCGCGCGCCATCGCCGCGATCCTGTTAACGCTCGGCGCGGTTGCGCCGCTACAGGCAGAGACTGAGGATGCGAAAGCGTTCGCCGAACTGGCGAAACCCGGCCGCGTGCTGATGCTGCGCCACGCACTGGCGCCGGGCTTCGGCGATCCGCCGGGCTTCAAGGTCGATGACTGCGCGACGCAGCGCAACCTCGACGCCGTCGGCCGCAAGCAGGCGCGGCTGCTCGGCGCGCGGCTGCGCGCCGCGGGCATCCGTAGCGCAACGGTCTATTCCAGCCAGTGGTGCCGCTGCCTGGAGACCGCGCGCTTGCTCGGTCTCGGCAAAGTGGAGCCGTTGCCGGCGCTGAACTCGTTCTTCGGCCGCGCGGACGAGCGGGACGCCCGGCTCGGCGAGGTCGAGGCGTTTCTTTCCCGCCTGCCGCGCGACGGCGGGCCGCTGGTGCTGGTGACGCACCAAGTGACGATCAGCGGGATCACCGCCCGCGGCGTCGGCTCGGGCGGCGGCTACGTGCTGCAGCTGGACGGAAGCGGCAAGCCGACGGTGGTCGGTGCGGTGACGGTCGAATGAGCGCGTCCGTGCAGATCGTTGGGTTGCGCAGGCAGGTCCTTTGCTGCGTACTTTCGGCGAGTGCGATCGCCGCGGCGCAGGCGCAACCGGCGCTGAAGGCGATGCAACTCGCCGAAACGACGGTCGAGCTGTCCCAGCCGCACGACGCCGCGTTCTCGCCCGACGGCAAGCGCATCTACGTCACCGACATGGCGAACAGCCAGATGCGCGTGCTCGATGCCGAGTCGCTGCGCCTGCTCGCCACCTTCGGTCGCGGCGAACTGTCGCGGCCGCACGATGCGGAATTCGATCGGCAGGGCAGGCTGCTGGTTGCCGACACGGGCAACGACAGGATCGCGATCTATACGGTCGACGGCGTGCAGGCCAGGTGGGTCGGCGAATGGAAAGGTCTGCACAGTCCCGAGGGCGTCGGCGTTGCGCCCGACGGCCGCGTCTACGCGACCAACACCGGTGCGGGCAGCGTGAGCATCTTTCGCGACGGGAAGCTCGAGCGCACCGTGGGCAGCACCGGCAGTGGCGCGGGGCAGTTTTCCCGGCCGCACGACGTCGACGTCGACCGCGACGGGACGGTCTACGTCGTCGATTCCGGCAACCATCGCCTGCAGCTGTTCGACGCGGAGATGAAATACCGCGCGAGCAGCAGTGCCGATCTCAAGCTGAACGAGCCGAAGTACCTGGCGTTCGACGGCGAGCGCATCTGGCTCGCCGACGAAGACAACCATCGCATCCTGCTGCTCGATCGCCACTTGAGGCTGCTCGGCGTTCTCGGCAGCGGCCGGCGTGGTCGCTCGGCGACGGAATTTCACAAGCCGGAGGCCGTGCTCGCCCGTGCGCCCTTCGTCTGGGTGATCGACACCTACAACGACCGCGTGCTGCGGCTGCGCATCGCACCCTGACGGTCGACGGCGTGGCGCGTTGCCGCGTGCTACGCTTCGCGCTCGCCGCACCCCCCTCCACCCCACCGCATGGCACGCACGCTGCGCTATGGCGACTTTCTCGGCGCGATTCGGCTCGAGCAAAGGCGCATCAGCTTCAACGCTCTGGCACGCACGCTGGGCGCGCGCCCGCAGCGCGCGCGTCTGCGGGTGGTCGAT
>LJTQ01000078.1 GCA_001303445.1 Betaproteobacteria bacterium SG8_39 | reverse complement strand
CGTACTGGGGGGCGGATGAAAAAAAGCAAGCTCGTTGTCATCGTTGTGATCGCCCTGCTGATCGGCGCGTTCTTCGCGCTCGGCGGCCATCGCTACCTCAGCTTCGAGAACATCAAGGCGCAGCAGTCCTCGATCCAGGCACTGTTCGGCTCGCATCCCTGGACGACCGCGCTGCTGTTCTTCCTGGCCTATGTCGCGGTCACCGGCCTATCCCTCCCCGGGGCGGCGCTGATGACGCTGATCGCAGGTGCGATCTTCGGCCTCCTGTGGGGCACGCTGATCGTCTCGTTCGCCTCGAGCGTCGGCGCGACGCTGGCCTTCGTCGTCAGCCGCTTCCTGCTGCGTGACTGGGTGCAGGCGCGCTTCGGCCACGCGCTGCGCGCGATCAACGAAGGCGTGGCGCGCGAGGGCGGGCTCTACCTCTTCACCCTGCGCCTCATCCCGGCGATCCCGTTTTTCGTCATCAACCTGGCGATGGGGCTCACGCCACTGCGCACCTGGACCTTCTACTGGGTGAGCCAGATCGGGATGCTGGCGGGCACCCTCGTCTACGTCAACGCGGGCACGCAACTCGCGGCGATCGAGACCCCGAGCGGGATTCTCTCGCCGGGGCTGATCGGCGCCTTCGTACTGCTCGGCTTGTTCCCGCTGATCGCCAAGCGCGCGGTCGAGTTCGTCAAGGCGCGCCGCGCCTACGCGCGCTGGCGCCGCCCGGCGCGCTTCGATCGCAACGTGGTGGTTATCGGCGCCGGTTCGGCGGGCCTCGTCAGTGCTCTGATCGGCGCGACAGTGCGCGCGAAGGTGACGCTGGTCGAGAAGCACCGCATGGGCGGCGATTGCCTGAATACCGGCTGCGTGCCGTCCAAGGCGCTCATCAAGTCGGCGCGCGTGCTCGACCAGATCCGGCGCGCGCAGGACTACGGCCTGCAGCAGGCGAGCGCCACGTTCGATTTCGCCGAGGTCATGGCGCGCGTGCAGCGGGTGATCAAGACGATCGAGCCGCACGATTCGGTCGAGCGTTACACCGAGCTCGGCGTTGAGTGCCTGGCCGGCGAGGCGAAAATTGTCACGCCCTGGGAAGTCGAGGTGGCGCTGGCCGACGGGGCGACGCGGCGCCTGTCGACGCGCTCGATCGTGATCGCGGCGGGTGCGCGGCCGTTCGTGCCGCCGATCCCGGGGATCGAGGACGTGGGCGCGCTGACCTCCGACACGGTCTGGAACCTGCGCAGCCTGCCGCGGCGCCTCGTGGTGCTCGGCGGCGGCCCGATCGGCTCGGAGCTCACGCAGGCGTTCGCACGCCTCGGCGCGCAGGTGACGCAGGTGGAGATGCTGCCGCGCATCCTGATGCGCGAGGATCCCGACGTCTCGGAGAGGGTCATGCGCCGCTTCACGGCGGAGGGCATCGACGTGCGCGTGAACCACACGGCCAAGCGCTTTCTGCGCGAGAACGGCGAGAAGGTGCTGATTGCCGAGCACCAGGGCGGGGAGGTGCGCATCGCGTTCGACGAACTGCTCTGCGCCGTGGGGCGCGTGCCCAACACCGAGGGCTATGGCCTGGAAACCCTGGGCATCCCCACGACGCGCGCGCGCACGGTGGAAACCAACGAGTACCTGCAGACGCTGTATCCGAACATCTACGCCTGCGGCGATGTCGCCGGTCCCTACCAGTTCACGCATGTCGGTTCGCATCAGGCCTGGTACGCGGCGGTCAACGCGCTGTTCGGCGGTTTCAAGAAATTCCGTGCCGACTACTCGGTCATCCCCTGGGCGACGTTCGTCGACCCGGAAGTGGCGCGCGTCGGCCTGAACGAGACCGAGGCCCGGGAGCGGAACATTCCGCACGAGATCACCGTCTACGGCATCGATGATCTCGACCGCGCGATCGCGGACGGCGAGGCCCACGGCATGGTGAAGGTGCTGACCGTGCCGGGCAAGGACCGCATTATCGGCGTGACGATCGTCGGCGAGCATGCGGGCGACCTGATCGCGGAATTTGTCCTGGCGATGCGCCACGGGCTCGGCTTGAACAAGATTCTCGGCACGATCCATATCTACCCCACGCTCGCCGAGGCCAACAAGTACGCCGCGGGCGCCTGGAAGAAGGCGCATGCGCCGCAGGGCGTGCTGCGCTGGCTGGCGCGCTATCACGCCTGGATGCGAGGTGAAAAATGAGATGGGTCGCCGCTTTGCTGCTCGCCGGCTGCGCCGCGACTGCTTCCGCGCAGGGTTTCGATCACAGTCACACGGCATGGTCGATGCTCCTGAAGAAGCATGTCGTGCTGATCTCCGGGGGCAAGGCTTCGCAGTTCGACTATGCCGGCATGGCGAAGGATCGTCCGGCACTCAAGGCGTATCTGCAGACGTTGTCCGGCGTACCCGAGGCCGAGTTCAAAGGCTGGTCGAAGCCGCAGCGCATGGCCTTCCTGATCAACGCCTACAACGCTTTTACGGTGGAGAAGATCCTGACGCGCTATCCGGACATCGGTTCGATCTGGGATTTCGGCAAGATTTTCGGCAACCCGTTCAAGGACGACTTCTTCACGCTGTTCGGGCGTGCGTTCACGCTCGACGCGATCGAGCACGAGACGCTGCGCAAGCCGGGCGCTTACGACGAGCCGCGCGTGCATTTCGCGGTGAACTGCGCCTCGATCGGCTGTCCGATGCTGCGCGAGGAAGCCTACGCCGCCGCGCGACTCGACGCGCAGCTCGAGGAGCAGACGGTGCGCTTTCTGTCGGACCGCTCGCGCAACCGCTACGACGCCGCGCAGAACCGCCTCGAGGTGTCGAAGATCTTCGACTGGTTCAAGGCGGACTGGCAAAGCGGCTATCGCGGCTTCGACGGCAAGACCCCGCCGATCACCTCGCGCGAGGCGTATTTCGCGCGGTACGCAGAGCGGCTTGCCGACACGCCCGAGGCGCGCGCGCGCATCGTCGCGGGCACGCCGTCGATCACGTTCCTCGAGTACGACTGGTCGCTGAACGACGTCAGGCGCTGAACGGAGCCGCATTGAGACTTTCATTCGTCGTTCCCGCGCTGGACGAAGCCGCCGGCATCGAGCGCTGTCTCGCATGCCTGCAGGCTGCGCGGGCGCGCGGGCACGAAGTCATCGTCGTCGATGGCGGCAGCCGGGACGCGACGCCGGCGCTCGCACGGCCGCTTGCCGACCGGGTGCTGAGCGCGCCGCGCGGCCGCGCGGCGCAGATGAACGCGGGCGCCGCCGTCGCACGCGGCGAAGGCCTGGTATTCGTGCATGCCGACACGCGGCTCGGCGAGTCCGCGGATCGCGAGGTCGCGCTGGCGCTGGCGGGGGCGCCCTGGGGGCGCTTTGACGTGCGCATCGCCGGCCGCCATCCCCTGCTGCGCCTGGTCGCGGCGACCATGAACCTGCGCTCGCGGCTGAGCGGAATCGCCACCGGTGATCAGGCGATCTTCGTGCGGCGCGCGGCGTTCGAGGCGCTCGGCGGCTACGCCGCAATCCCGCTCATGGAGGACGTCGAACTCTCGCGCCGGTTGCGGCGCCTCGCCCGGCCGGCCTGCCTGCGCGCGCGCATCGAGACCTCCGGGCGGCGCTGGGAGTCGCGTGGCGTGCTGCGCACGATCGCGCTGATGTGGCGCCTGCGGCTGGCCTACTGGTTCGGCGCGGACCCGGCGCGGCTGGCCGAGCGCTACCGCTGATGCGGGTGCCGCTGCGCGTGGTGGTGCTCGCGCGCGCCCCGATCCCGGGGCAGAGCAAAACGCGTCTCGTACCGCGCCTGGGTCGCTGGGGCGCCGCGCGCCTTCAGGCCCGGCTGATCGAGCGCACGCTGCGCACGGCGCACGCGGCAGGCATCGGACGCATCGAGTTGCACGCGGCGCCGCGTGCGCGCGGGCCGTTCTTCCTGCACTGCGCGCGCCCTTTCCGCGCCACGCTGCATGCGCAGCGCGGCCGGGACCTCGGCGAGCGCATGCAGCGTGCCCTGGCCCATGCGCTGCGCGGGGCGCGCGGTGCGCTGCTGATCGGCACCGATTGCCCGTCGCTCTCGGTACGCGATCTGCGCCGCGCGGCGCGTGCGCTGCAGGGCGGTGCGGACGCGGTGCTCGCGCCGGCCGAGGATGGCGGCTACGGCCTGATCGGGCTGCGACGTGCCGACCCGCGGGCGTTCGACGGCATTGCCTGGGGTGGCGCTGCGGTGTACGCGGACACGCGTGCGCGCATGGACGCGCTCGGCTGGCGCGTCAGCGTGCAACGCACCGTCTGGGACCTGGATCGTCCCGAGGATCTCACGCGCCGCATTGCGCTGCGCGCGCGGGTCCGCGGGGGCGCCCCCTGAGGCGGCGATGAACCCGCGCCGACGCGGCCTGCTCGCTGCGCTCGCCGTGTGGCCCCTGTTGATGGCCCGGGCGGGCGATGTGCCGGGGCGCGTGCGGGCGCTGCCGATCTCGACGCTCAGCCCGGGCGCGGCACTGCCCGCATGGCTCGAGCCCTACGCGTTCGAGGACCGGCCGCAGCGCACTGAATTTGCGCTGGTGCGCGACGCCGGGCGCACCGTCCTGCGCGCGCGCGCAAAGGCATCGACCGCGGGGCTGGTGCGGCGACTGTCGCTCGATCCGAACGTGTACCCCATGCTCGAATGGGACTGGAAGGTGATGAACCTGATCAAGGGCAGCGACATTGCGACGCGTGCGGGCGATGATTTCCCCGCGCGGCTCTACGTCACCTTCGATGTGCCGCTGGAGCAGTTCAATCCGCTGCAGCGCGTCTTTCTCGCGCTCGCGCGCGCGCTCTGGGGCGAGGCGCTGCCGCTCGCGGCACTGTGCTACGTATGGGACGGGCGCGGGCCGGTGGGCACGATGGTGCCGAACGCCTACACCGAACGGGTGCGCATGGTGGTCGCCGAGAGCGGGTCCGCGCGTCTCGGCCGCTGGCTGCGCGTGCAGCGCAATGTGGCCGAGGACTATCGGCGCGCGTTCGGCGCGGACGACGCCGAGCTGTCGCGCCGGCCGGTGCCGCCAGTGAACTCGGTGGTCGTTTCGAGCGACACCGACAACACGGGCGAAACGGCCGAAGCCTACTTCGGCGATGTCAGCTTTCGGGCCGCGCCGGGGCGCTAAACCGCCCCGGCATCGCGCAACAGCGCGGCGATGCGCTCGGCGATCAGCCGGTAGCCCTGCGCGTTCGGGTGGATCGGGTCGGACTTGAGCGCGCTGTCGCGCAGCACCTGGCCGACGACCTTGCCCTCATAGGGAATGCCGAAGGTCTCCGCGATCTCGGTGTAGAAACCCGGCGGGGTCACGGTGATGCCCTTTTCCGGCGTGCCGATCAGCACCACGTCGATGCCGCGTTCGCGCGCCAGGCGCACCATTTCACGCACGTTGCGCGCCGCCGCGGCTTTGCTCAGATTACGCAGGAAGTCGTTGCCGCCGATGCACAGGATGAGCAGCTTCGGTGCGTGCATTTCGAGCGCGCCGGGCAGTCGCGCAAGGGCCGTGGCGCTGACCTCGCCCGGCACGCCGGCGCGCACCACGCGTCGGCCGATCAGCCCTTCGAGCTGCGCCGGGTAGCTTTCCAGCGCGTTCGCGCCGGTGCCGTGCGTCAGGCTGTCGCCGAAGGCCAGCACCACGGCGTCGGGCGCGAGCGGCGCGAGCTGCGGTGATTTTCCGCAGGCCGCGAGCGCGGCGACGAGCAGGCAGACGCGCGCTGCCTGCCACAGCCTGTGCACGGCGCTCTGCCGCGACATGCGCGCGATCGGCCCTAAAGGGCAGCGACGGTCTGCACCTCGACCAGGAAGGGTTCCTGCACCAGACGGTCGACGATCAGCAGCGTGTTGGGCGGGTACCTGCCGTCCGGGAACATGCGCGGAAATTCGCGCAACCGCCAGGCCATGAAACGCGCGATGTCCTGCGAATGCACCATGTAGGTGGTGAACTGCACGACGTTCCCCCAGCCGCCGCCGGCCGAGGCGAGCGCTGCGGCGATGTTGGCGAAAACCTGCGTGCACTGCGCGTCGAAGTCGCCGTCGCCCACGATCTTGCCGTCCCGGTTGGCCGAGAGCATGCCGGCAATGAAGAGGAATTCGTTCGCCTTGACGCGCGTCATGTGCGAGTACTGGCCGAGCGGCTTGCCGAGGGTGTCCGGATTGAGGATCTTGATATCAGCCATTGCAGGTCTCCCAGGGTGAATGACGCGGACTCAGGCCGGCGCGCTCGGCGGCGGTGACGCGCGGTGCGCGCTGCGGCGCGCATGCAGCTGTGCCTCGACGGTATGCGCGAGCAGGCTGCGCTCCACCGGCTTGATGAGATAGGCGTCGGCGCCCGCCTCAAGACAGCTGTGAATCGACTCGCGATCCGCCAGCACGGTGACCACCACCACGGGCGTCTGCGCGTTCGGCGAGGCCGCGCGGATTTCCTTCAGCACCTCGACGCCACCGATGCCGGGCATCATCAGGTCGAGCACGATCGCGTCGTAGGCGTAGTTGCCAGCCAGGCGCAGGGCTTCCTCGCAGGTTCCCGCAAGCTGCGCCTCGGCGCGCAGCGCGCGCGTCAGCTGGTGCGCGAGCAGCAGGCGGGTCGCCTCCTCGTCGTCGACGATCAGCAGGCGATGGTGCGGCGCGCTGTTGAGTGCCTGAACGCTCATCGTCGTGCGCGCGCGAGCTTCGTCGCGAGGTCATTGAAGTCGCGCGCGTTGACGTCGAAGTCCTTCTCGGGCCGACGGTCGACGCGCACCCCGGGACCGTATTCGAGCGGCCGGACGACGAAGCCGGTGCGCAGTCCGCAGGCGCGCGCCGCACGCAGGTCGTCCTTGTGTGCGGCCACCATCATGACTTCCTCCGGGGCGAGCCCGAGCAGGCGTGCCGCGCCGAGATAGGTTTCAGGGTCAGGCTTGTAATGGTGAAACAGTTCGGCCGACAGAATGCAGTCCCAGGGCAGGCCGGCGTGTTTCGCCATGTTGGTGAGCAGCGCGACGTTGCCGTTCGACAGCGTCGTGATGATGCAGTCTTTCTTCAGGCGCCGCAGGCCGGCGCGGGCGTCGGGCCAGGGCTTGAGCCGGTGCCAGACGCGGTTCAGGTGATCGATCTCCGCTTCCGTCAGCCCCTCGATGCCGAAGCGCGTCAGCAATGTGTCGAGAATCGTTCGATGCAGATCGTCGATCGAGGTCCAGCCGAGCGCGCCCGAGCGCACGCGCGCCATCGCCGGCCGATAACCCGCGCGCCAGGCGTCGGCAAACGCCTCCCAGTCGACATGCAGCCGCTTGGCGCGCCCCAGGCGGCGCCCTTCGGCGATCAGCGAGCCGCGCCAGTCGACGACGGTGCCGAACACGTCGAACACGAGCGCCCTGACGGTGCGCAGCGATTGCGTCATGCGGGTTTCCTTTCGTGCCGCCAGAGCACGTCGCCGCGCCCGGCATGGCGATTGAGCGCGCGCCCCGCGACGAACAGCAAGTCGGAGAGCCGGTTGAGGTACTGGCGCGTATGCTCGCTGACGCGTTCACTGCGCCCGAGCGCGACGACACTGCGCTCCGCGCGCCGGCAGACCGCGCGCGCGAGGTGTGCCGCCGCCGCCGCGCGCGAGCCACCGGGCAGTATGAACTCCTTGAGCGGCGCGAGCGCCGCGTTCCAGGTTTCCAGCTCGGCGTCCAGGCGCTCGACCTGCGCCGCGCGCACCATCTGGTGACCGGGGATGCTGAGCTCGCCGCCGACGTCGAACAGATCCTGCTGGACGCCTTGCAGTGCAGCGCGCATCGCGTCCGGCAGCTCCTCCGCGAGCAGCACGCCGAGCGCGGAATTGAGTTCGTCGACGTCGCCCAGCGCCTGTACGCGCAGCGTGTCCTTGCCGACGCGCGCGCCGTCGCCGAGACCGGTCTCGCCCGCGTCGCCGGTGCGCGTCGTGATTTTCGTCAGCCGATGTCCCATGCCAGGCCTGCTGTCCGTCCAAGATGCTCTGTCCGGCCGCGTATCTTACGTCGCTTGGATCGCGTTAGCATAAGGCTCCCGCGCTGTGCGGGAAACCGACGGAGGAGGCGAGCATGGCTACACGCGTACGCAAGGCGGAGTACTACTCCATGAAGGTCTCGAACCGGCCAGGCGCGGGTGCAAAGATGTTGCAATCGCTGAAGGCCGAAGGGGTCGGTCTGCTCGCATTCACCGGCTTTCCGGTGCGCGGCGGGGTGCAGGTCGATTTCATCCCGCAGAACGGCGGCACGTTCCGGCGTGCGGCGAAGCGCGCCGGCTGGAAAGTGTCGGAGCGCAAGGCGGTGTTCCTGCTGCAGGGCGACGACCGGGTCGGCGCGCTGACCGGCGTGCTCGACAAGCTGGCCGCCGCGCGCATCAGCCTGACAGCCCTCAACGCGGTCGTCGCCGGCGGCGGGCGCTACGGCGCGATGTTCTGGGTCAAGAAAAAGGACGTCGTGCGCGCCGCGCGCCTGCTGAAGGCCCGCTGAGCCGGCGCCCGCGCGTGGCGCTCAGCGCTTGCGCCTGACCTCGCTTTCGAGCGTGCCGCGGGCGAGCGTGGTGTGCAGCCGCTCACCCTCGCCGACGCGCGCGGCGTCGCGCAGCACCTCGCCGGCCGCATTGCGCGTGATGCTGTAGCCGCGCGCGAGCACGGCCTGCGGGTCGAGCACGCCCAGCCGGGCATGCAACTCGGCGATGCGCGCTGCGGCGATCTCGCGGCGACGGGCATCCGCCGTGGCGAGGCGCGGGGCGAGCGTGCCGAGGGCGTAGCGCGCCGCGTCAAGGCGCCGCGCAACGGATGCGGCGAGGCGCGCGCCGAGCTGGGCGAGCAGGGTGCGTCCGCTGCGCAGCCGCTCGGCCGGATGGACCAGGCGCCGCGCGAGCGCATCGACCGATTGCGCGACCGTCTCGATGCGCCGCCGTGTCTCGCGGCCTGCACGCCGCGCAAGCTCGGCGAGGCGCGCGACCAGCTCGGCGCGTTGCGGCACGGCGAGCTCGGCCGCCGCGGTGGGGGTGGCGGCGCGCTGGTCGGCGGCGAAGTCGGCGATCGTCGCGTCGGTCTCGTGGCCGACGCCGACCACGACCGGAATCGCCGAGGCGCGGATCGCGTGCGCAACCGCTGCCTCGTTGAATTGCCAGAGATCCTCGATCGAGCCGCCGCCGCGCACCAGCAGCAGCAGGTCGCACTCGGCGCGCGCGCTCGCGCGTTCGAGCATCTCGGCAATGCGCTGCGCTGCGCCGACGCCCTGCACCGGAACGGGATAGACCACGACTGCGACCGACGGATTGCGGCGCGCGAGGGTGGTCAGGACATCGCGCAGCGCCGCGGCCGCCAGCGAGGTCACCACCCCCACCGTGCGCGGGTAGGGGGGCAGGGCGCGCTTGCCGGCGGGATCGAAAAGCCCTTCTCGTTCAAGTGCCTGCTTGAGCTTCAGGAAACGCTCATACAGCGGGCCGAGCCCGGCCTCGCGCATCGTCTCGACGCGCAGCTGAAAGCGGCCGCGCGGTTCGTAGAGCGTCACCAAAGCGCGGACCTCGACGCGCATGCCTTCACGCGGTGCCCAGTCGAGCAGTGCCGCGCGGCCCTGAAACATCACGCAATCGACCTGGGCGGCGTCGTCCTTGAGCGTGAAATAGCAGTGGCCTGAGGCCGCGCGCGTGAAGTTGGAGATCTCGCCGCGCACCCAGGACAGCGGAAAGCGTCGCTCCAGGACGTCACGTACGCTGCGCACCAGCGCGGAGACGCTCAGCACGCCTGCGCGTTCTGCATCGAGTTCGGAGGTGGGCTCGTACGGCATGGTGCGGGCGGGTCGCGGACGACTCTACATCAATCCACATGGCCGCTTGGTTTGGCGCAAACGCTGCACGGATCGTGCACGGAGCCCGATTCTTTTCCGTAAGCTGCTGTAAATGCTTCGGAAAAAACTGCTCAAATTTTGATCGAGACCGATAAAGCGCGCCGCTTGAGAGGGTGAAATTGAACTGCTCAACAAGAATCCACAAACTTATCCACAACTTTTGTGGATAACGCGAGCGCGCCGCGGGTCGCGCGGCGGGGCCGGTTGCGGCGCGTCGCGGACGTCCGCCTTGCCGCAGAGTTGGGCTTTGGCTAAAGTGCGCGCACCCCGCCGCGCGATCCTTTCGGATCGTGTGCGGGCACGGGCCATAGGCCGCGCCACCGGGGTGGCGGGTCCAGTAAGTGTGAATTAAGTCACACTTGTGAATTGGCGACCGCAGCCGCAACCGCCAGGAATCGTACGTGTTCGCGATTATTCAAGCCGCCGGGTGGCCGATCTGGCCGCTGCTTGCCGCCTCCGTGATCGCGGTGGCGTTGATCATTGAGCGCAGCATCTCCTTGCGCCACGCCAGGATCGTCCCGCCGACGCTGCTCGACCAGGTCGTCACGGTCTACCAGCGCCACGGCGTATCGGAAGAGGTTCTGGAACGTCTTTCGAGGGACTCGCCGCTCGGGGTGGTGCTTGCCGCGGGCTTGCGCAACCACGCGAGCTCGCGCTACGTCATGCGCGAGGCGATCGAGGAGGCCGGGCGCGCAGTGACCCACGATCTGGAGCGCTTTCTGACGACGCTCGGCACGATCGCGACCGCCTCGCCGCTGCTCGGGCTGTTCGGCACCGTCATCGGCATGATCGAGATCTTCGCCTCGCAGTCGCCGACCGGCACCAACCCGCAGCAGCTCGCGCACGGCATCTCCGTGGCGCTGTACAACACGGCATTCGGCATCGGCATCGCGATTCCCGCGCTGATCTTCTATCGGCATTTCAAGAGCCGGGTCGACGGCTACGTGGTTGACATGGAGCAGGCGGCGGCGCGCCTGGTCGACACGGTGCACGGCGAGCGCAGCGACGTGCCGGTGGCTGGCGCGCGCGGGCGCTAGCCGGGCGCGCAGGGGGGGGCGGGCGTGAATTTCCAGCGCGGTCGCGAGAAGGAGCCGCTCGAGATCAACCTCGTGCCGATGATCGACGTGATGCTCGTGATCCTGATCTTTCTCATGATCACGACGACCTATTCGAAGTACACCGAGCTGCAGATCAATCTGCCGACGGCCGACGTCGAAAAGCAGCCCGACCGGCCGAACGAGATCGCCGTGCTGGTCGATGCGCAGGGCCAGTACGTCGTCAACAGCGCACGCATCACGTTTTCCAGCGTCGAGCAGTTCTCGGCCGAGCTGAAGCGCGCCGCGGGCGAGGCCAAGGAGCCGATCATCGTGATCAGCGCCGACGCCAAGGCGTCGCACGAGTCTGTCGTGCGGGTGATGTGGGCAGCGCAGATGGCCGGGCTCGGCCAGATCACCTTCACCACGGAGTCGGCGTCGAAATGAGCGGCGCCGGCCGGCGCCGCCGGGCGGACGCGCCATCGCCTCGAACGCCCTAGTTCGCGCCTGGTACCGCG
>LJTQ01000077.1 GCA_001303445.1 Betaproteobacteria bacterium SG8_39 | reverse complement strand
CCAGTGCGTAGAGCACGACCCAGAACAGGATCAGGGCGAACTGCACCCAGCCGATCAGGACCTCGCTCTGCAGCTGCTGCGACGCGATCAGGCCGCGCACGCGCTCCGGCGGTGTGGCGCGGGGGGGCTCGCCGAGTGCGGCCAGGAGCACGGGCAGGCGCATGGCGCGTGGCACCCCCGGCTAGGGCGCGCGGCGGCTGAGCTGGGCGGTCGTGTTGGCGAGCCGGGCGGCGAGGATCTTGATCAGCTCGAGGGCCGCGTCCGGGTTCTCGCGAATCACGTTGGTGAACATGTCCTTCGAGATGCGCAGGGCCTCCATGCGCGTGACCGCGGTCGCCGTCGCCGTGCGCGGCACATCGCCGAAGATCGCGATCTCGCCGATGATGTCATTGCGCTGCAGGGAATTGACCAGGATCGCGCCGGTCGACGTCGGCACCGTGATGTCGACCCGGCCTTCGATCACGATGTAGGCGGCGTCCGCCGCGTCCCCGGCACGAAACATCACCTGTCCGGCCTCGTAGGTCAGACGCTCGCTGCTGAAGCACAGCAGCTTCTGCATGGCCGGCTGGATCTTGCTGAAGATCGGGAACTGTCGGATCAGTTCGACTTCCTGCTCGAGTGACATGCGTGTCCTCCTCGTTCAGCGACGGTCAGGCGGGATTGAGCAGCTTGTGCAGCGCGCCGCCGCCGCATTTCAGGCTGTCGAACGCGCCCCGCTCGGCGAGCTTGCCGCGCTCGAGCACCAGCACCTGCTCGAAGCGGTCGGCGAACTCCGCGCGCGACAGCGCCCAGAAGACCCCCTGGCCCTTGCGATACTCCAGGACGCGACCCATCACGCGGGACTGCGTGGCGGGGTCGAGCATCGCCGCGGCGTGATCGAGCACCAGCATTGTCGGCCGCTTGAGCAGCGCGCGCGCCAGCGCAGCTTTCTGCCGGTCGGCCGCGGCAAGACGCGCGCCGCCCGTGCCGACCTGATAGTCGAGGCCGATGCCGGTGACCAGCGGGCGCAGACCGAGCTCGTCCAGCACCTGGCGCAGCAGCGCGCCGATGCGCGTCGCCGCTTCGGCCTGCCCGGTGACGATCTTGCCGAACAGGATGTTGTCCTGCAGCGAGGCCGCCGCGTTGTAGCGCGTGGGGTCGAAGAATTCGACTGCGCCTTTCAGCGACTCGGGCAGATGCTGGGCGAAGTAGCGCCGCGCCTCGAGCACCCGTGCCTGCAGCGCGTCGTCGATCAGGCCGAGACGGTGCCGGGCGGGCGAGAGCTTGAAGGGCAGGCCGAGCAGCTGGCCGCGGTCGTCTTCGGCGAGGCCCTTGAGTCCGGACTCCAGAATGCGGGCGAGCATCGCCTTGTACTGCGGCAGGTCCTCGTGGCGGATGAACGAAAAGCGCTCGAAGAATTCATGTCCGGGCGGCAGGCCGCTGAACAGCTCGACCATGGTCTCGGCGACCTTGTGCCCGATACGCAGCAGTTCGTCCGTCAAGCCGGTTTCCTGCAGCACGCGCCGCACGTAGGCATTCGCGGCGAGGTTGTCGATGTCGAAGGTCCGCCCCACCGGTGTGCCGAACAGCAGGTTTTCCGCAAGCGTCGCGTTGCGGTTGTAATGCGCCGGGTCGAAGCGCTCGACCCAGTCCTGGATGCCGAGCGACGCCAGCCGCTCGCGCATCGCCTCGCGCGCGCCGAGCATGTGGGCGCGCAGCTCTTCGCCGTGACTCTCGTCGATCGCGCTGCGCAGGCCCAGCTCGAAGATCGCCTCGTCGAGATCGACGGCGTGCAGAACCTCGAGAATGCGTGCCTCCATCTCGTCGGGACCCGTGACGCCGGCCGCCTCGTAGTCGATCCATTCGGCGTTGATGTCGTATGTCGGCGTGCCGGTGCGTTCGGCCTCGTTCACTTGAAAGCGGCGCGCGGCGAGCGCCTCGCCCTCGTAGACCGGCTCGCGCAGCGGGCGGTGCTTGAGCCCGTAGAGCAGGTTGTCGCGTACGCTGACCGGAAACAGGTAGGCCGGCGTGCCGACATAGGCAAACGTGCGCCCGGTGATTGCTTCGGGGGCGCGCGTCATGTCGATGCTGCCGATCTCGAGCGAGCCGCTGGTCGGAAACAGCAGGCGGGCAACGAGCTGGGCGAGCTCGGTGCTGCCCGAACTGGGGCCGCCGACGACTGCGATGTGCTCGTTCAGCCCGGCCTCGAATGACACGCTGTCAATGGCCTTGGCGCCGGATTCGTCGACCAGGGTCAGGTTCGAGGCGCGCAGCCTGCCCTCGCTCGGCACCTCGGTGACCTTGATCATCTCCTGCATCGCCTGCGGCGCCAGATCCTCCACCGTGAACTGCTCGATCACCTGGTTGTACTTGATCGATACGTCGAGGCGTTGCTGGTCCCAGTCGATCAGCTCCTTGATCGGGCTGGGCAGGTCCTTGTAGGCGGCGATCACCGCGACCAGCGCGCCGATATCGAGCCGCCCGACGATGACGAGGTAGCCGCCGATCGAATAGAAAACGAACGGCGTGACCTGTGCCAGAAAATTATTGAGGAACTTGATGAAGAACTTGCGCTGGTAGAACTCGAAGCGGATGCGAAAGAGGTTGCCGAGGCGGTCCGAGAATTCGGCGCGCTCGAAGTTGGAGGTGCCGTGGGCATGGATCTCGGCGATGCCGTCGACGCATTCGGCGATGCGTCCGGCCAACTGGCGCGCGCCGAGCTGGCGCCGCTTGGCGAGTACCAGCAGCTTGCGCCGCATCTTGGGGATGATGGCGGTCTGCACGGTCACGATGGTCAGCGCCACCATGCCGAGCACGAGGTGCTGGTAGACGATGAAGAACAGCGCGGTCAGCGCCTGGCCGCCGAGAAACAGCGGCGTGATGAGGGAATCGCCGATGAAACCGCCGAGCGGCTCGATCTCGTCCTTGATCATCGTCGCCATCTCGGCCGACTTGATGCGCCGGAAGCGCGGCAGCGGAAATCGCAGGATGTGGTCGAACAGCTGGTAGCGCAGCCGGCGCAGCATGCGCTCGCCCAGCCAGCCTTTCATCGTGTTGATGCGCAGCTTGAGCAGGCCGCTTACGACGATGAGGGTCAGGAAGGTCACGCACAGCGCGAGCAGATAGGGCAGGCGCTCGAGCTCGAAGCCGGAAAAGGGCGTGAGCGTCGCGCCGCCCAGCCACGCCGGCAGCGTGAACTTCAGGCGCAGGAACGCCGCGACCGAATCCGGGTCGGGGAAGCTCTGCCCCTGAATCGCCTGGTTGATGATCGTCTTGGGCAGGTCGAGGGAGAGGAAGTACACGATCATCGACGCGACCACGAACGGGACGATGAGCCATTGCTCCCGCTTGCTGTAGCGAACGATGAATCCGAATAGCGTGCGTTCCATCCTGGGGCGCTCGGCGTCTGTGACGCGACCGCCATCTTACCCCGCGCGTCGCGCTGCGATCCGCTATAGTTCGGCGCTCGACATGGGGCGCGACGATTTCACAATCCGGTTTTGGGGCGTGCGCGGCAGCATTGCCTGCTCGGGTCCCGAGACCCTGCGTTACGGCGGCAATACCTCGTCGCTCGAGGTGCGCTGCGGCGACCGCCTGCTGCTGTTCGACGCCGGCTCCGGAATTCGCTACCTGGGCAATGCGCTGGTGGGCCAGGCGCCGATCGACGCCGACCTGTACCTGACGCACACGCATTTTGACCATGTCTGCGGACTGCCCTTTTTCCGCCCCTTCTTCCAGCCGCAGAACAGCTTTCGCGTCTGGGCCGGCCATCTGGGCGGGCGCGTGTCGCTGCACCGCGTGGTGTGCGAGTTCATGATCTCGCCGCTGTTCCCGGTGCCGCCCGAGGTGTTCCGCGCCAACCTCAGCTATCGCGAGTTCGAGGCAGGGCAGACGCTCGAGCCGGGGCCGGGCATCCGGCTTCGCACCACCGCGCTCAACCATCCGGATGGCGCGACCGGCTATCGCATCGAGTACGGCGGCCGCGCGGCCTGCTACCTCACCGACACCGAGCATGTGCCCGGCGCGCCGGATCGCAACATCCTGGGTCTCATCGAGGGCGCCGATCTCGTGATCTACGACTGCATGTACACCGACGCGGAGTACGCGCAGGGCCACGCGGGTTGGGGACACTCAACCTGGCAGGAGGGCGTGCGCCTGTGTCAGGCCGCGGGCGCCAAGCGTCTGGTGGTGTTTCATCACGACCCGGACCACGACGACGACACGCTCGACGCGATTGCGCGCGAGGTCGAGCAGGCCATGCCGGGCTCGCTGCTCGCCCGTGAAGGGCTCGTGCTGACGCTCTAATTGCGGGCGCCGTGCCGCCGGCGCGCGGCTGACCGGGTTTCTTCGCTCCGCTTAACGGTACGGATCCGCCGCGTCGCGCAGGCCGTCGCCGAAGAAATTGAACGCGAGCACGATGATGAACACCGGCAGTACCGTGATCATCAACCAGGGGTAGAGCGCCACCACGTTGATGTTCTGCGCCTCGTTCAGCAACACGCCCCAGCTGGTGATCGGTGGGCGCAGGCCGAGCCCGAGAAAGGACAGCGCTGTCTCGCCGAGGATCATGCCGGGCACGGCGAGCGTCGCCGAGGCGATCAGGTGGCTCGCGAAGCTCGGCAGCAGGTGGCGCGCGATGACGCGCCCCGGCCCGGCGCCCATCAGCACCGCCGCCGCGGCGAAGTCCTCCTCGCGCAGCGCGAGCAGCTTCGAGCGCACCGCACGCGCGAGACCGGGCCAATCGAGCAGCCCGAGAATGATGGTGATGCCGAAGTACACCAGGATCGGGCTCCAGGTCACCGGCAGCGCGGCCGACAGCGCCATCCACAGCGGCAGCTCCGGGAACGCGCGCACCATTTCGATGAAGCGCTGAATGAGGTTGTCGATCCAGCCGCCGTAATAGCCGGAGATGCCGCCCAGCACGATGCCGATCGTGAAGCTGACCATGATGCCGAACAGACCCACGGTGAGCGAGATGCGCGTGCCGTAGATGATGCGCGAGAGCAGATCGCGCCCGAGCCGGTCGGTACCGAGCAGAAACGCGGTGCCGCCCTCGGCGGGGCAGAACAGGTGCAGGTTCCCTTCGACCAGGTTCCAGAACTTGTAGCCGTCGCCGCGGCAGAAAAAGCGCAGCGGCTGCACCTTCGAGGGATTGATCGCGTACTCGCGCTTCAGGGTCGTCATGTTGAGCTGCATGTTGTAGCCGTAGACGAAGGGGCCGACGAAGCTGCCCTCGTGGAACAGATGCAGCGCCTGGGGCGGCGCGTAGATGTGGCGCGCGTCACGCGAATGCAGTTCGTAGGGCGCAAGCGCCTCGCTCACCAGCGTCGAACCGTAGAACAGCAGCAGGATCACGCCCGAGATGACCGCGATGCGGTGGCGGCGGAACTTCCACCACATGATCTGCCACTGCGAGGCGCGGTAGAAGCGTTCCTGTTCGGGCGTGAGCTGTTCGGCGGCGAGCGGCTCGAACGGCGCGCTCGAGACGTAGTGCTCAAGCCGGTCAGACGGCTGCGCGCCGGCGCTCACTTGGCCATGCCTCCCGTCAGGCGGATCCGCGGATCGAGCGCCGCCAGCAGCAGATCGGAGATGAAGGTGCCGATCACCGCGAGCAGCGAAAGGAACATGAGGAACGACCCGGCGAGATACTGGTCCTGGCTCTGCAGCGCATCGAGCAGCATCGGGCCCGAGGTCTGCAGCGAGAGCACCACCGCGACGATCGCGGAACCCGAGATCACGCTCGGCAGCAGGTTGCCGATGTCGGCGATGAATGGGTTGAGCGCCATGCGCAGCGGATACTTCACCAGCAGCCGCGTCGGCGCCATGCCCTTGGCGCGCGCCGTGACCACGTACTGCTTCTGCAACTCGTCGAGCAGGTTCGCGCGCAGGCGGCGGATCATGCCCGCCGTGCCCGAGGTGCCGATGACGATGACCGGGATCCACAGGTGGTCAAGCACCGAACGCGCCTTGTCCCAGCTCCAGGGCTGGCCGAGATGCTCGGGATCCATGATGCCGCCGATCGAGAGCCCGAACTGCACGTTGGCGAAATACATCAGCACCAGCGCGAGCAGGAAGTTCGGCGTCGCGAGGCCGACGTAGCCGAACAGGGTGAGCCCGTGATCCCCCCAGCTGTACTGGTGCGTCGCGGCGTAGACGCCGATCGGGAAGGCCACCGCCCAGGTGAACAGGATGGTCGAGAAATTGAGGACGAACGAAAGCATCAGCCGGTCACCGACCACTTCGGAGACGGGCAAGTCGTGCTCGAACGACCAGCCCCAGTCGCCCTGCAGCAGCCCGGATAAGCCCCGCTCGCCGGGCCAGATGCCCAGCCAGGCGCCGTACTGCTCGACAAAGGGTTTGTCGAGACCGTATTGCCGGCGCAGGAACTCGACCCGCTCGAGCGCCGCGCTGTCGCCGCTGCTCTTCAGCTCCTGGATCTGGTTCGACAGGTAATCCCCGGGCGGCAGCTGGATGATCACGAACGTCACGAAGCTGATCACGAGCAGCGTCGGGATCATGATCAGGATGCGGTGAATCGTGTAATTCAGCATGCGCGCAGGCAGGTCGATGCCCGCGCGCGGGGTTTGGCGCCCCGCGCGCGACGACAGGCCGATTGTAGTGGGTCCGCGGCGCCGGCGGCGCCGCTCAGGGGTCCGCGGGCGCCGGCGGCGCCGCTCAGGGATCCGCGGGCGCCGGTGGCGTCCCGCGTTTCCATTACCGCATCCAGAACGTGTCCGGGCGGTAGACGCCGAAGAATGCGCCCGGATCCCAGTTGTAGATGCCCTTTTCGGGCACGCCCTGGACCTGGTTGCGCACCACGACCGGCTGCGGTACGCCGCTCACCACGCCGATGGCGAACTGCTGCTCGGCATGGATCTCGAGCATGCGGTGCCAGATGGCCGCGCGCGCCTCGGGCGTGTCCGCCGCATTCCAGGCCGCGGCGTCCTTCAGCAGCTGCACCGCCTCCGGAATGTCGGGCGCCTCGCCCGACTTGCCGCTGGTCTCGTAGTACTGACCGAACTTCGGCCACTGCAGTTGCTGCTGATTGGTCGGCGCCAGCTCCTCGGGGCTCATGTTGGCGGTGGGGATGCCGTTCTCGAATCCACTCCACACGGACATCAGCGTTTCGCCCGAGAAGATGCGATTGCGGAACACTTCGCGCTGCGAGGGTTTGCTGTAGAGCTTGATACCGACCTCGCGCCACATTTCCCGGATCAGCTCCAGAATGTCGGTCTGCTCGGTGCTCTCGCCGGCGGTCTCGACGATCAGCTCCATCGGCCGTCCGTCGGGCAGCCTGCGAATGCCGTCCGCGCCGCGCTTGAGGCCCGCTGCGTCGAGCAGCTTGTTGGCCGCGCTGCGATCAAAGTTGGCCCAGCGCTTCTGGTAGCTCTCCTTGTAGAGCGGGCTGTCGGGCAGCACCGTGTTGTTGGCTTCGATGGCGAGTCCGAAGTACAGCACGTTGTTGACCAGCGAGCGATCGATGGCCATCGAAAGCGCGCGCCGCACGCGCACGTCGCGCATCACCTTGCGCCAGACCGCATCGTTGGCATTGAGGTTGGGAAACAGCGCGAAGTGCGAGCCCTTGGCGGTGCGCCAGAGCAGGGTGCGGAACTCGTTCTGTTTCTCGCTCTTCTTGAGGAAGGTGTAATTGTTGAACTGGATGTCGCGCGCCTGCAGGTCGGCCTCGCCGGCACCGGCCTTGGCCGGTATCAGCTTGCCGTCGGCCACCAGCATCTCGACGCGGTCGATGTACGGCAGCTGGTTGCCCTGCGCGTCGACGCGGTGGAAGAAGGGGTTGCGCGACGCGACGAAACGGTCCGCAGGCGGCTTCGTGGTGTTCATCCAGGGCTGCAGCGTCGGCAGGTCCGGGTTGTCGAAGCGGTACATGTTGTCCTGCTTGTTGTGCGTGCGCGCCCAGCCGCGCTTGGCACTGCCGTCCTGTTCCGCCTTGGCGATCTTCGCGTTGTACTTCTTGTGGAATTTTTTAAGGTAGTGCGCGGGGCGGTAGATGAACAGCGGCGAGGTACCCGCGATGCGCGGCAGGAAATCGCGGTTCGGTTTCGCCCAGCTGTAGCGCACGGTGGTCTTGTCGATGATCTCGACCTTCGGCGGCTGGCCGTCGACCAGCATCTCGCGCGGCGGACCGCTCGGACTGAGCTCGGCGTTGTTCGCCACGTCCTCCCAGTAATAGCGGAAATCCTCGCTGGTGAACGGCTTGCCGTCCGACCACTTGTGGCCGGGACGCAGCTTGAAGGTGAAGATGCGGCCGTCCTTGACGTCGAGACTCTCGGCGATGTCGGGCACGATGTTGAAGTGCGTGTCGTAGCCGACCAGCCGCGCGTAGCCGTAGACCACGAGCAGACGCACGTCGCGGGTGCGCCCGATGAGCATGCGCAGGCTGCCGCCCGACTTGCCGGTGGTCTTCACCACGAGCGGCGCTTGCGGCACCCGCTCGCTTACCGGCGGCAGCGTCTTGGCGGACACGTCCGATGCCAGCAGGGGCGTTTCGACGAAACTGGCGGCGCCGGCGGGGAGCGCGAGCGCGCCGGCGAGCAGCCAGACGCCGAGCCGCAGGCCCGTCGGCGCGACGATGTGAATCCGATGTTTGGTGTTCATGCAATGAGCTCCGAGCTGTTGGCGGATGCGTGGGCGCGTACCAGGTGCCCGTTGCCGATGTCGATCATACTGGTTCGCACGCTGGCGTCCAGGCGAAAAGGCGCGGGCCATGCGGCGGGGTCCGACGCCTTGCCTTCCATCAGGGAATCGAAATTCAGCAGGCGATCGAGGTCGGGGTCCGGTACTGCGGCGAGCAGTGCCTGGGTGTAGGGGTGCACCGGGTTGCGAAACAGCTCGCGGCAATCGGCGGTCTCGACGATGCGCCCGGCACACATCACCGCGATGCGGTCCGCGAGGTAATGCACCACGGCGAGGTTGTGCGAAATGAAGATGTAGGTCAGGCCGAGCGTCGCGCGCAGGTCGCGCAGCAGATTCAGCACCTGGGCCTGCACCGACACGTCGAGTGCGGACACCGGCTCGTCGAGCAGCAGCAGGTCGGGGCTGAGCGCGAGTGCGCGCGCGATGCCGAGCCGCTGGCGCTGCCCGCCGGAAAAGCTGTGCGGGTAGCGCCGCAGAAAGCGCACGTCCAGACCGACCAGCAGCATCAGCTCCTTGACGCGCTCGAAATGCTCGTCCTCGTCGCCGATCCCGTGGATGATGAGCGGCTCGGCGATGATGTCGAGCGCGGTCATGCGCGGATTGAGCGAGCCGAAGGGGTCCTGAAACACGAACTGGACCTTGCGCCGGTAATCGAACAGGGCGTCGTTTTGCAGCGCGAGGACATCGCGCAGCGTGCCGTGGTCGTTGAACGTGATCTCGCCGCCATTCGGTGCGATCGAACGCAGCACCATTTTCGCGGTGGTGGTCTTGCCGCAGCCCGACTCGCCGACCAGCCCGAGGCATTCGCCGGCCTTGACGTGGAAGCTGACGTCGTCGACCGCGAGCACCTCGCCCGCGAGCTTGCTGCCGAGGATCGAGGTCTTGCGCGTCTGGAAGCGCTTGGTCAGGTGGCGCACGGTGAGCAGCGGCGGCTCGTGCTCGCCCACGACCGGTCGCTTGCTCGGCGCGAGCAGGCGGTGCTCGGTGCCGACCTGTACCTCGCGAATCGGCGTGAGGCGCTCGCCCTCCGCCATGCCGAAGCGCGGCACCGCGCGCATCAGCGCTTTCAGGTAGGGATGGCGCGGATCGCGGAAGATGTCCTCCACGGTCCCTGCCTCGGTCACGCGGCCCTGGTACATGACGACCACTTCTTCGGCCATGTTGGCGACGACGCCGAGGTCATGCGTGATCATCAGTACGGCCATGCCCAGGTCGCGCTGCAGCTCGCGGATCAGGTGCAGGATCTGCGCCTGAATCGTGACATCGAGCGCCGTGGTCGGTTCGTCGGCGATCAGCAGCGCCGGCCGGCAGACGAGCGCCATCGCGATCATGGCGCGCTGGCGCAGCCCGCCCGAGAGCTCGAAGGGATAGGTGTGCTCGGCGGCGACGGGATCGGGGAAGCCGACGCGGCGCAGCATCTCGAGCGCCGCGTCGCGCCGCTCGGCCTTGCCCAGGTGCGTGCGGTGCAGCGCGAGCGCCTCGGCGATCTGGTTGCCGATGGTGTGCAGTGGCGAGAGCGCGGTCATCGGCTCCTGGAAGATGATCGAGATGCGCCCGCCGCGGATCGCGCGCATCGAGCTGCTGTCGCGGTTGAGGCGTGCGATGTCGACGAGGGTGCCCGGCTGGTTCGGGTCGGCGAACAGGATTTCGCCGCCCTCGATGCGCGCGATGCGCGGCAGGATGCCCATGATGGCCTGCGCGACGATCGACTTGCCCGAGCCCGACTCGCCGACCAGCGCCATGGTGCGGCCCTCGGGAATGCGGAACGACACGCCGTCGGCCGCCTTGACGGTGCCGGCATCGACGTCGAGGTAGACCTTTAGGTTGTTGACGCGAAGAAGATCCGGCATCGCTCGATGGGTGGCGTTCCGGTCAGGCCGCGATGCCGAGCGCCTGCAGGTTCACGCGGCTGCGCTCGTCGGGAACGATGCCGCGCGCCCCCGTCTCGCGCGTGCTCTCGCGTACCAGTGCCGCAAAACCGTCCAGCGTCGATTCGACGCGGATCGAGCGCCTCGGCCCCTGCACGATGAACTCCATCCATCCTCCCGAACGGTCCGGCCGCGTCGAGTAATAGCTCAGCCTGACCGCGCGTACGTCATCCCAGCGGATGGCGACGCCCAACAGGCCGCGCACGCAAATCCCGGTCGCGTCAAGCTCGATCCAGGTCTGCTGGCGGACGACCGTGCGCGCAAAGTATACGAGGAAAACCACGCCCATGGCGCCGAGCAGCCAGCGGAACAGGGGTGCAGGCTGCGCGAACAGCACGGGCCCGAAACCGATCGCCATGCCGATCAGCGCCAGGGCGTACGCCGAGCGCAGCGCGGCCGCCGGATAGCGGAAGCTGCGCGTGTTCATGCCTCGCCCGTCGCGAACAGCGCGGGCGCAGGTAGCCAGCGCACCCGGGCGGCTCCGCGCGTCCGTTCAAACAGCTGTTCGAGAAAGCGCCACGTCGCGGCATCGTGCTGCAGGTGGTGGGTGAGCCAGCCGGTGGGCTCGTCACGGTCGACGCGGCCCGTGCGGCGCGCGGCGAGATGGCGTACCGCCTGCTCGAGCGCGGCCGGCACGCCGACGAACCCGCGGTCCCCCCGCCAGTCGATGAGGTCGACGTGGGTGTTCACCTGTACGAGGCCTGGCGCAGGCTGCGCGCGTTGGCGCGGACCGAAGCGGCTCAGACCGCGCAGCCCGGCTTCCGCCAGCCGTGCGGCGAGCGCCTCCGGCAGTCGGTTCCACGGCGGCGCG
>LJTQ01000076.1 GCA_001303445.1 Betaproteobacteria bacterium SG8_39 | reverse complement strand
GATCAACGTGTTGCCTTTCGCCTCCAGCCGTTGCAGAACGTCGAGCAGGATACGGTTGTCGCGCGGATGCAGGCCGATCGTCGGCTCGTCGAGGATGTAGCACACGCCGCGCAGATTCGAGCCGAGCTGTGAAGCGAGGCGGATGCGCTGCGCTTCGCCGCCCGAGAGCGTCGGCGCGGCGCGATCGAGCGTCAGATAGGCGAGGCCCACGTCGGACAGAAAGCCGAGCCGGCTGCGCAGTTCGGCGACCAGGTCGCGCGCGATCTCCTGTTCGCGCCCGTCAAGCTGCAGGCTCTCGAGCAACTCGGCGAGGCGCGCGATCGGTTGCGCCGAGAGCGCGGCGATCGAGCGCCCGCGCCAGTGAACCGCCAGCGCCTCGGGATTGAGGCGCTGGCCGTCGCAGGCGGTGCAGCGTTCCTCGACCTCGAGCCAGTCGATCCAGGAGTCGAGCACGTGGTCCTCGGTGCCGGTGCGCGCGCGCTCGTCGGACCACTCGACGCGCTCCAGCGCGAGCCCGGTGCCGTAGCAGGCGGCGCACCAGCCGTGCTTCGAGTTGTAGGAGAACAGCCGCGGATCGAGTTCGGCAAAGCTGCGCGCACAGGACGGGCAGGCGCGCAGGGTGGAGAAGGTCTGTTCACGCAGCACCAGCTCGACGCGCTCGGCGCCGCGCTTGCGGCCCTGCGCGGCGGCGCGCATCAGGGCATCGAGATCGGCGAGCACGTGCACCATGCCCTTGCCGAGCTCGATGGCGCGCGCCAGCGCTTCGCGCAGCGCGCGCTCGTTTGCCGGCGTGACCTTGAGGTCGGCCACCGGCAGCTCGATCGTATGCTCCTTGAAGCGGTCAATGCGCGGGAAGGGCTCGACCGGCAGGAAGGCGCCGTCGACGCGCAGGTGGCTGTAGCCCTTGCCTGCGGCCCACTTCGCGAGATCGGTGTAGACCCCCTTGCGGTTGACCACCAGCGGCGCGAGCAGCCCGATGCGCTGGCCGCGGAATTCGGTCATCAGGCGCGCCGCGATCGCGTCCTCGCTCTGCGGCTCGATCGGCAGCTGGCAATCCGGACAGTGCTGCAGGCCCAGCTTGACGTACAGCAGACGCAGGAAATGGTGCACCTCGGTGAGCGTGCCCACCGTACTCTTGCTGCCCCCGCGACTGGTGCGCTGCTCGATTGCGACCGTCGGCGGAATGCCGAAGATCGCATCGACATCCGGCCGCGCCTGCGGCTGCACGAACTGGCGCGCGTAGGCGTTGAGCGATTCGAGGTACCGGCGCTGCCCTTCGGCAAACAGGATGTCGAAGGCGAGGGTCGACTTGCCCGAGCCCGACACGCCGGTGATCACGCTGAAGCGCTCGCGCGGAATCTCGACGTCGATGTTCTTCAGGTTGTGCTCGCGCGCGTGGTGTACGCGGATCGCGTTGCCGAGGTAGCGCCCGGGCGATGCCTCCTGCACGA
Organism: Betaproteobacteria bacterium SG8_39; assembly: GCA_001303445.1. Taxonomy (GTDB): domain Bacteria; phylum Pseudomonadota; class Gammaproteobacteria; order Burkholderiales; family SG8-39; genus SG8-39. Next base: position 17,203 of record LJTQ01000076.1, on the reverse strand, counting down.
GAAGGTTTGAAGCAAGATCGGCACGTTCTATGCTTCCCCCGGTGATGCCCTCGCTCCGCGCAACTGGGGAGAGCGTGGAAAGTGCCGATCCGCTTTGCCAACCCTTGCCAATCGCCGCGATATATTCCTTGAGTGCGCGACCCGTGTGGGACGCGTCCTGCGCCATCACGCGCTCGGGCGTCCCGACACAAACCACCGAGCCTCCAGCCGCTCCGCCCTCGGGCCCCAGATCGATGATCCAGTCCGCGCTGCGGATGACGTCGAGGTTGTGCTCTATGACGACGAGCGAGTGTCCCGCGGCGAGCAGCTTGCGGAACGCGCCGAGCAGCTTGGCTACATCGTCGAAGTGCAGGCCGGTGGTCGGCTCGTCGAAGATGAACAGCTTGCCCGCGCTGCGCGCTTCGCCGCCGCCGCGCGGCCGCGTCCGCGCGGCGGCTTCGGCGAGGTGGCCGGCGAGCTTGAGCCGCTGCGCCTCGCCGCCGGACAGCGTCGGCACCGGCTGCCCGAGGCGCAGGTATTCCAGGCCGACGTCGGCAAGCGGCTTGAGCCGGGCGAGCACCTCCTTGTCTTCGGCGAAGAAGTCGAGCGCTTCGCGCACCGTCAGCTCCAGGGTCGCCGCCACCGTGCGTTCGGTGCGCCGGCCATCGGCGCCGCGGCCGGCGATCGACACCTCAAGCACCTCGGGCCGGTAGCGCCGGCCGTCGCACTCCGGGCAGCGCAGGTAGACGTCGGACAGGAACTGCATTTCGACATGCTCGAAGCCGTTGCCGCCGCAGGCCGGGCAGCGCCCGTTGCCCGCATTGAAGCTGAAGGTGCCGGGCGTGTAGCCGCGTTCGCGGGCAAGCGGTGCGCGCGCAAACAACGTGCGAATCGCGTCCCAGGCGCCGACGTAGCTCGCCGGATTCGATCGCGTGGTCTTGCCGATCGGCGACTGGTCGACCAGTACGGCGTCCTCGACCAGGGCCGCGCCGCGCAGCTCGCGGTGCGCGCCGGGGGTTTCGGTCGACTTGCCCTTGGCCTTGACGAGCGCGGGGTGGAGCACGTCCTGCACCAGGGTCGACTTGCCCGAGCCGGATACGCCGGTCACGCACACCAGGCGCTCGAGCGGAAACTCGACCTCGATGTCCTTCAGGTTGTGCTCGGCCGCACCGTACAGGCGCAGCTTCGGCGTGGTCTCGACCACCGGGCGCGGCGGCGTGCCGAGCACGGCGTGCTTGTGGCCGGAGAGGTAGTCGGCCGTCAGCGTGGTCGCGCGGCGCAGCGCCTGCGGCGCACCGAAGAACACGATCTCGCCGCCGCGCTCGCCGGGTCCGGGGCCCATGTCGAGGATACGGTCGGCCGCGAACATGATTTGCGGGTCGTGCTCGACGACGACCAGGGAGTTGCCCGCATCGCGCAGCTTCTGCATCACCTGGATGACGCGGCCCATGTCGCGCGGGTGCAGTCCGATCGACGGTTCGTCGAGCACGAACAGGGTGTTGACCAGCGAAGTGCCGAGCGCGGTGGTGAGATTGATGCGCTGCACTTCACCGCCCGAGAGGGTGCGCGACTGGCGATCGAGCGTGAGGTAACCCAGCCCGACCTCGCACAGGTAGGCAAACCGGGTGCGGATCTCGGTCAGCAGCAGCGCGGTGGCTTCGTCGAGCGTGCCGCTCGGGCGGAAGCCGTCGAAAAAGCGCCGGCACTGGTCGGCCGGCAGCAGCATCAGGTCATGGATCGAAGGTCCGTCGGCACTGCCCAGGTGCCACAGCGTCGCATCGGGCTTGAGGCGCGTGCCATGGCAGGCCGTGCAGGGCGTGTACGCCCTGTACTTCGACAGCAGCACGCGGATATGCATCTTGTAGGCCTTGGACTCAAGCCAGGCGAAGAAGCGCCGCACGCCGTACCAGGTCCCCGGCCAGGACTTCTTCCAGCTCAGCCACTCGGGTTCGCCCTCGAGCACCCAGCGTCGCTGCGCCTCGTCCATCTCGCGCCAGGGCAGGTCGAGCGGCATGCCGCGCTTGCGCGCGTACTTCTCGAGATCGTCCTGGCACTCACGGAAGCTCTTGGTCTGCCAGGGCTTTACCGCGCCCTCGCGCAGCGTCTTCGCCTCGTCGGGCACGACCAGCCCGAAGTCCACGCCGATGACCCGGCCGAAGCCGCGGCAGGTCTCGCAGGCGCCGATCGGCGAATTGAACGAAAACGCCGCCGGCGTCGGCTCTGCGTAGTGCAGATCGCAATCGGGGCAGTGCAGGTCGGAGGAATAGCGCCAGGACACGAGGGCCGACCCTGAGGGCTCGGCCCCCGTGTCGATCGGGGTCTGACCCCGTACGGGGTCAGACCCCCGGGGCGTGCTTGCCGGGGCGCTGTAGACGTTTACGCGCCCGCGCCCCACCTTGAGCGCGGCATCGAGCGCATCGAAGACGCGGCCGCGATCGACGTTCGACATGCGAAAACGGTCCTGCACGACCTCGAGCAGCGTCTTGGAGCGTGCATGGAGGCGCGTATAGCCCTGGCGTTCGAGCAGCTGCGTAATCTCGGCGTCGCTGAAGTTGGCCGGGACCGGCACCGGAAAGGTGAGAATGAGGCGCGGATCGCCGTGTGCCTGCGCGCGCCGCTCGAGGTCGGCGAGGATCGACGCCGGTGTATCGCGCGCCACGACGCAGCCGCAGCCGCGACACACCAGCGTTGCGGCGCGCGCGTAGAGCAGCTTGAGGTGGTCGTTCAGCTCGGTCATCGTGCCCACGGTCGAGCGCGAGGTCCGCACCGGATTGGTCTGGTCGATCGCGATTGCCGGCGGGATGCCCTCCACGGCATCGACCTGCGGCTTGTCCATACGGTCGAGGAACTGCCGCGCGTAGGGACTGAAGGTCTCGACGTAGCGCCGCTGGCCTTCCGCGTACAGCGTGTCGAAGACGAGCGAAGACTTGCCGGAGCCCGAGACGCCGGTGACCACCACCAGCTCGCCGGTCGGGATCTCGAGCGACAGGTTCTTCAGATTGTTCTGCCGCGCGCCACGGATGGCGATCGCGGCAGCGGGAGGTCGTTCCTGCTTCACGGGTTAAGAGTCCAGGAGGGCGGCCCGTATTTTAGGGCGCCGCTGCGCGCGACGCGCAATGCGTGACGTGACGCGAAAGTTGGCTATAGTGTCCGTATGTTGCAGCTCGAAGTCCGGAGCGCGGGTAAGGGCATTCGCAGGTTCGCCTGGCTCGCTGCCTTGTGGCTGCTGTTGGTGCCGCAGGCCTTTGCGGCATCGGGGCCCGTGTATGTACTGCCGCTGGATGGCGCAATCGGGCCGGCGAGCGCGGATTTCGTCAAGAAAGGGCTCGAGCGTGCGGCGCGCGACAAGGCGCAGCTCGTCATCCTGCGCATGGACACGCCCGGCGGCCTGGACACCTCGATGCGGGCGATTATCAAGGACATCCTGGCGTCGCCGGTACCCGTCGCCAGCTACGTTGCGCCGAACGGCGCGCGCGCGGCAAGCGCCGGCACGTTCATCCTGTACGCGAGCCACATTGCGGCGATGGCGCCGGCGACCAATCTCGGCGCGGCTTCGCCGGTGGCGATCGGCGCGCCATCGGTGCCCGGTTCGCAGCCGGCAAAGAGATCCGACGACGCCAAGAAGGATGGCGACAGCGAGGCGGACAAGGCGCCGGTCCCGGCCGACACGATGATGCGCAAGGTGACCCACGATGCGGCGGCCTACATTCGCGGCCTGGCCAAGCTGCGCGGACGCAATGCCGACTGGGCGGAGCGTGCGGTCCGCGAGGCCGTGAGCCTGCCGGCCGAGGAAGCCTTGAAGATGAACGTCATCGACGTCGTCGCGGACGACGTGCCGGCGCTGCTCAAGGCGCTCGACGGCCGCACCGTCAAAGTCGGCAGCGAGACGCGGACGCTGCAGACCGCCGGGGTCACGGCGGAGACGATCGAGCCCGACTGGCGCACGCGGGTGCTCAGCGTGCTGACCAACCCGAGCGTGGCCTACATGCTGGTGCTGATCGGCATCTACGCCTTGATCTTCGAGTTCTCCAATCCGGGCCTCATCCTGCCGGGGGTGGTCGGCGCGATCTGTCTGCTGATCGCGATGTATGCCTTCCACATGCTGCCGGTCAATTACGCCGGCCTGGCGCTCATCGTGCTCGGCATCGCCTTCATGATCGCCGAGGCGTTCACCCCTGCATTCGGCGCACTCGGCATCGGCGGGCTGGTCGCGTTCGTGATCGGATCAGTGATCCTGTTCGACAGTGACAAGACGCCGCACTTCTCGATCCCGTACACCTTGATCGGCGGGGTCACGGTGGCAACCGCCGGGTTCCTGTTCCTGGTGATCGGCATGCTGGTCAGGGGGCGCAGACGGCCGGTGGTCAGCGGGCGCGAGGACATGATCGGGGCGCCGGGCGAGGTGCTCGAGGACTTCGACGGCGAGGGTTGGGCGCGGGTGCGCGGCGAGCGCTGGCGCGTGCGCGCCGCGGGGACGCTGCATGCGGGCGAGCAGGTGCGTGTGACCGGGATGCAAGGCCTGGTCCTGACCGTCGAGCCGGGTTCGACGAAAACCAGTGGAGAGTGACCATGTTCTTCAATTTCGACTTCAACTTCTGGATTGGCGGCCTGGTGCTGGTCGTCATCCTGATCGCGGCCTCGATCAAGATCCTGCGTGAGTACGAGCGCGGCGTGGTGTTCCTGCTCGGGCGCTTCCAGCGTGTCAAGGGCCCCGGCATCATCATCGTGATCCCGGGCATCCAGCAGATCGTGCGTGTCGATCTGCGTACCATCGTGCTCGACGTGCCGACGCAGGACGTCATCTCGCGCGACAACGTGTCGGTTAAGGTGAACGCGGTGGTCTACTTCCGCGTCGTCGATCCGCAACTTTCGATCATCCAGGTCATGAACTTCATGGACGCGACCAGCCAGCTCGCGCAGACCACGCTGCGCTCGGTGCTCGGCAAGCACGAGCTCGACGAGATGCTGTCCGAGCGCGACAAGCTGAACACCGACATCCAGTCGGTGCTCGACCAGCAGACCGATGCCTGGGGCATCAAGGTGTCCAACGTCGAAATCAAGCATGTCGACCTGAACGAATCGATGGTGCGCGCAATCGCGCAACAGGCCGAGGCCGAGCGCGCACGGCGCGCGAAGATCATCCATGCCGAGGGCGAGCAGCAGGCCTCGGAGAAGCTGCTCGAGGCGGCGAACATGCTGTCGCAGCGCCCCGAGGCGATGCAGCTCAGGTACCTGCAGACGCTGACCCAGATCGCCGGCGACAAGAGCTCGACGATCGTATTCCCGCTGCCGATGGACGTGCTCGGGCCGATCCTCGAGGCGGCCAAGAAGCTGAAGGGCTGAAGCGGTGACGGCCGGCGCCAGGACGGGGGCGCGGGCCTGGCGCGTGCAGCCGGTCGTCGACTGGCTGCTACGCGAGGGCCGTCTGATCGGCGATCCGCTCGAGCTGATCGACGCCCTCGCCAGCCAGCTGATCGCCGCCGGCGCACCCGTCTGGCGGCTGCGCTTCGGCTTCAGCAGCGTGCACCCGCAGATTGCGATGTGGGGTTACGTCTGGGTGCGTGGTCGAGGCGCCGAGATCACCCAGGTCGGTCACGGTTTCGAGAGCAGCGAGGCGTTCATCGGCAGCCCGGCGCAGCGCCTGATGCAGACCCGGGCCCCGGTGCGCTATCGGCTCGATCGTCTTGCGCCGGATGCGCACCGCATGCTGCAGGATTTGGCAGAGCTGGGCGGTGTCGACTACGTCCTGCTGCCGATGCGCTTCAGCGATGCGTCGCTGACCCTGTTCGGCGTCACCACCGATCGCGAGAACGGATTCACGGCGGGTGACTTGCGCAAGTTCGAGACGGGTATTCGAGGTGATCAAGCTGCGCCGCGTGGCCAAGACCTTGTTGGATACCTATGTCGGCAAGCGTACCGGCGAGCGCGTGCTCAAGGGGCTGGTCAAGCGCGGCGATGGCGAGACGATCCATGCAGCGCTGTGGTTCAGCGATCTGCGCGAGTTCACCGCGCTGACCGAGACGCTGCCTGCGAACAAGGTGCTCGCCATGCTGAACGCGTACTTTGAGCATGTCGACGCGGCGGTGACGCCGCGCGGCGGCGAGATCCTGCGCTTCATCGGGGACGCGATGCTGATCGTGTTTCCCGCAGACACTCGGCGCGAGATCGACGCGGCCTGCCAGGCGGCAGTCGAGGCGGCGCTTGTCGCGTTCGCCAATCTCGCCGAGCTGAACCGCAGCCGGCGCGGCGCCGGCGAACCGCAGATCCAGTTCGGCGTCGGATTGAACGTCGGCGAGGTGATCTACGGCAACGTCGGTGCCCCAGACCGACTCGACTTCACCGTCATGGGTCCGGCAGTCAACCGCACCGCGCGCCTGGAAGGCCTGACCAAGATGCTCGGCGTGCCGCTGCTGATGTCGGCCGAGTTCGTGGCGCACCTGCGCGTGCCGGTACGCTCGCTCGGCGCGCACGAGATGAAGGGCGTCCCCAAGCCGCAGGAGGTGTTCGCGCTGGAGACGATGCGCGCCGAGCTGCGGGCCTCGCAGCCGAGCGCAGCCTGAGCGCTCAGCGCGCGGCCGAGGGCCTGGCGGGCCGCAGAAAGAGTTCGGTCGCGGCGCGGGCAAGATGGTCGAGCGAGGCGCGTCCACCGGGCCGGTACCACTTCGCGCTCCAGTTGATTGCGCCGAGCACGAACAGGCGCGCCAGCTTTCGGTCGCCGCGCAGCAGGCCGGCCGCGGCCAGGGTGTCGACCATCTGCTGCCAGAGGGCGTCGTAGCGATCGCGCAGCGCAATGATGCGCGCACGGTTGGCGGAGGTCACCGAGCGCCAGTCGTAGAGCAGCACGGGGATGAAGTCGTTGCCCGGCCCGAAGATGGTGTCGAGGTGTGCGCGGATCATGCGCTCGAACTTCTCGCGCGGCGGCAGCGCGAGCGCCATGACGCCCTCGGTCTTGCGCAGACCTTCGACCAGGCCTTGTTCCATGACCGCGACCAGCATCGCCTGTTTGGTCTTGAAGTGGTAGAACGGGCTACCCGAGTGCATCCCGGCGGCCTTCGAGATGTCGCGGATCGTCGTGCCGTCGAAGCCCTTCTCGCGGAACAGGTGCGCGCAGACGCGCAGCAGGGCGTCGCGCCGGTTCGCGTCGCCGCGACCGCGCTGAACGCGCGCTTTCGGCGGGCTCGATTGCCTTTGCTGCCGGAGGTGCCTGCGTCGTGTGGGGACCGTGCGCGGCATGCCGCGCGAGTCTAGGCGGCGGCTGCGCGGAAAGCAATTGCTTGGTTGGCCATGCGCTAGAATCGCGCGGCCGTCTAGGAGGGAGGGAGCGTGGTCCAGTTCGTGCAGATGCTGCTCGCGGGTACTGCGCAGGGCTGCGTGTACGCGCTGGTCGCGCTCGGCTTCGTGTTGATCTACAAGGCGACCGAGACGGTCAACTTCGCGCAGGGCGACCTGATGATGCTCGGTGCGTTCTTCGCGCTGAGCGGCGGCACGCTGATCGGCCTGCCGTACTGGGCGGTGATTCTGTTCGCCGCTCTCGTGATGGCCATCGTCGGCATGCTGATCGAGCGCGTCGTGATCCGGCCGGTGCTGGGCCATCCCGCATTTACCGTCGTCATGATCACCATCGGCGTCGGCTACGTGCTGCGCGGCGTGGTCACCATGGTGCCCGGCTGGGGCACCGAGACCTATGCGCTGTCGACGCCGTTCGGCCAGAAGGTGCTGAGGGTCGGCGGCGCCGTGATCGCGGTGCAGGAGCTTGCGGTGATCGGGATGACGGCCGCGCTTTGCCTCGTGCTGTACCTCTTTTTCCGTTACTCAAAACTGGGCGTCGCGATGCAGGCGAGCTCGCAGAACCAGCTGGCGGCGTATTACATGGGCATCCCGGTTCGACGCGTCAACATGCTGATCTGGGGACTGTCCGCCGCGGTCGCTGCGTTCGCCGGCATCCTGCTCGCGCCGGTGACGTTCGTGCACTCGAACATGGGGTTCATCGGCCTGAAAGCCTTCCCCGCCGCCGTGGTCGGTGGCTTCGGCAGCGTGCCGGGTGCGATCGTCGGCGGCCTGATCATCGGCGTGGTCGAGGCGCTCGCGGGACGCTATCTGCCGGAGGGCTTCAAGGACGTCGCCGCCTATGTCGTGGTGCTGATCGTGCTGTTCGTTCGGCCGTCGGGGATCTTCGGCGAGACGACGATGAAGAAGGTATAGCGTCCGATGCGCTTCATCTTCAAGACCGACTATGCGCAGGACATTCGCATCGCGAAGCACGGCGGGCATTGGTTCTGGTACGGGCTGCTCCTCGCGCTGCTGGTCGCCGCGCCCGCATTCGCCGGCGAGTACCTGCTGACACAGCTGCAGTTCATCGCAATCTATTCCATCGTCGGCTTCGGCCTGATGCTGCTGGTCGGTTTCACCGGACAGGTCTCGCTCGGCCATGCCGCCTTTCTCGCGGTGGGTGCCTATACCGAGGGGCTGCTGCAGGCGAAGGGCGTGCCATTTCTCATCTCGCTCCCCGCCGCGGCGCTGTTCGCCGGCGCGACTGGCATCATCGTCGGGCTGCCGGCGCTGCGCTTGAAGGGCATCTATCTGGCGATTGCGACGCTTGCCTTCAATGTCATCGTCGAGGAGATCATCGCGCGCTGGGAAGACCTCACCGGGGGCAACGCCGGGCTGCTGGTCAAGCCGGCGGTGCTGCTGGGGCAGGCGGTGGAGTCGCCCGCCGCGTTCTACTACCTCTGTCTCGCCCTCGCGGTGATGGTGTGTCTCGGCATGATCAACCTGCTGCGCTCGCCCACCGGGCGTGCCTTCGTCGCGATCCGCGATTCCGAGATTTCGGCCAGCTGCATGGGCGTCAATCTCGCCAAGTACAAGACGCTGTCATTCGGCCTGTCTGCTGCGATCACCGGCATTGCGGGTGCGCTCTACGCGCACAAGATCGCGTTCCTTTCGCCCGAGCAGTTCGGCCTGTTTCAGTCGATCGAGATGCTGACCATCGTGATTCTCGGCGGTGTCGGCTTCCTGCACGGTGCGGTGCTTGGCGCGGCGTTCATCATCTTCCTGCCGCAGGGCATTGCCATCGCCAAGGACTGGCTGCCGCCGGGCGTTGCCACTTCCGGCGTGCAGGCCGTGGTCTTCGGCCTGGTGCTGGTCGGATTCATCATCTTCGAGCCGCTCGGCTTGTACGGCCGCTGGCTGAAGATCCGCACCTACCTCGAGCTGTTCCCGTTCTACCGGCGCGGCATGTTCCGCCGCCAGAAGGCCTACGCCAAGTCGGAGCGCCTACGATGACGTCCAACGACGCCGTACGGGAGCGGTCGAGGGAGGAACAGGCGACGGGTTCGACGGCCTTCTTCGAGGTCGAGAACCTCGGCATCCGCTTTGGCGGCGTGCGCGCGGTCGACGGCGTGTCTTTCGCCTTGCGGCCGGGCGAGGTGTTCACCATCATTGGGCCGAACGGCGCGGGCAAGACGACCATCTTCAACCTGATCGGACTGATCTATCCGGCGAGCAGCGGCCGCATCTGGTTCGACGGCCGCGATCTGACGGGGCTTGCGCCGCACCGCATCGCCGAGCTCGGCATTGCGCGCACCTTCCAGAACATCGAGCTGTTCGAGCATGCAACGGTGCTGCAGAATCTGCTCATCGGTCGCCACCGGCACCGGCGCAGCGCGCTTTGGCAGGAGCTGCTGTTCACACCGGGCGTGCGACGTGCCGAGCTGGCGCAGCGGGAGGCGGTGGAGAAGGTGATCGACTTTCTCGACCTGGCGCACTACCGCGACAGCCTGGTCGGCGGCCTGCCCTACGGCGTGCGCAAGGTGATCGAGCTGGCGCGCGCGCTCGCCACGGAGCCGCGCCTGCTGCTGCTCGACGAGCCGTCCTCCGGTCTCAATCCGGAGGAAACCGACGACATGGCGTTCTGGATCGAGGACATCAAGAACGATCTCGGTGTCACGGTGCTGATGGTCGAGCACGACATGAGCCTGGTGGCGCGCGTCTCGGATCGGGTGCTGGCCTTGAACGAGGGCCGGCCGATCGCGCAGGGCACGCCGGCGGAGGTGCAGTCGCACCCGGCGGTGATCGAGGCCTATCTGGGCAGCGAGGACTGAGCATGGCGCAATCGATGCTCGAGCTCGCCAACGTCGAGTCGTCCTACGGCCCGGTGCAGGCGCTGCGCGGCGTCAGCCTGTCGGTACCCGAGGGCCGCATCGTCACCGTGCTCGGCGCCAATGGCGCGGGCAAATCGACCATCCTGAAGACCATCTCCGGCATCATCGACCCGCAAAAGGGGCAGGTGAAGCTGCGCGGCGTGGAGATCCAGGGCCGCGCGCCGGACCAGGTGGTGCGCGCGGGCGTGGTGCACGTTCCTGAGGGGCGGGAGGTGTTCCCGCTGCTCTCGGTGGAGGACAACCTGCGCATGGGCGCCTACACGCGGCGCGACCCGGACGGCGTGGCGCAGGACCTCGAGGCGGTGTTCGGCTACTTCCCGGTGCTGCGCGAGCGCGCGCAGCAGGAGGCCGGCCAGCTCTCCGGTGGCCAGCAGCAGATGTTGGCGATTGCGCGTGCGCTGCTCGCCAAGCCGCAGCTGATGCTGATGGACGAACCGAGCCTGGGGCTGTCGCCCAAGCTCACCAAGGAGATCTTCGAGATCATCGTGCGCATCAACCGCGAGCGCGGCACCACCATCCTGCTGGTGGAGCAGAATGCGCACATGGCGCTCAAGATCGCGGACTGGGGCTACGTGCTCGAAGTCGGTCGCATCGTGATGGAGGACAGCTGCGCGCGGCTCGCCGAGAAGGAGGACATCCGCGAGTTCTATCTCGGCGTGAAGGCCGAGGGCGTGCGAGGCAAGCGGCGATGGAAGAAGAAAAAGCAGTGGCGCTGAGTGCGGACGCGTTGCCGTTCGGCGCGCAGCCGGCGGACATGGGGCCGGAAATCGACACCGTGCCGAAGATGTTCCTGCGCGGCGTCGAGCGGCGCAGCGCGCAGGTCATTCTGCGGCAGAAGGCATTCGGCATCTGGCAGAGCGTCGGCTGGGAGACGCTCGGGCGCATCGTGCGCGAGGTCGGCATGGGGCTGGTCGCGCTCGGCTACGCACCAGGCGAGGTGGTGTCGATCCTGTCGAACACCAACCGCGAGTGGGTGTACGCCGACCTCGGTGCGCTGTGCGCGGCGGGCGTGGTGAACGGCATCTATCCGACCGACGCGCCGACGCAGGTCGAGTACCTGCTTGCCGACTCGGCGTCGGTGTTCGCTTTCGTCGAGGATGAGGAGCAGCTCGACAAGGTGCTGGAGGTGCGCGAGCGCCTGCCGGCGCTGCGCAAGATCATCGTGTTCGACATGGAGGGGCTGCGCGACCTCGACGATCCGCAGGTGATGAGCCTCGAGGCGCTGCGCGCGCTCGGCGCCGAGCACGACGCGGCGCACCCGGACGAATGGCGGCGGCGCATCGCCGTGCGCCGCCCCGAAGACCTCGCGATCCTGGTCTACACCTCGGGCACCACCGGCAAACCGAAGGGGGCGATGATCTCGCACGCCAACATCATGGCGACCCTGGCCGCCTACCAGGCCTCGTTTCCTCAGGACGCGCGCGACGAGCGCATGTGCTTCCTGCCGTTGTGCCACATCGCCGAGCGCATCGGTGGCGAGTACCACGCGCTCTACACCGGGGCGGTGATGAACTACGTCGAAAACCCGGAGACCGTTCCGGAAAACGTGCGCGAGATCGCGCCGACCGTGTTCACCGCAGTGCCGCGGGTGTGGGAGAAGTTCTACTCGGGCGTGCTGATCGCGCTCAGAGACTCCAGCCGCCTGCAGCAATGGGCGTACAAGGCCGCGATCGACATAGGTCGCCGGGTGGCGGCCCTGCGTGAAGCCCGCGCGCCCGTGCCCGCTGGTCTGCGCCTGGCCTTCTGGCTGGCGCGGCGACTGGTTCTCGATAACGTACGCAAGGCGATCGGCGTGCACCGTGCCCGCGTGCTGATCACCGGCGCGGCGCCGATCTCGCCTGACTTGGTACGCTGGTTCATGGCGCTTGGCCTCGAGATGCTCGAAGTCTGGGGACAGACCGAGAGCTGCGGCGCAGTGACGGGCAACCCCAAGGACGGCGTCAAGCCGGGCTCGATCGGCATCCCGATGGCGCCGAGCGAAGTCAGGCTTTCGCCCGAGGGCGAGCTGCTGGTGCGCGGTCCGGGCGTGTTCATGGGCTACCTCAACCAGCCGGAAAAGACCGCCGAGACGCTGAAGGACGGCTGGCTGCACACCGGCGATGTCGGGCGCGTCGATGCCGAGGGCTACTTCATGATCTCGGACCGCATGAAGGACATCATCATCACCGCGGGCGGCAAGAACGTCACGCCTTCGGAATGGGAAAACCAGCTCAAGTTCTCGCCCTATATCACCGACGCGGTGGTGATCGGCGACAAACGGCCCTACCTCACGGCGCTCATCATGATCGACCATGAGAACGTCGAGAAATACGCCCAGGAGCACGCGATCCCGTTTTCGAACTACGCCAGCCTGTGCCGGCGCCCCGAAGTGCAGGCCCTGATCGAGGGCGAGCTCGGCAAGGTGAATCAGCATTTCGCGCGCGTCGAGCAAGTCAAGCGCTTCCGCCTGCTCGAGACCAAGCTCACGGCCGAGGACGAGGAGCTGACCCCGACCATGAAGCTCAAGCGCAAGCTGGTGAACGAAAAGTACCGCGACCTGATCGAGTCGATGTACGCCCGCGAGGCAGCCTGAGGGGGCGCTCTGGCGCGATTCGCGCGGGACCAGTACAGTAGCGCCGCAAACCCACCGAGGAGGCACCAAACAATGAAGCAGAGCATCGTCGTTGCGGCCGTGATCGCGCTCGGCGCGACGCCGGCGGCATTCGCCACCCAGGGCGTCTCGAAGTCCGAGATCGTCATCGGCACCTCGCAGGACCTGTCCGGCCCGATCGTGCCGTTCTCCAAGCAGGCCGTGAACGGCATGCGCATGCGCGTCGACGAGATCAACGCGCAGGGCGGCATCAACGGCCGCAAGCTCAAGCTGGTCGTCGAGGACCACGGCTACGACCCGAAGAAGGCCGTGCTCGCGGCGCAGAAGATGGTCCAGCGCGACAAGATCTTCGCCTCGATCGGCTCGATCGGCACACCGACGGCCGTGGCCTCGATGCCGATCTTTCTCGACAAGGACGTGCTCTTTCTCTTCCCCCTGTCGGCAGCGCGCCAGATGTACGAGCCGCTGCACAAGCTCAAGTTCTCCTTCGCCGCGCCGTACTACGACCAGATGCGCGCGGGGCTGAAAAAGCTGGTGAAGGACAAGGGACACAAGACGGTCTGCGCGCTGTACCAGGACGACGACTTCGGCAAGGAGGTGTTCGGCGGCGGCGAGCACGGGCTGAAGGACAGCGGCATGAAGTACGCCGAGGTCACGACCTTCAAGCGCGGTGCGACCGACTTTTCCTCGCAGGTTGCCAAATTGAAGGGCGCGGGCTGCCAGGCGGTCGTCATGGGCACGATCATTCGCGAGACCATCGGCACGCTGGTGACTGCGCGCAAGCTCGGCCTGAATGCCGACTTCATCGGCACCACGGCGAGCTATACCCATCTCATCCACGCACTCGGCAAGGGCGCAGTGGAGGGGTACTACTCGGCGTGCACCATCAACTACCCATACGCCGACGACCCGTCGAAGAACGTGCGTGACTGGATGGCTGCCTACAAGCAGAAATTCGGCGTCGACGGCGACATCTTCGCGGCCTACGGCTACAACATGATCGGCATGTTTGCCACGGCGGCCGAGAAGGCCGGCGCCAGCCTTACCGCCGAGGGGTTCGCCGCAACGCTCGAGAAGACGACGTACCCGCGCGACATGTTCGGCGGGGACGAGCAAACCTTCACGCCGACCAAGCATCTCGGCTCGAACCGGGCGAAGCTGTGCCAGATCCAGGGCGGCAAGTGGCGTTCGCTGACCGACTACATCACTGAGTGAGGCAGGGAAGCAGTCTATGACCCTGACGGAGCAGATCCAGGCGCGCCTCGAGGATCTGTTTCCGGGCCTGATGGGCGTCGAGATGACCGAGGTGACGCAGGATCGGGTGCGCGCGTCGCTGCGCGTGCGCCCCAAGCTGTGCACCAGCGGCGGCATCCTGCACGGCGGCGCGATCATGGCCTTCGCCGACACGCTCGGCGCGATCGGCACGGTGGTCAACATGCCCGAAGGCGCACGCACCGCGACCATTGAATCGAAGACCAACTTCATCGGCGGCGCGCCCGTCGATGCCATGGTTCATGGCGAAGCCACGCCGATCCATCGCGGCAAAACCACCCAGGTCTGGCAGACGCGCGTCACGGGCGCAGACGGCAAGCTCGTCGGCATCGTGACGCAGACGCAGATCGTGATGCTGAAATGATGCGGCGACGGCGACCGAGGGGTCAGACCCCTGTGGATACGTCGCGCAAGCGCTGGATGAACAAGGGCCGTCATGAGTTATCCACAGGGGTCTGACCCCAACGAAGTGAAGGTCTGGGACATCGTCGTCCGCGTCGGACATTGGTCGCTTGTCGTGCTCTTCGCCGCCGCCTATCTGACGGGTGAGATCGAGGTCAAAACGCTGCACGCCTGGGCCGGCTACGCAATTATCGGCATCGTGCTGTTCCGCATCCTCTGGGGCTTCGTCGGCACCCGGCATGCGCGCTTCAGCGACTTCGTCTTCGGCTGGACGGAGACGGCGGCCTACGCGCGCTCACTGCTGACGCCACGGCCGAAGCATTACCTTGGCCACAATCCGCTCGGCGGCTGGATGGTGGTCGCGCTGCTCGCGACAGTGCTGCTGGTTTCCTGGACCGGTCTCGAGCTGTACGCCGCGGAGGGCAAGGGCCCGCTTGCCGAGACCCAGCTGACGATCGTTGCGCCCGCGCAGGCGCATGATCGTGATGGCGACGGTGATGATGATCACGAGAGCCTATGGGAGGATGCGCACGAGCTGTTCGCACATCTCAGCCTGTTGCTGGTCCTTCTGCATGTTGCCGGCGTGGTCGTGGCCAGCCTCATTCACCGGGAAAACTTGGTGCGCGCAATGATTACGGGCAGAAAGCGCGCGGAGTGATCGGGGTCTGACCCCGTTCTTGTCCTCTTATCCGACGACGTAGGCCGCGCTGCCGGTGGCGATCAGTTCGCCGGTATCGTTCTCGAGCTGCATGTGCGCCACGGCGATGCGCTTGCCCATGCGTACGACCTCGCCGCTCGCCTCGAACCAGGCGCCGCGCCCGGGGCGCAGGTAATCGACGCGCAGGTCGATCGTGCCGATGTTGGGAAACACGGGTCGTCCATCCCTGGACATCAGATGCTCGCTGTCCTTCTCGAACAGCGCAATATGCACCACGACGCCGGCCATGAGGTCGAGCACCGAAGAGATGACGCCGCCGTGCAGGATCTGGCGCTGCGGATTGCCAATCAGCTCGGGTCGCATGTCGAAACGGATCCTGGGGTTCTTCGGGTCGAGCGAGGCGAGTTTGAAGCCGAGCAGGCGGTTGAAGGGCACGTGCTCCTCGAAGATCGAGCGCAGCTGATGCGCGAGCTGCTCGCGTTGCTGCTTGGTGGTCATGGCTGCCAGCCCAGTTGTCGCGCGGCGAGATCCTTCATGATCTCCTCGGTGCCGCCGCCGATCGTCATGACTTTTACCTCGCGGTAAATGCGCTCCGCTCGCGAGCCGCGCACGAAGCCGGCGCCTCCCAGCGTCTGCACCGCCGCGTCGGCACAGAACTGCATGGCGCGCGTTGCGAAATTCTTCGTCATGCACAACTGCGCGACCGCCGCCGCGTCGCGCGGTGCCTCCACCAGGCGCCAGCAGCAGTCGTAGACGAGGGCGCGCGCCGCATGCACGCGGGTCTGCATGTCGACCAGCTTGTGGCGCATGACCTGGTGGCCGAGCAGCGTCTGGCCGAAGGTTCTTCGCTCGCGCGCCCAGTCGAGCGCTTCGTCCAGGCAGACCTGGGCGAAGCCGACCGCCATGGCCGCCATGGTGAGGCGCTCGGCGTTGAAATTGAGCATGATCGCGCCAAAGCCCGCATTCTCCTCACCAATGAGGTTGTCGACCGGCACGCGACAGTCCTCGAAGCGCAGCAGCGCGGTGTCCGAGCACCACCAGCCCATCTTCTGCAGCGGCGTCCGACTGAACCCGGGACGGTCGCGCTCGATGAGGAGCAGGGAAATGCCTGCAGCGCCCGGCCCACCGGTGCGCACCGCGACTGTGGTGTAGTCGGCGCGCAGGCCCGAGGTGATAAACGCCTTCTCACCGTTGACCACGTACTCGTTGCCGTCGTGTCGAGCGGTGGTTCGCAGTTGGGCAACGTCTGAGCCGCCGCTCGGCTCGGTGATCGCAAGCGCGCTGATCTTCCTGCCGGCAAGGATGTCCGGCAGCACCCGCGCCTTCAGGGCCTCGCTGCCGACGCGCGCGATGGGCGGGGCACCGATGCCGTGCGAGAAAAGGCTCGCCTGCAGCCCGCCGGAGCCAGCCCGCGCGATCTCCTCTGCGAGGATGACGTGGTGGAAGAGGTCGGCGTCGATGCCGCCGTAGGCCTCCGGGAAGCCGGCGGCGAGCAAGCCCGCGTCGGCTGCCTTGCGGTACAGCTCGCGAGGAAATTCGCCGGCTTCGTCCCACGCCGCGGCGTGCGGCGCGAGTTCACGCTCGACGAAGCGGCGCACCGTGTCGCGGAACTGTTCATGCTCAGCGCTGAGCGCGGGATGGTTGCGAGTCATGCGGCCTCGAATTCGAGCAACAACTGCCCCGGGGAAACCTGCATGCCCGTCGAAACACGGACCGCGGTGACCTTGGCGTTGGCGCCAAGCGCCAGGCCATGCTCCATCTTCATCGCTTCGAGCACGATCACCGCGCTTTCGGCGTCGACCGTCGCACCGGGTGCCACGTTCACGGCGACGACGCGACCGCTCATCGGGGCCGTGAGGCGGCCGTCGACGGGCCCGCTGGGGCGGCGGGTTGGGGGCGCGTGCAGCACATCGTCGAAACGGAAGCTCGCGCCCCGATAGGCGATGTGGATGGCATCTTCGAGCGCGGCGAAATCGATGCTGGCTTCGTAGGCGCCGTCCAGTTCGAGGCGCGCGTCGTGTGCGCGCAGCGCGAGCAGTCGCAGGCGCAGGCTCTGTCCATCGAGATCCACGCGGTAGACGCCATCGGCGAATAGCACAGCGACATCGGCGGGGGCATCGACGCCGCTACTGCGCAGGCGTG